>CAZQSU010000158.1:0-5561 GCA_964595905.1 uncultured Iamiaceae bacterium
GGACACGTGGCTGTTCGAGGGCACCATCCGCGAGAACATCGCGTACGGCAACCTCGAGGCCACCGACGACGACATCCTCACCGCGGCCACCGCCTGCTACGTGGACCGCTTCGTCCATTCGCTGCCCGAGGGTTACGACACGGTCCTCGACGACGACACCGGCGCGGTGTCCGCGGGCGAGAAGCAACTCATCACCATCGCGCGGGCGTTCCTGGCGAAGCCGACGATCCTGATCCTCGACGAGGCCACCTCCTCGGTCGACACGCGGACCGAGGTGCTGATCCAGGAGGCGATGGCGGCGCTGCGCCAGAACCGGACCAGCTTCATCATCGCCCACCGGCTCTCGACGATCCGCGACGCCGACGTGATCCTGGTGATGGAGAACGGGCACATCGTCGAACAGGGCAACCACGACACGCTCCTCGAAGCGGGCGGCGCCTACGCCAACCTGTACGCCGCCCAGTTCGCCGGCATCGAGACCTGAACCATGACCACGGCGGAGTCGACCACGGCGACACCGGTGCTCGTCATCGACACCGACCTCGGCTGGTGGTGGGACGACGCCACCGCGATCGGCATCGCCAACGTCCTGAAGAACCGGGGGCTCGTCGACGTGGCGGCGATCACCGCGAACGTGCCCGAACCGGCGACGGTGGCCGCCATCGACGCGATCGACACCGCGTACGGCAACGCCGACATCGCACTCGGCGCCTGTCGAGGCGAGTCCACCGGTCCGGTCGCACCGATCGTCCGGGCGTTGTGCGAGCGGCTCCCCCACTCGGTGCGCAGCTCGGCCGACGTGCCCGACGCCGTCGACGTGCTGCGCCGCGTGTTGCAGCGCCGGCCCGACGGGTCGGTCACGATCGTCGGGATCGGCGCCTACACGAACCTGGCGCGACTCGTGGAGGACGACCGGGATCTGGTCGCTGCGAAGGTGGAGCGCCTGGTGTGCATGGACGGGCTCTTCCCCGCGGGCGGTGCGGCCCTGACCAACCAGGAGCTCGACCCCGGGGCCGCGGCGGTCGTGGTGGGCGAGCCGGGTTGGCCGACCCCGATCGCCTGGGTCGACGGCCACGTTGGCATCGACACCCGCATCGGCGCGTCGCTCGCCGATGCGGTCGACGAGGCGCATCCGATGCGGATCGCGTACGAGGCGCTGTTCGGCGCCGGCCCGCCGACCGACGGCAACTGGGACGCCCCGGCCGTGCTGTACGCGGCGTTCGGCGCGGGGCCGTGGTTCACCGAGTCCGGCCACGGCGGCGCGGCGAGGCTGAACGCCGTCGGTGGGCTGAGTTGGCGTGCCGATGACCCGCGCCGCCGCGACGACTGGTATGTGCATGTCGCCGAGGGCGCCCAGGCGGCGCTGAACGAACGGATCGAAGAGCTGTTGATCAGCCGGTGAAGCGCGGCGTGGCCGAGACGGGCGTGGCCGCGGGCGCCGACGATCCGGTGGTGTGGCCGGGACGGGTCGTGGACGGCCCGGACGCGGGCGTGGTCGTGGTGGTCGGCGGCGTGGTCACCCAGTTCGTGCCGAGCGCACCCGGCGGGAGCGGCTCGACCGGGACCGTGTCGAGCACAGCGTCGACACACCCGGACGGGCCGTTGACCGGATTGCACCGCGCGGTCACCCCGCCGGGGATCTCGACCGAGTACGTCGACCCCAACAACGCGGCGGAACCGGGGCCCGGGTAGTCGGTCGACACCCACTGGGCCCCGCTCGCGAAGGCCGCGTCACGGGTCGAGGTGTCGTTGCTGCGCGCCTCGATCGTGTCGGAGTCGGCTCGGGTGCGCACCACGTAGCCCTGGCGGACGAGGTCCTGGATCTGCGCCAGGTTCGCTCCGGTCGGCGTGTTCCGCTCGATGAACGCGGCGTCGGGGTCGCCGGGCTGGGCGTTGGTGAACAGGTCGGCCCCGTGCAGACCGGGGTAGGCCGCGAGGTAGTCGGCCTGCTTGCCGGCGTTGTCCATCAGGAACAGCACCTTGCCCCTGGAGGCGCCGAGCGTCGGCCAGTTGCCGGCCAGCACCCCTTCGTTCACCGTGGCGTGGGAGCCCCGGATGTCGTCGGGTCGGATGATCTGCCCGGCGTCGAAGACCGAGTCGATCTCGGCGTCGATGTTCGTCATGTTGGCGCTCGTCCACGGGATCGGGGTCACCGCGGGCGGCGAGGGCACGATCGGGATCGCGTCGTCCTTCAACTCCAGCAGGATCGCGATCGGGGCGTGGTCGGGGTGAGCGTCCGACCAGGTCTTGACCGCGGTCAGACAGGCCACGAACGTCAGACAGTTCGACCGGTAGTCGACGTCCTGCGCGTGGAGCACCTTGATCCCGGGGGCGTCCATCACCGCCTTCTCCGCAGCGGGCAGTGGGCCCTCGCCGGCGAAGGAGCGGATCAGCGGATCCGAATAGAGCCCGCCGTGCGGGTCGGCGAACAGGTCGAGTTCGATCTGACGGACCCGCTGGGACGAGAACTGGACCCCGAGGGCGGGGTGTTCGTAGTCGAGACCGATGTTGTACTCGGGGGCGACGCTCTGGCGGACCTCGTACTCGGCCTGGGTGGCACGCAGGTGGTAGCTGTTGTGCGAGCCGACGACCTGGATCTGGTTGATCTTGACGTCGTCGTCGACGCCGGAGCCGGCCGCACCCGCGTTGGTGGCCACCCCCACCACGCACAGGACGAACGCCGTCGCGAGTGTCCACACCTTCCGCATGACCGATCCCCTGATCTCGCGGGTCCCGAACGGACCCGAGGTGGGGGTGAGCCTACCGCGCCTCAGCGTGCCGCGATGATCCCGCCGAGCGCGTCGCCGGTGGCGGCCGGTCCGATGAACCACTCCCACCCCATGGCCGCCTCGAACGCGTCGTCGTCCATGGCCAGCATGAAGTGGTCGGGCGCCATCTGTGACGGATGGCAGCGCATCGACGCGCGTTTCGTTCCGGTCACCGACCGGGCGTCGACCACATGCGTGATCATCGACTCGGGTGATCCCATGTCGTCGGGCAGTGCGTCGGGCACGCCGTCCGCGGACACCCCGTCGGGAAGCGGTTCGTCGCTCGCACGCCGTGTCTCGATCAGCCGCTGGAGGTGGTCGCGGTTCATCGTGCCCTGGAACACCGCCTCGACGCCCGCGAGTTCCGCCGCCCGCATGCCGACCCGGTGCACCTGGATGTGGTCGGGATGCCCGTACCCGCCGTGGTCGTCGTAGATCGTGAAGGCGTCGGGGCGTTCCTCGTCGAGGATCGCCGCGAGGCGCCGCGCCGCCGTTTCGACGTCGGCCTGCCAGAAACACCAGGGCGCGTCGTTGCTCGGCTCCCCCATCATCCCCGAGTCGACGTAGCCCAGTACCTCGACCCGGGCGACCCCGAGGGTCTCGGCCGACGCCCACAGCTCCGCCGAACGGCGCAACCCGAGCTGCTCGCCTTCTCCGAGGACCCCCGGCATGATCTCACCCAGCTCGCCACGGGTCGCCGTGACGAGCACGACCCGGTGACCGTCACGTGCGGCGCGGGCCATCAGCCCCGCCGTCCCGATCGACTCGTCGTCGGGGTGGGCGTGGAAGCAGACCAGTGTGCTCACGAGCGTGCGTCGATCATCTCAGGCGACCGCACCCGAAGCGCGCAGCGCGGCGATCCGGTCGTCGGCGAAGCCGAGCTCGGCCAGGATGTCGTCGGTGTGCTGGCCCGCGTGGGGCGGTGGCGAGTCGATGCTGCCCGGGGTGCGCGAGAACCGCGGCGCCGGGGCGGCCTGGGGAACGCCGTACTCGGTGACGAAGGTGCCCCGGGCCGCGTTGTGCGGGTGCTCGGGTGCCTCGCTCATGGTCAGCACCGGCGCGAAGCACGCATCGGTGCCCTCCAGCAGCTCGCACCACTCGTCGCGGGTCTTCGTGGCGAAGATCTCGGCGAAACGGTGCTTCAGCTCGGGCCACTTCGTCTTGTCGAAGTGCGGATACTCCGCGGGGTCGAGGCCGAGCTTGTCGAGCAGGAGGGCGTAGAACTGGGGCTCGACCGGACCGATCGAGACGTACTTGGCGTCCGCGGTCTCGTACGCGTCGTACCAGTGCGCGCCCGAGTCGAGCATGTTGGTGCCGTGGGTCTCGCTCCAGATTCCCATGGCGCGCATGCCGTGGAAGATCGACATCATGGTCGACACACCGTCGACCATCGCGGCGTCGATGACCTGGCCCTCGCCCGAGGTGTTGCGCTCGACGAGCGCCGCGGCGATCCCCAGGGCGAGCACCATGCCACCGCCGCCGAAGTCGGCGACCAGGTTCAGCGGCGGCACCGGCGGCGCCCCCGCCCGACCGATCGCCGCGAGGGCGCCGGTGAGCGACAGGTAGTTGATGTCGTGACCGGCGACGTTCGCCATCGGGCCGTCCTGGCCCCAACCGGTCATCCGGCCGTAGACGAGACGGGGATTCCGTTCGAGACACACCTCTGGGCCGAGGCCGAGCCGCTCCATGACGCCGGGGCGGAAGCCCTCGATCAGGGCGTCCGACTGCTCGACCAGTTCGAGCGCGGTGGCGACGCCCTCGGGCGACTTCAGGTTCAACCCGATCGAGCGGCGACCCCGGTTCAGCACGTCGAGCGACAGCGCCTCCGGATCGATGGCGGTGACCTTGTCGGCCCGGTCGATCCGGATGATGTCCGCGCCCAG
The DNA here is from genome assembly GCA_964595905.1 of uncultured Iamiaceae bacterium. GTDB lineage: Bacteria > Actinomycetota > Acidimicrobiia > Acidimicrobiales > Iamiaceae > JAFDWI01. Next base: position 4,652 of record CAZQSU010000158.1, read on the forward strand.
GTCGGCGAGCATCATCGCGCAGAACGGCCCCGGCCCGATGCCGGCGAACTCGACCATCCTGACGCCGCTGAGCGGACCGGTCATCGGGCGTCGACCTTCCGTCGGGCCGCATCCCCGGTGTCGGCCCGCTGGGCCAGCTCGGCGATCCTGGCGACCAGATCCGGCCGGTAGACCGGTGGGATGTCGTGCGCGGCCTCGGGAAGTTCGATCAGTTCCGAGTCGGCGAGCGCCTCGTGGGTCCGCCGGCCACCCGAGGGGTTCACCAGCGGGTCGAGGGCACCGTGGATCACGAGCGCGGGCACCTCGAGGCGCCCGAGCGCCTCGGTCCGCGACGACTGGGTGAGGATCGCGAGCAGTTGGCGGAGCACCCCGTCGGGGTTGTTGCCCCGGTCGTAGGAGCGCTCGGCCTTGATCCGTTCGGCGTCGGCGTCGAAGTGCACGGGCGAACCGATGACCCGCCCGGTGCGGATCGACGCCTCGATCGCCGCCTCGCGACCCTCCGGCGTGGGCTGCATCAGCGCCTCCGCGGCCGCCGAGTCGGGTTGGCCCACGTCCGGGTCGCCGGTCGTCGACATGATCGAGGTCAGCGAGCGGGTCTTCTCCGGGTAGCGGATCGCGAACGACTGCGCGATCATCCCTCCCATCGACGCGCCCAGGATGTGGGCGCTCTTCCAGCCCACCGCGTCGAGGACGGCGGCCGCATCGTCGGCCATGTCCTCGATCGAGTACGGCGCGGAGAGCGGTTCACCGGTGAGGAAGTGTCCGATCTCGGCCTCGATGTCGACCGGAGCGTCGTCGAACCAGGTCGATTCACCCACGTCACGGTTGTCGAAGCGCACCGGCGCGAATCCGTGATCGACGAAGGCCTGCATCAGCGAGTCGTCCCAGGAGATCATCTGCGCCGACAATC
>CAZQSU010000159.1:0-5538 GCA_964595905.1 uncultured Iamiaceae bacterium
TACATGCGCGACATCAACCTGGGCAACGACCCCAAGGAAGGCATCGCGAACGCCGTGGGCATGACCGGCGCCGACATGCAGAAGATGTACCGCCTGCTCGCCATCGCCAAGTACGACGAGCGGTACGTGATCCCGGCCGCGCACGCCGAAGAGGCCCACGACCTCGAATCGATCGCGACGGACTGCCCGCTGAACGCCGAAGGCGGACCGGGCATGACCGAGGCGATGTCGGACCAGCCGCTCGGCAAGACACCGGGCATCTGGCAGCGGGTCGCGTCGCCTCGCCGCAAGAAGGAGGTGTCGTGACCCCGCTGCTGGGTCGCACCCGCGACCGTCCGCGGTCCGCCAGGATCGACCCGGACGAGGTGCGGGCGGCGCACGCGTGCGCCTCGTGGCTGATCGGCTACCCCGACGAGGCGCTCCATGAACGACTCGACGGCATCGGTCGGCTCGCTGCCGGGCTGGATGCCCGTCTCGCCGAGCCGCTGGGCCGCACCGTCGCCGCCCTCGCCGCGGAAGACCCGGTGACCCTGTGTGAACGCTACGTCGAGACCTTCGACACGCGACGGCGGGGTTGTCTGTATCTCACCTACTACTCCAGTGGCGACACCCGCCGTCGGGGCATGGCACTCATCGGTATCCGCCAGACCTATCTCGCCAATGGACTGGTCGCCTCGCGCGACGAATTGCCCGATCACCTCTCGGTGGTGCTCGAGTTCGCCGCGGGCACGTCGCTGGAGGCCGGGATGGGCATTCTCGAACAGCACCGCCCGGGTCTGGAACTGCTCCGCCGTCACCTCGAGACGAGTGACTCGCCCTGGCACGGCGCCGTCGAAGCGGTGTCGGCGACCCTGCCGGCCATGTCGGCTGCGGAGACCGAGGCGATGCTGTCGCTCGCATCGAACGGACCCGAGTCCGAGACGGTGGGCCTGGACGGGTACGGCAACGAGACGTTCGACCAGATCTACCCGGCGTCGCGCCCGGGGCCGACGTTTGTCGGTGCCGACATCCCGATCGGTCGAGGAGGTCGGTCGTGACCCGTGAAACCTTCGATCTGTTGCTGTGGGTCGTGTTCCCCTACATGGTGATGGTGCTGTTCATCGGTGGGCACATCTGGCGCTGGCGCAACGACCAGTTCGGCTGGACGACCCGGTCTTCCCAGATGTACGAGTCGCGCCTGCTGCGGATCGGCTCGCCGCTGTTCCACTTCGGGATCCTGGCGGTGTTCGTGGGTCACGTCGTCGGACTGTGTATTCCCATCGAGTGGACCGACGCGATCGGGATCACCGACCACATGTACCACTGGGGCGCGCTGATCCTCGGGATCGGCGCGGCGCTTGCGACCGTCGGTGGGTTGTGCCTGCTGGTGTACCGACGTCGGACCAACTCACGGGTGTTCGGTGCGACCACGATGATGGACAAGACGATGTACCTGGTGCTCGCGGCGGTGCTCATCTTCGGGATGCTCGCCACGATGATCCACGGGACCGGGCTGTGGGAGGGCGGGTACAACTACCGGATGGGCGTGTCGATCTGGTTCCGTCAGGTGTGGAGCTTCCACCCGGACCCGTCGACGATCGCGAGCGCACCGATCTTCTACCGGCTGCACGCGCTGTCGGCACTGTGTTTGTTCGCGGTGTGGCCTTTCACCCGCCTGGTCCACGCGTTCAGCGTGCCGCTGGGGTATCTGACCCGGCCCTACATCGTGTACCGCTCACGGGTGCCCGCCAAGGCGCGCCGTGGCTGGGAGACCTTCGATCAGTGACCCGTGACCTGGAGGTCGCCGCCGCGGCGATCGTGCTCGCGGGCGGCCGGGGGTCACGCCTGGGTGGGGTGCGCAAGGCCGACCTGGTCGTGGGCGGGCGGCGCCTGTTGGACGTGGTGCTGGACGCGTGTGCGGGTTGCGCGCCCATCGTCGTGGTGGGGGAGGAGGACTTGGGCGTGCGCGAGGGGGTGCTGCACACCCGTGAGGATCCGCCGTTCTCGGGCCCGGCGGCGGGGCTCGCGGCCGGCTCCTCGGCGCTGCACGATGGCGAGCGAGCCGTACCGGAGTGGGTGTTGTGTCTGGGTTGTGACCAACCCGGCGCACCGGTCGCGGTCCCCGCGTTGCGTCGGGCCGCGGCCGAGGTCGGCGACGACGTCGACGCGATCTCGGCGTCGGCCGCCGACGCGGCGCCCCCAGCATCACCGCAACTTCGGGAGGTTTGGTGCCGACAAGGCACAACACCTCCCGAAGTTCGAAATGGGCCAGAAGCATCGAGGCATCGGATCGAGTGGACGCTGGCGGCCCTGCGCACCGACGCACTCGGCGCGGCCATCGCCGCGCAGGGCGGCGCTGACGGTGTGGTCGACCTCTCGATGCGGCGCCTGCTCGGTTCACTCCGCTGGGCGCACGCGCCGGTACCCGCCGGCATCACCGACGACATCGACACCTGGGAGGACCACGCACGATGGCTGCAACGGGCCGTCACGATCTGACCGCCGACACCTGGGCGCCGTGGATCGCCGAAGTGTGCGCCCGGCTCGGGGTCGACCCGTCGCTCGTGGACGTCCCGGCGATCCATGACCTCACCCGGCAGGTCGCGCACCGCTATGAGCGGCCGATGGCGCCGGTGTCGGCGCACCTCGTCGGTATCGCTCTCGGCATGGCGTTGGCTGCCGACCCCGACCTCGACGCTGCTGCGTTGCTGGCCGAGTTGCACGCCGAAGTGGTCGCGACGCTCCCGTCCGAATCGTGACCGTGCCATCTTCGGGCCGGGCAGCCCGCGGCGACCTCGTCGCCTATGAGGCATATCTTGCGACGACGTTGGGTCAGGTCGAGGCGTTGCCGCCGGTGCGGGTGCCCACGATGCCCGAGGCGGCTGGGGAGGCGCTCGGGCTGTGGACACACGATGCGGTCCCGGCGGTGTGGGATGCGCCACGGTTCACGAACGCGGCGATGGACGGGTTCGCGTGCGCCGCGGCCGACCTGGTCGATGGCGGTGACGGGTGGGCGACGTTGCCGGTTTCGGGGGATATCGCCGCGGGCGCGACGGGTGAGTGGACGCCGGGGTGTGCGGTGCGGATCATGACGGGTGCGCCGGTGCCGGACGGGGCCGACACGGTCGTTCCTGTGGAAGACACCGACCAGCCGGTCGCTCGGGCGCCGTTACCTGCCACGGTGCGGATCCCGGCGGGGTGGCCGACGGGCACCCATGTGCGGGTGCAGGGCTCCGATGTCGCTGCGGGTTCGGAGTTGGTGCCTGCGGGCACCGTGTTGGACGGCGCCGCGTTGGCCGCGCTCGCGGGTTGTGGGGTGTTCAGTGTGCCGGTCCGTCCCCGCCCGAAGGTGGCGGTCATCGTGACCGGCGACGAGTTGATGTCCTTGGACGACGTCTCGATCGCGGGTGGCACGCTTACCGACGGGCACATTCTGAATTCGAACTCGACGTTGGTCGCGGCGACGCTGCGGAGCTTCGGGGCCGAGGTGGTCTCCGAGGCGACGAGTTCGGACGATCCGGCCGCTTTTGACGCGTGCCTGGCGGCCGCGCACCAGGCCGGGGTTGATGTGATCGTCACCACCGGTGGGGTGTCGGTCGGGGCGCACGACGTGGTCCGTCACGTGCTCGGTGGTCACGGGGTGACCTTCACCTCCGTGGCGATCCAGCCGGGCCGCCCGCAGGGTTTCGGGGTGGTCGACGGCATCGCGGTGTGTGCGCTCCCCGGCAACCCGGGGGCGGTGCACGCGAGCCTGCACACGATCGTCCGTCCCGTGCTGGCCCGATTGGCTGGTGGGGTCGTGCCCGCGCCGGTACCGCTGCGGGTCGCCCAGGGCTGGTCGGCAAAGGAAGGGATGCGCCAGTTCGTGCCGGTGATCATCGACGCGGGCACGATCCGTCCTGCCGTCACCGGGGGTATCGCGTCGCACCGGGTGCGTTCCCTGGCCCGAGCCGACGGCCTCGCGTCCGTCGCCCCCGAAGTCACCGAGGTCGCCGAGGGCGACGTGCTGGACGTGATCATCACCCGATCCGGCTCTTGAGTCGAACGACACGACGGGTACTACTGGCTCACCCGGCTCTGACAGACGGGCGGATGGTGGCCTCCCACGGCCGGGCCGGACAGCCACGTCGAGTTGGCCACCCCGCGTCGATGTGGCTGGATTTTGCAGCTCTCGGGACTGCTGCAGGGTGTGTGTAACTGGGGCTGGTCCTGATGGTCCGCGATCTGTGGTCGTGGGCCGGGAAGGATCTGATGATGAATTCAGTTTCGAATGAGCTGCCCGCGGACAGCAAACCGTCGGCGCCGCCGGAGGTGAGTCTTCCGACTGATGTGTTGGTTGCGGGGTCTGTGGAGCAGGCCGTTGCGCACGGGCTGAGACCCGGCCGTAACTTCGTGACGATCGGGCGGTGGGAACTCGGCATCGACACGAATGGCAACGTCATCTATCACGCCGTCTACAGGCCCTGAAGAAAATGCTCAAGCTGATCCGTCAAGACCTCCTGGAGCCCAAGGTGTCGCTCCTGGTCGAGAGCCCAGTTCCCGGTGTGGTGCTCATCAATGCTGTCCTCGATCGCCAGGAGGCCCCGCTGCACTGGCGCGCTGGGCTGTGGGATAAGCCGCCGCTCGATGTCTCGCTGGCATCGGACGGCCGGCTCGCTGCCGTGCAGTTCGTTCTCCAGGATGAGAGGGTGCCGAGGAGCGAGGGCCTGCAGTTTTCTGGAGCTGGGTCCGGCGGGAGTTGGCCCGTCTTCGACGTGGCGTCGTGGACCGACGGTCGCTACCTCGATGAGGAGGTAGTTGTCTCGTTCGAGCGGATGGGCGACTCGCTCATCCTCGGGATCGGGGCTGCCGTGGCGCAACGTTGGGAGCGGGTTGGCGAAGGCCTGGCTGTCGGCCTCAACGTCGGCGATGAGGCCGCCGCCCTGGCGCTGGGCCCTCTGGACGCCGAGGACTGGGACGCGATCGACACCTTCTCGTGGGTCGCCTGACCCCCACGACTGGCACGGCGCCTGGGACCAGACCAGCACACCCAACCCCGCCGCCAAGGGAAACGTCAAATCAATTTCGCGGCGGGCCCTTGGCGCCGCAATCCCAGCACAACACGTGCTCGTGTACCAGTTCGAATACGCCGATGAGCGGCCAACGGCCCCGTTCGACGGGGTCAAGGTCAATTGGACCCTCGCCAGGTTGACCAAGCAGCGTTCTGCCACCGACGGCATCGGGGGATCGGGCGATTGATGGTGCGGCGGGCATCAACCTCAGTCCTGGTCGCGTTTGATGCCTTGGAGATGGGGGCCGCCGCGTTCGTCGTCCCGGTGGAGGGACTGGTGCTTCGTGTGTGTAACCGGGTGGGTCATTGTCAGTTGGTGGCCGCGGTGAGGCGGTCGTGGTAGTGGATGGTCAGGGTATTCAGAATGTGTTTCCAGCCGTTGATCCGCCCGGTCGGGTTCGCCCGGTTTTTCTGCCGGCTGATCGACACCAAGTACAGCACTTTCAGGGCAGCCTCGGTGAGTTCCAACGGTCGGTGCACGGTCCCGGCATGATTGCCGGTGCTGTTAC
>CAZQSU010000160.1:0-5513 GCA_964595905.1 uncultured Iamiaceae bacterium
ACGGTTTCCCCCAGGGCGGCTTCCCCGCGCCGCAGGGCTTCTACTACTGCGGCGTCGGATCCGACGAGGTCTGGGGCCGCGACATCGTCGAGGAGCACCTCGCGGCGTGCCTCGAGGCGGGCCTGGGTATCTCGGGTATCAACGCGGAGGTCATGCCCGGCCAGTGGGAGTTCCAGGTCGGCCCGCTCGGGCCGGTGGAGGTCTCCGACCAGCTCTGGCTCGCCCGTTGGCTCCTGTACCGGATCGCCGAGGACTACGACATCTCGGCCACGCTCGATCCCAAGCCGGTCAAGGGCGAGTGGAACGGTGCCGGTGCACACACGAACTTCTCGACCAGGCAGATGCGGGAAGGGTTCGACGCGATCATCGCGGCGTGCGAGGCGCTGGGCAAGGACCCCCGCCGGCACATCGACAACTACGGCGCCGGCATCGAGAACCGCCTCACCGGCATGTACGAGACCGCGCCCTGGAACGAATACAGCTACGGCGTCGCCGACCGGGCCGCATCGGTGCGGATCCCCTGGCAGGTCAACCGCGACCAGAAGGGCTACATCGAGGACCGTCGCCCCAACGCCAACATGGACCCCTACGTCGTCACACAGCTGATCGTGGAGACCGTCTGCTCGAACGCCTGACCGTCGCCAGGCGCCAGGCGGCCCGACCCGCCCGGGAGGTCACACCTCTCGTCGGAAACGGCACTAGGATCGTGCTGCGCCATTGGGGTCGCACGCGACGACGCGACGACAGAGAGGTCAACCGGGCGATGATGCGCAGAGGGCCGCTGGCCGACAATCCCATCGAGACGCTGCTCGATGCCGCGGCGCAGGAGCGGATCGGCGGGGTCATCGAGCTCCACGGCCCCGTCGAGGGCCAGGTGTATCTCGTCGAAGGCGACGTCTACCTGGCCGATGTGGTCGGTCGGCCACCCCTGGAGCGACGGCTGCTCGAAGCGGGGCTGCTCACCGACGAGCAGATCGCCCGCCACACCGAACCGGGTGATGACAGCCCGTACCTCGCCCTGGCGCTCGACACCGACGCGACGATAAACGAACACGCGATCAGCGACTGGCTCTTCGACCTCTCCGCGGCCACGCTCGCCGAGTTCATCGGTGTCACTGAAGGGGAGTACGAGCTCGACCCGTACGGTTCGCACCCGGCGGGCATTCTCGCGTCGTGGAGCGCCGCCGAGGTCTTCGAGCGGGCGCGGGTCCTCCAGCTCGAACAGGAACGCCGCGCCGAGGCCGAACGCGCCGAGGCCGAGCGACTCGAGGCCGAACGGAAGGCCGAGATCGAACGGCGAGAAGCCGAACAGCGGGCCGATGCCGAACGTGCCCGGGCCGCGCAGCGCGAGGCCGAGCGCGCGGGCGAACGCGCAGCAGCGTCGCCCGAGGGCGGGTCAGCGGCGCCCGATCCCGAGACGGCCGACGACATCGCCGACCTACCGCCGCCGCCCGCCCCGGCCACGGCCGCTCCGTCGGAAGATTCCCAGGTCCTGATCGTCACGTCCGACGCGGTGCCCGACGGCGTGGCCCGGATCGAGCTCACGCCGATCGAATGGCGGGTGGTGGTCCTCGCGGCCCGTGGCATGTCGCTGGGCGACCTGGCACGACGGTTGGACGTCGACCGTGAAGAGGTGGGCGGGGTCGTCGATTCGTTGAGCGCCCGAGGGTTGCTCGCGACCGTCGGCTGATCGCCGGTCGTCGCACGACCGGTCGCGCGTGCGGCTGCCGTACGCTGGTGAGGTGTCGAATCTCCGTGTGGCGCTCTGTCAGCTCGATCTGGTGGTCGGCGACCTCGACGCCAACGGTGACGCGATCATCGCGGCCTACCGAGAGGCCGCGGCCGCAGGATGCGACCTCGCGGTGTTTCCCGAGTTGGCCGTGTCGGGGTACCCGCCGGAGGATCTGCTGCTCAGTCCCCGTTTCGTCGCGGCGAATCGCCGTGTCGTCGATCGGATCGCTGCGGCCACCGGATCGGTTTCCGGCGGCGACTCGGCGACCTCGCCCGGCTGCGTGGCGGTCGTCGGATTCGTCGATGCCGACCACGACCTGTTCAACGCGGCGGCGGTGTGCTTCGGCGGCGAGGTGCGCGGGGTCTACCGCAAGCGGGAACTGCCCAACTACGCGGTGTTCGACGAGATGCGCTACTTCCGACGCGGGCGCGGCGCCGACGCGTTGTACCGGATCGGTGGTGTCCGGGTCGGTGTGTCGATCTGCGAGGACCTGTGGAACCCCGACGGTCCGGTGGCCCGCCAGGCGGCCGCGGGTGCCGACGTCGTCGTCAACCTGAGCGCGTCGCCGTTCACGGGCGGGCGCCAGCGGGAGCGCGAGCACATGATGGCGACCCGCGCGTCCGACGCGCACTGCGGCATCGTGTACGTGAACCGGGTCGGGGCCCAGGACGAGCTGGTGTTCGACGGCGGATCGATGATCCTCGACGCCGACGGGTCGGTCGTGGTGCGTGCCGAGCCGTTCCATTCCCAGGTGCTGATCGCCGATCTCGAGGTCACCCCCGCCTACCGGGGCCGCCTGCTCGATCCCCGCGGTGCCCGGCGGGCCAGACCGTTGCCGGTCGTGCCGTGTTCGGGGGAGTCGACCGCGCGGTCCCCCCAGATCGCCCCGGCGGGACTGCAGGTGGCGCTGCCGCGGGAGGCGGAGATCTGGGAGGCGCTGGTCGTGGGCACCCGGGCGTATGTGCACCGCAACGGGTTCAGCGACGTGGTGCTCGGACTCTCCGGAGGTCTCGACTCGTCGGCTGTCGCCACCATCGCGGTCGACGCCCTGGGCGCGGACCACGTCCACGGCGTCTCGATGCCGAGCCGCTATTCGTCGGATCACTCGATGACCGACGCCGAAGCCCTCGCCGACAACCTCGGCATCGAACTCCGCACGATCCCGATCGAGCCGGCCCACCGGGCGTTCACCGAGATGCTCAGCGGCTCGTTCGCCGGCCTGGACGAGGACCTGACCGAGGAGAACCTGCAGGCCCGGGTGCGGGGCGTCACCTTGATGGCACTGTCGAACAAGTTCGGGTGGATGGTCCTGACCACCGGCAACAAGTCCGAATCCGCGGTGGGCTACTCGACGCTGTACGGCGACTCCGCCGGCGGATTGGCGGTCATCGGCGACGTGTTCAAGACCGACGTGTACGCGTTGTGCCGCTGGCGGAACCGGCGGGACGACGCCGAGGTCATCCCCGAGTCGGTTCTCACCAAGCCGCCGTCGGCCGAACTTCGGCCGGGCCAGCGCGACGACCAGTCGCTGCCCGCGTACGAGACCCTGGACGCGATATTGCGGGCGTATGTCGAACAGGACCGGGGCATCGACGAGCTGATCGCCGCCGGCCACCCGGCCGAGCTGGTCTCGCAGGTGGTGCGACTGGTGGACCGGGCCGAGTACAAGCGGCGGCAGTCTCCGCCCGTGCTGCGGGTCACCCGCCGCGCGTTCGGCAAGGACTGGCGCCGACCGCTCACCAACGCGTTCACCGGCTGACCAGCCGTTCCGCGTGGCCCGTGGAACGACGACCGGCCGGCCGATGGTGAACGACCCCGTCTTCGATTTGGATGAATTTCAGGCGTGTAGTATTGCGATCGTGTGACGGTCAAGCGTCACACTGGGTCGACTTTCGTAATGTGACTCGTTAGCGTGCCCCCGGCCGCGGAACCGCCCGGTGACGCATTGCGTGCGACAAGTCGTCGCCACCGACCGAGTTCCGGCCCCCACATACCCCCAAAGCCGACCTGCGGGACCCGAGCACCTGACCCTGAGCGTGCCGGTCACCTGAGCAGCATCCGCCCACCCCGACCGCGGTCGTGGGCTCGGTCGGCAGAAAGGAGTTCGGCACATGCGCCGCTTCAAATCCCTGCTTTCCCCTGTCATCTCCGCATTCATCGCCTTCACCGCACTGGCGACGGCCGCGCTGTTCGCGCCGCGCGACTCCGAAGGGGGCGAACCACGGGCCGAGGTCGGATCGGACGGCGCCACGCGCCGGTCCGGACCGGGCCGGCGGTTCCGCCGGCTGCACGCCGTTCCCCTGGTCGCGGTCCTGGCCGTCGGTGCGACCGCGTTCGCCGCCGGCGCCGGAACGCCTTCGAACGGCTCTCCGATCGCCGTTGGCGACCAGATCCCACATGCAGCAGCGACGGCGACTTCGACGCCGACGACGGCCGAGGCGTCGACCCTTCCGGGTACGGCGGAAGCAGTTGCCGCGGCGGTCGACGCCCAGAAGGAAGCCAACGTCCGTGTCATGACGGCCATCGCCAAGGCGAAGGCCGACGCCGCAGCGAAGGCGAAGGCCAAGGCCGAGGCCGCGGCCGCAGCGAAGGCGGCAGCGGACGCCAAGGCCCGCGCCGAGGCGAAAGCTGCAGCGGCTGCGGCCGTCACCCCGGCGCCGGTTCCCGTGTCGGTGAGTGGTGCGTGCGGAGGGAGCCTCCCGCCGTGCTGTGTGATGATGCGTGAATCCGGAGGCAACCCGACGGCCGTCAACCCCTCGTCGGGGGCATCGGGCAAGTGGCAGTTCATGCCCAGCACCTGGGCGAACTACGGCGGCTATCCCACGGCCGCTTCCGCACCCGAATCGGTGCAGGACCAGCGGGCCGCCCAGATCTGGGCGGGTGGTGCCGGCGCCGGCCACTGGGGCGGCGGTTGCTGAGGCGGTAGTACGCTTCGACCGGGACCGTCATGAACGCTGCTCTCGACCACTCGCAACCCCCCGACGCGGGGGACGACATCGTGACGATCCCGGTCGGCGGTGCCGACATCGCGAGCGCGTCGGCGCGCGTCGGTCACCACGTGTGGCTGTCGTCCCGCCTGTTCGAGATCACGGGAAGGTGGTCGAGGGAGGCACCCGAACCGTCACTCGTCGTCGGATTCGCGTCGGTGTCGACCAGGTTCGCGTGGCACGCTGCGGAATGGCGTCGACGACTGCCACGGCTGCGCGAGGTCGACCAGGCGTCGCTGATCCGCCCGTCGACGCCCCGCTCGGCGACCGCACTCGACGACCTGGCGGCGACCGTGCCCGAGAAGCGACCAGCCGCACTCGAGCGCCTGGTGCCTCGCCTGCGTGGGTATTACGACTCAATTGCCACCGACACGTCGGCGCTCCGCGAGGGCCCGGTTCTGCGCACGTTGGCGCGGATTCAAGCGGATCTGCAGGTGATGGACGCCGAAATCCGTGACATCCGGCACATGAGAGGTCGAACGGAGGGTACTTTCCCGAGCCCTTGAGGGTGGAGGGTATTGACCCGACCGTTATCGTACACAAACAACCCCCTCGGTCGCCTGAGCCCGTTACCGGGAGGCGCCATCTGCACCTGCGGGTGGTGATCCAGCGTCAGATCCCGTCGGAACCACCCCCGGGTGGTCCCGACCTACACACAGAGGCAGTGCATTGGCAAAGGAGCGAGTAGAGCGCGACGAGGAAGATCTCGTTCGTCTCTATCTGACCGACATCGGGCAGTATCCGCTGCTCACCAAGGACGACGAGGTCCGTCTCGCTCAGGCCATCGAGGCCGG
>CAZQSU010000161.1:0-2847 GCA_964595905.1 uncultured Iamiaceae bacterium
GGACGCAGCGTGCCGTCGGCCTCGGCCTCGTCGATCATCGCCTTCGCGATGCGGTCCTTGACCGACCCTGCCGGGTTCTGGCCCTCGAGTTTGGCGAGGATCCGGACGTCCGGATTCGGGCTGAGCGCGGAGACGTCGATCATCGGGGTGTTGCCGATCAGATCGAGGACCGAGCCATACACGGTCACGGGCTTCTCCCAGGGAGCGTATACCTGACTATTACGATCGGAATTCTACCCGTTTGTCAACCCGTCGAAAACAATTCGACGACTTCCTCGACCACCTCGCGGCCATCGAGCAGGTAGCTGCGCAGCACCGGAAGCTCGTCCCGCAGCGAGACGATGACGTACTTCCACCCTTCGAGCAGGGGATTGTCGGCCTTGTCGATGTCGGTCGGCGACGGGTAGGCGTCGGTGTGGGTGTGCGAGTGCATCACCCCGACGATCTCGAGGCCGCGCGGGGCGAACATCGCCTCGGCGTCGACGAACCCGTTCGGCCCGATCGAGTACGTCTTCGCCGATTCGTCGGTGTTGTGGGCGGGGCAGAACGCGTCGATCCGCTGTGACCCGGCCACCCCGCCGAGCAGCCCACAGGCCTCGAGCGGATAACCGGTGATCGCGTGCGCGACCATCGCCGCGTAGGCGTCGGCGTCGAGCCGGACCGGCGGGCCCTCGGCGAGGCGCACCGCGGGAGCACCCAGGGGACGGCCCGGGGTCGAGGCACCGGGCGCGCGTTGATCGCTCGACATGCCCCAAGTGTTCCATCCCCCACGCCCGCCCACCGCAACTTCGGGGCACGGCGTCGCCTGGGAGCACCTTCTCGCCCCGAAGTTCCAACCGCGGTGTCCAGGCGACCGTCGCAGCGGCCGCATCCTGCCCGGCGGCCGGCGATGGGGCGACTGCTTGCCGAATGCCGCGCGAAATCGGGGTGCATGGGCCGCATGTGCCCCGGAGATCGGATGGTGGGACGGGTAGCGTGGGCGGTCCCATGTCCGCCAAGAACGCCAGACGATCCCCGGTGATCGCCACCAACCGCCAGGCCCGGCGCGACTTCGAGATCCTCGAAGAGATCGAGGCCGGGGTCGTGCTGCGGGGCAGCGAGGTGAAATCGCTCAGGGAAGCCAAGGTCACCCTGGCCGACGCGTACGCCCGCATCGTCGACGGCGAACTCTGGCTGATCGGACTGCACATCTCGCCTTACTCCCACGCTGCCGACCACACCGGTCACCTCGTTGACCGGGACCGCAAGCTGCTGGTCCACCGCCGTCAACTCGACGATCTCTCGGCGCGTCTGGCAATCGAGCGCCTCACCCTCGTACCGCTCGCCCTTCGCTTCGTGGACGGGCGCGTCAAGGTCGACATCGCCCTGGCCCGCGGCCGCAAGCAGCACGACAAGCGTCAGCTCATCGCCAAACGCGACGCCGAGATGGAAGCCCGACGTGCCATGGCCGCGGCGAACCGACGTGCCGGCCCCTGAGACCCGGTGAGTGCACCGAAGCTGTTCTGGAATCTCGGAGAGATCCTCACCGGGTGGCGGACCGCCGACCCCGACGCGGTGGCGGTGATCACCGACGGGCGCGCCGACGATCCGACGGCGGCGCCGAGGCGCGACATCCACCGGGTGGCGGATCTCGCCGACCTGGTCGACGCCCAGGCACAGGCGGTGATCGCGTGGACGCCGCGGGGCGCCCGGGTCGGGGTGAACGCCGCGAACTCGCTCGAGGTCGTCGCGCTTCTCTACGCCGTGCCCGGTGCCGATCGCACTCTCGTGCCGCTCAACACGCGCCTGACCGATCACGCCAAGGCCGAGCAACTCGAGCGTGCCGGCGTGCGACTGCTCATCGGCGACGCGGTCGACGGGTTCACCGGCACCACCGTCCCGCTGGGCGAATTCGGCACCGGCGATCGACCTCGCGCCGAGGCGCCCCGCTTCCTCGATCAGGTGAACTCGACCCGTACCCTCGCCACCGGTACGCGGCCGACATCGCAGACCGCCACCGAAGGACCACCCGACGCGCCGGACGCGCCGAGGGTCGCCGCGGCCCAGCGCCACGACGACGGTGACGCCTGGATCATCTTCACGTCCGGTTCGACGGGTCGGCCCAAGGGGGTACGCGTGACCGACGCGTCGCTCGCCTCGGCCGTGGCCACCACCGCCGTGGCGAGGCCACTCGCCGACGACGACGTGTACCTGTTCCCCTTCCCGCTGTTCCACGTCGCGGCGTACAACGTGCTCCACGCCCACGCCCGCCGTCGCCCGGTCGTGTTGCCGGAGCGCTTCGACGCCCGCCGGATCATCGAGCTGTGCCACCTGCACGAGGTCACCTCCATGTCGGTGGCGGCGACGATGCTGCGTATGCTCCTCGACGCACTCGCCGACGACCCGACGCTCACGCCCCCACCGAGGCTTCGGACGATCGCGTACGGGGCCGCACCCATGCCCGAAGACCTGCTGCGCGAGGCCAACGACGTGCTCGGCTGCGATTTCGCGCAAGGCTACGGCTCGACCGAACTGTCGGGCAACGCGATCTTCCTCTCGCCGGCCGACCACCGCCGCGGCCTCGCCGGCGAGCGGCGATTTCTACAGGCCGCCGGCTATGCCGGCCCCGGCGTGGCCGTCCGGGTCGTCGACGAGACGGGATGCGATGTGCCCGCGGGCCGGCCCGGCGAGCTGCTCGTCGCGGGCGGCCAGGTGTGTGCCGGTTACCTTGACGACTCCGAGACCACGGCCACCGCCATCGAAGGCGGTTGGCTGCACACCGGTGACGTCGCCACCGTCGACGACGACGGTCTGGTCCACATCGTCGACCGGGCGAAGGACATCGTGGTCACCGGCGGCGAGAACGTC
>CAZQSU010000161.1:2947-5274 GCA_964595905.1 uncultured Iamiaceae bacterium
GGTCGCGGACGAACTCCGTCGCCACGTTGGCGACCGGTTGGCCGGGTTCGCCAAACCCCGTCGGGTGTTCGTGGTGGCAACGCTCCCCCACAACGCCAACGGCAAGGTCGACAAGCCGGCGCTCCGGGCGGCCGTGGCTGCGCGGCTCGACGGCTGACCGGCGGAATCCGAGCCCACCCACCGCAACTTCGGGGCGCAGCGAACGCCAACAGCATCCGGTGCCCCGAAGTTGCCGTGGAGGTGGCGGCGGGGGCGTGGGGCGTCCGGGGCTGGCGGCATGCCGAGGCGGTGGCGGCGGGCGTGGAACGTTCGGGGGCGCCATCCGACGCGGGCGACGTCCGGGGCGGGCGTCGAATGGCCCGGGACCGCGAACGGTTCGTAATCTTGACCGCGTGGTCAAGATCGATCGGCACCAGGAATGTGGCGCGTCGGGACGCGCGTGTGCCCCGCGAACGGCCAGCGCGGACTCGGGGACGACCGACGACTCGGGCCGCGGCGTGATCGCAGAGGCCACCACTCGGGAGCATTCCGAGGCCAGCGGCCTGGCGGCCCCCGCCTCGACCGTCGACCCGATCGCCGAGACCGGCGCGATCCCCGGGAAGCCGGTGAAGGAGCCGACACCGGGGAGCGCCCGGGCGGCCTGGCGGCACCAGACCTTCCGCCTCGTGTACCTGGGTGCGTTCACCTCGAGCATCGGCACGTGGATGCAGAACGTCGTGCTCGGGGCGCTGGCCTACAACCTCACCCATTCGGCCGTGTTCGTCGGCATCATGGCCTTCGCCCAACTCGGCCCGCTGCTGTTGTTCTCGACCCTCGGCGGCATGCTCGCCGACAGCTTCGACCGCAAGACCCTGCTCATCGTGCTCACCGCCGAGCAGGGTCTCGGGTCGCTCGCGCTGGGTTTCCTGGCGTTCGCCGATTCGCCGTCGAAAGCGGCGCTGGTCGGGGTCGTCTTCCTGATCGGGGTCGGCAATGCCCTGTACGCGCCGGTGTTCTCGGCGATCCTGCCCGTGCTCGTGCCCCGGCGGGACATCTCCGGCGCGATCTCGCTGAACTCGGTGCAGATGAACGCGTCGCGCGTGGTGGGCCCCGCGATCGGGAGCGTGCTGTACGCCGGCATCGGCGCGAGCTGGGTGTTCCACCTCAACGCCCTGAGCTACCTGGCCGTGATCTTCGTCCTGTTGCGGGTCACCCTTCCCGAACCGCCCGATGCCGGGGCGACCGGTTGGCGCCGCCTGGTCGGGGGCATCACCGTGGCCCGTGCCGACCGGGTCGTCGCCCAGTGTCTGATCGTGGTCGCCACGTTCTCGTTGCTGTGTCTGCCGTTCATCACCCAGATGCCCTCGATCGCCGACCGTCATTTCGGTATCGATCCGAAGTCGACCGCATACGGCCTGCTCTACGGCGCGTTCGGCGTGGGCGCCGTGGTCGGGGCACTCTCGATCGGTACCGTGTTCGCCCAGGCCGACAAGGCGAAACTGACCCGACGGGCCATGGCCGGCTTCGCCGTGCTGCTCACGATCTTCGGGGTGCTGCGGGTCACCTGGATGGCCTATGTCGCCGTGCTCGCCGTGGGCGTCTGCTACTTCGCGGTGATCACGTCGCTGTCGACCGTGCTCCAGGAGAAGATCGACGACGCCGACCGCGGCAAGGTCATGGCCTGGTGGATCATGGGGTTCGGCGGCGTCGTCCCGATCGGCGGGCTGATCGGCGGCTGGCTGATGGATGTGTCGTCGATCGAGATCGTGCTCGGTGGGGGTGCGCTCGTCGCACTCGCATTGGCGGCGACGTTCGATCTGCGTCCCCCGTCCGATCCGGCCGATGACCCGCCCGGGCGCGGCTCGATCGGCCAGGGGCCACCGGGTGCCGAGTTCGGCGTGACCCCGACCGCGACCGGTGAAATTCCGGCCGTGACCGTGTAGGATCGATGATTCAACACCTACGGGGCTGATCGGTTTCGACGTCGTGACCGGGACTCGTTCGTGCGACCAGAGTTGCTCAGACTCTCAAAACGGGGCACCCAAAGAAGCGCCAAGGGCGACTTCGCTCTCGCCGCCTGATCTGATCAGGTGAACGATGAGTCACAGCGACCAGCGATGGCACGCGGGGCCTGATCCTCACAGCCCGGCAACAGAAGTGGGGATTGGCGGCGGGAAAGACCGCTGACGGTGAGAAAGACCACTGACCTCTCGGAAAGACGAGACGGAAGGGCGCAAGCCCACGCCGACCCGGCGGTGAGCCGGCCGTGAAGGCTCAGACTCGGGAATGGTCGTAGCACGTGGCGAAGAACGCTCGACGGACCAGGGTTCGATTCCCTGCAGCTCCAC
>CAZQSU010000162.1:0-5215 GCA_964595905.1 uncultured Iamiaceae bacterium
TGTACGCGTACTGCGAGGCGACCGTGCCGCGCATCCAGGTCATCACCCGCAAGGCCTACGGCGGCGCGTACGTGGTGATGAACTCCAAGTCGATCGGTGCGGACCTCGCCCTCGCCTGGCCGACCGCCGAACTCGCCGTCATGGGGCCTGCGGGTGCCGTCGAGATCGTCTACCGCAAAGAACTCGCCGAGGCCGACGATCCGGTCGCCAAGCGGGCCGAGTTGACCGAGCAGTACACCGAGCGGTTCTGCAATCCCTACGTCGCGGCGGACCGCGGCTTCGTCGACGCCGTGATCGACCCGGCCGAGACCCGGATCAAGCTCATCGAGGGACTCGAGATGCTGCGCACCAAGCGCGAGAACCTGCCGGGCCGCAAGCACGGGAACATGCCGTTGTGACCGACGAGGGCACACTCGCGGTGACCGGCGGCGGCGATCCCACCGAGCCGGAGATGGCCGCGATGCTCGCGGCGGCTTCGGCCCTGCTCCTCGAAGCCCATCCGGTCGCGGTGGCGCCGGTGCCCGTGTCGCGGTGGCGGTTCTCGGGACGCTGGTGGGCCAAGCCGGTTCCGCTGGGCCGCGTCCGACCCTGACCCGATTTCGTGTCCGACGCCGTACCGCCGACCACGCCGGAGTTGACGACGGTCGCACCGGACTACGCGGTCGTGCACGATGGCGACGAGGTACGTCGCCACGACGGTCTCGAGCCCGACACCGTCTACGAGATCGACGGATTCGCCTTCCGCACGCTTCCCGCGGTGGGTGAGCTGCTGAGCACGATCGCCACCGTCAACGACGTGCACTTCGGCGAGACCGAGGCCGGCATCATCGAAGGCGTCGACATCGGGCCGGTGCTGCGGTCGGAACCGGGGGCCGAGCCGTATCCGGAGTTGATGAACCGGTGTGCGGTCGCCGAGATCGCGGCGCTCGCGCCGGACGCCGTCGTCGCCAAGGGCGACCTCACCTCGATGGCCACGCCCGCCGAGTACGAACGCTTTCTCGACATGTACGGAACGGCCTTCGGCGATCGACTGCACCACGTGCGGGGCAACCACGACGCGTGTCACGGCGGACGCTTCGCGGCCTTTCCCCGCCAACGCATCGACCTCCCGGGCGTGACCGTCGCCCTGATCGACACGGCGATCGAAGAGCAGGCCAACGGGCGGGTCGCTGCCGAGACCCTCGACTGGCTCGACGCGCTCGCGGCGGAGTCCGACGGCCCGGTCCTGGTGATGGGCCATCACCACTGCTGGAATCCCGACGCCGACACCCGTGACGCGTCGTTCTTCGGGATCGACCCGGCCGACTCACTCGGGCTCGTCGACGTCGCCCGTCGGCGCCGCTCCATCCGTGGCTACTTCGCCGGCCACACCCACCGGAACCGACGACAGGTGTTCACGGCGACCGGTGAGCTGCCCTGGGTCGAAGTGGCCTCGGTCAAGGAATACCCGGGTTCGTGGGCGGAGTACCGCATCTACGAAGGGGGCATCTGTCAGGTCCACCACCGCATCTCCGATCCCGACGCGCTCGCCTGGTCGAACCGGACCCGGGCGATGTATGCGGGGCTGTTCACCGAGTACGCTCTCGGGGCACTCGACGACCGTTGTTTCGCGCTGCCGGACCGAAGCTGACGTGGCAGGAGCCACGCCGGTGATGCTCAAGTCCCGCCGGGGCGCGACCGAAAGGGGAACGTGGCAGGAATCCAAGAAGCGCAAGCTCGTTGGGCCGTGATCCAGACGCGGGGACGTGTCCGTGGGATCGTCGCCCTCGTCGTCGCCGTCGTGGTCGTGTTGGCAATAGCGATCTTCGCGAAGACGAACGCCGCGCCGGTCTTCATCGGTGTCATCGCCGTCCTGGTGATCGCGGGCGCGATCATGATCGCCATCGGCAAGCGCAAGACGGGACTCAGCATCACACCCGAGTGGAAGCCGGAGACCACGCGGGACGATGACGACGACGCGTATGACGATCTCGATGACCCGTCCGACGACATCGACGCGCCGGAGACGCCCGCGGCCGCTGACGACGGGGCGAACACGCCGACGTCGGCGGACCAGGATGCGAACGGCGCCGAACCCGTCCGGCGACTCGATGCACAGATCCTCGGCGCGGACCTGTCGAAACTCGGGCAGGTGATCTCTCCGAAGCTGGCCAAGTCCTACGCCGTGGGAACCCTGGTGCTGGAAGGGCCATCGATCGTGTGGGAGCCCGGCGCCGTGTCGCGGGCGGCCGGTATCGACGATCTCGTCACGGCGCCCGAACAGGTGAGCGTGGTCGAGGCCGCTCCGTTGTGGGGAAGTTGGGCGCTGATCCGCGTGGCCACCGCAGGTGGTGACGAGTGGTGCCTCCGGGTGCCCGGCAGCGTCGACCTGTCACCCGCGTTCGCGGAGCTCGGCCTGACCGTGCACAAGACCACCGTCTGAGCCTGCGGGGCGGTCCGTCCGAGAGCGGCGGGCGAGTATGCAGAACGCGCCGGCGCCCACGAGCAACAGGAGGCCCTGGACGATCGGCCACGAATGGCCGTTCGCGTTCGGGATGCTGGGCGCGAAGCTGATCGCCGCGGTGATCGGCAGGACCGCCATCGTGCGGTCGGTGAGGCGCCGCTGCGCACCGATCGCGACGCCGATCGCGCCGACGACCACCCAGGTGTAGTGCCACCACACCAGCGGCGTGACCACCAGGAGTGCGACGTACCCGGCGGCCCATCGGGTGTCGTCGTCGGTCCGGCGCATGCCGAACCAGCACACGGCCGCTCCGACCCCGAGCGCGAATGCCCGGCCGATCAGCGCGACCGTCGTCGAGTCCGACGAACCGAGCAGTCGGACCACCAAGGCGTTGACCGCCCCGTTGTAGGGGTTGGTCGTCGTGTGGGCGTTCAGTTCCAGCGTGGAGTCGACGAAGTCCGCCCAGACGAGTGGATCGACGACGACGAGCGTGACCAGCGCGAGTACGGCCAGGATCGCCGCGGCGGTTCCGAGCGTCCGCCAGCGGCGTCGCCAGGCGAGCAGCAGCGTCAGCGCGGCCGGGAAGACCTTGAGCGCGCTGGCCGCGGCCCAGACGATCGCGGTGACGATCGACCGCCGTCTCGATCGGTCGCGCAGGCCCAGACAGACCGAGAGGAACAGGATCGGCGACGTCTGTCCGAGACCGATCGGGCCCATCGCCATGGGCGTCAGCAGAATCGCCGAGATGAGCAGCATCGTCGGCGCGCGACGGGAGCGGTGCGCCAGCCGCCGCCAGAGCAACCACATGCCCGCAGCCAGCAGCACGGCCGCGCCGAGTTGCATGAGGAAGGTGCCGCCGTGATCGCCGAGCGCGGCGAGCGCGATCGTCGCAGGGATGACCATCGGCGTCGCGACGAATGCCACGGCGAGGCTGTCGCAGTCGGTGCCGCGTGGTGCGATTCGGCACCACTCGTCGGCGAACGACCGGGGGAGGTCGAACAGGTCGCCGTTGCGGGCCGCGTACACGTCGGTGGGTTGTGACTGCGCGAGATGACCCGCGGCCACATAGGGAACGGCGTCCTGGGCGACGCGCCCGCTCAACAGGAGCGACATGACCACCCACAGTGCGAGGATCGCCACATACGCATGGCGGATGATCGGCGGAATGGGTCGTCGCCCCGAGGATCGTCGAGGTGTCGTCATCGCAGACGAATCGATCGGTGTTCGTTCACGGGGTGGCCGTCGGTGCGGTGGCACATGACCGAACCTGTCTAGTGCCCGGCCGGGTGCGTCAGATGGAGCGGGCGGCGACGGCCAGGTCGGTCAGTTCGCCCATGATGCGGGCCAGTTCGAAGTCCTTGGGGGTGTAGACCCGCGCCACGCCATCGGCGACGAGCCGCTCGCGGTCTTCTTCGGGGATGATGCCCCCGGCCACGACGGGTGCGGTCACGCCTTCGTCCCGAAGCAGCTTCACCACGTCGGGGATGAGTTCCATGTGGCTCCCCGACAGGATCGACAGCCCGACGACCTCGACGTCTTCGTCGCGGGCGACCGCGGCGATCTGCTCGGGCCGCAGGCGGATGCCCTGGTAGATCACCTCCATGCCCGCGTCACGGGCGGCGACCGAGATCTGCTCCGCGCCGTTGGAGTGCCCGTCGAGTCCCGGCTTGGCCACGAGCAGCCGGACCGGTCCGCCGTCGAGCGCGCGGTTGCGCTCCGCGACCGCTGCGAGCCCGTCGAGCTGGGTGCCCTGGCCGGCCGCCGCGGCGACCCCGGTCGGGGCGCGGTATTCGCCGAAGGTCTCGCGCAGGGCGTCGGCCCATTCCCCGGTGGTGCCGCCCGCGTGGGCGAAGTCGACGGTGGCGGCCATGATGTTGTCGCTGCCCGCGGCCGCCCGTCGCAGCTCGTCGAGAGATCGCTTCACCGCGGTGTCGTCACGGTTGGCGCGCCACGCACGGACGTCCGCGATGGCCTCGTCCTGCACCCCGGGGTCGACGCGCAGGATCGACTCGGCGCCGCCCAGCGGTGACGGCGCGGTCTCGGTGAAGGCATTCACCCCGACCACGGTCTGCTCGCCCGCTTCGATCCGGCGCATCCTCTCCGCGTGCGATGTGACCAGCCTCCCCTTCAATTCGTCGATCGCCTCGAAGGCGCCGCCCATGGCCAGGACCTCGTCGAGTTCCGCGGTGGCGGCGTCGACCAACTCGGCGGTCTTGGCCTCCATGACGTGGCTGCCGGCGAACAGATCGTCGTATTCCAGCAGGTCCGATTCGAAGGCGAGGACCTGTTGCATGCGCAGCGACCACTGCTGGTCCCAGGGACGGGGCAGACCGAGTGCCTCGTTCCAGGCCGGTAGCTGCACCGAACGGGCACGGGCGTCCTTGGAGAGGGTCACCGCCAGCATCTCGAGCACGATCCGCTGCACGTTGTTCTCGGGTTGGGCCTCGGTCAGTCCGAGCGAGTTCACCTGCACGCCGTAGCGGAAACGCAGCGCCTTGGGGTCGGTGACGCCGTAGCGCTCCCGGCCGATCCGGGCCCACATCTCGGTGAACGCCCGCATCTTGGCGGTCTCTTCGACGAAACGGATCCCGGCGTTCACGAAGAACGAGATCGACGCGAACACCCGATCGAAGCGGTCTTCGGGTACCTGGCCCGAGGCCTTGACCGCGTCGAGCACGTCGATGGCCGTGGCGAGCGAGTAGGCGATCTCCTGACGTGGCGTGGCACCGGCCTCCTGGAGGTGGTAGCTGCACACGTTCATCGGGTTCCACT
>CAZQSU010000163.1:0-5108 GCA_964595905.1 uncultured Iamiaceae bacterium
TGTTGACCACGCACTACATGGAGGAGGCCGACCAGTTGTGCGACCGGGTCGCGATCGTCGACCACGGTCGCATCCTGGCGCTGGACACTCCCGAGGCTCTCAAGCGGAGCGTCGACGCCGACACGATCGTGACGGTGCGGGCCAACGGCGACCTGGATGCGTTCTCCGAACGGGTCACCGAGGACCTCACCGGCACCCGCCGGGTGCGCGCCATCGACGGCGGCGTGGAGATCCACGTGTCCCACGGTGAGCGGATCCTGCCGCGGATCATCGCGCTGGCCGAGTCGTCCGGGGTCGACATCGTCGACGTGTCGATCGCCGAGCCGACGCTGGAGACCGTGTTCATCGATCTGACCGGCAAGGAGCTCCGCGACTGATGACCACCACCGAGCCGACCCCGACGGTCGCCGGGCCGCGCGACCTGCCCGGCGTGGTCATCGCCCGCACGCCTGCGCGCAGCCAGTTCGCCGCGTCGCGGACCGCGCTGGTCGCGTTGATGCGGCGTGACCTGGTCGTGTTGTGGAAGAACTTCGGGGAGTTCATCGCACGCACGCTGATCCAGCCGTTCCTGTTGGTCTTCGTGTTCTTGTACGTGTTCCCGTCGATCGGCCAGGGCATCGGTGGGGGCGCCGGTGGGGGTGCCGGTGCCGGCGAGTCGGCGTTCGCCACGGTGCTCGTGCCCGGTGTCGTCGCGGTCACGATCATGTTCCAGGGCATCCAGGCGGTTGCGCTGCAGCTCTCCCAGGAGTTCGGCTACACCCGCGAGATCGAAGACCGGGTGCAGGCGCCGTGCCCGGTGTGGTTGGTCGCGGTCGCCAAGGTGCTCTCCGGGTCGGTCCAAGGGGTGCTCGCCGCGCTTGTGGTGTTTCCGATGGCGGCTTTCGTGCATGCCCAGGGCGTGAACGCCCACCTCGACATCCACTGGTGGGTGACCCTGACGATCATCCCGATCGCGTGCGTGGCGATGACGGCGCTCGGGTTGGTGCTGGGCACCAAGTTCGAGCCGCGCAACATCGGGCTGATGTTCGGGTTCGTCGTGCTGCCGGTCACCTTCCTGGGTGGCACGTACTACCAGTGGACCGCGCTCGAGCCGGTGAAGCTCGGTGCGTTCTCGTGGCTGCAGACGCTGGTGCTGATCAACCCGCTGATCTACGTGGCCGAGGGGATGCGTGCCGCGCTGACCAGCACCAGCCACATGCACCTGTATGTGGTGTACCCGGTGCTGCTCGGGTTCTGCGTGCTGTTCCTGTACCTCGGCATCCGCGGCTTCCGCAGGCGGGTGTTGAGCTAGCCCCAATGCTGGCCGGCCGATTGCGAAAAGGCGCGGTGTCGCGTGGGGCGTTCCACCGTGATGCCGTTTTCGTGGTCGAAACGGTCCTGCGGACTTCGGTCGGGAACCACTGGAACGGTCAGCGGGTTCCGGGGGTGCCCCGCGAAGACCGACGGGTAGAGTTGAGTCGATGGATCTCACCTCGTTCATCGAGACCCGCCCGGGAGTACGGAGTGGGAAGCCGTGCTTCATCGGTACGCGGATCGCGGTGTATGACGTCCTCGAGTACTTGGCGTCGGGTATGACGACGGATGAGATCGTCGCCGACTTCCCGGAGCTCACTGCTGAGCACGTTCGGGCCGCTATCGAATTTGCGGCTGTTCGGGAGCGTCGGCTCGCGACGGCGTGAGACTTCTGTTCGATCAAAACCTGTCGCGACACCTCGTTGACTCATTGCGTGACGAGTTCCCAGAGAGCGAGCACGTTGCTGCCGTGGGGCTCGACACCGCGACCGACGAAGAGATCTGGCGGTACGCGCGCGTCCACGGCCATGTGATCGTGTCGAAGGATTCGGACTTCCGTCAGCTCGCGTTTCTGCACGGGGCACCCCCGAAAACGCTCTGGCTCAAGGTGGGGAATGCTTCCACGGCAGCGGTCCTCGCGGTGCTCCTCGAACATGTCGAGACCATCGAGCATTTCTCACGCTCCGAAGATGAGGCGCTGCTCGTCCTGCCGACGATTTGAGACGACCCCGGTAGGTCAGGCCGTCGCGGCGGCGGCCCGATCCTGGGCGACCGCGTCGTAGGACGCGTAGTCCTCGGCGGTGTCGGTGCCGTCGTCGAAGGCCATGATCCCGGCCTTTGCCCACTCGTTGCGCAGGTGTCCGTCGTTCGCGTCGAGCAGGCCCAGCTTGCGCACGTTGGGCACCAATTTGGCGTAGAAGCCGTGTTCGAAGCTGTTGAACAGGCTCTTGTCGAGGGTGGCGGCGCCTTCCATGAGGTACGGCGTCAACGCAGCCAGGTCGACGCCGAGGCGTTCCCAGATCTCCGGTGTGGTCGAGCGGGCCTTGTTGCGGATCGTCGCCTCGAGCAGAAAATCCTGACGGTCGGCGAGCTCCGCGCTGGTCAGGCCCTCGTAGTACTCGGCCAGGCTCAGCACCCCGAAGGCCACGTGGCGGGCCTCGTCGGCCATCACATAACGGATCAACTTCTTGAGCAGCGGCTCGTTGGTGTTGCGGTGCATCGCCCCGAACGCCGCGAGTGCCAGGCTCTCGATCACGATCTGCATGCCGAGATAGGCGATGTCCCACCGGCTGTCTTCGATCAGATCGGTGATCTGGTCTTCGAGGAACGGGCTCATCGGGTACGCGTCACCGAGCTTGGTGTGCAGGTACTTGGCGAACACCTCGGTGTGGCGGGCCTCGTCCATGGTCTGGGTCGACGCGTAGTACTTGGCGTCGATCCAGGGCACCGTCTCGGTGATCTTGGCGGCGACCATCATCGCTCCCTGTTCGCCGTGCATGAACTGCGACAGCAGGGCTTTGAGCGATTCGATACCGAGTCGGGTGAACTCGTCGTCCGACCACGACGCGATCGGCGAGCCGGGCACCTGGGCCGCGGCGCGGGCGACCAGCACCGTGACGTTCGGCGTCTTGGTGTCGTTCACGAGCCGTTCGGGGTCGACCTCGGTCGACCAGTCGAGGTCGGTGACCGAGTTCCACTGTGACGCCATCGCCTTGTTGTAGAGGGTGACGAGCTGGTCGCGGTCACGGTCGTAGTTCCACTGGAACACCCGTTGCGCGTTGTCGGTGATCAGCTTGATCGACTCGTCGACCTCGTCACGGTCGGGAAGTTCGGTCATGGTCATGATGCACTCCTGTGTTCTGCGACCGACACGAGGTGGTGGCTCTGCGGCCATCGTCCGTCGTCGGTAGTGGCCGAGCTGCTCGGCGCTGCCCCTGTGAGGGCCGAAGGTAGCACCGTTCCCGGCGACGTGGGCCGGACTCGTCACCGGCCAGGCCTCGGTCAGCTCCGTCGGTCGTCGGCGTCGTGGCCGGGTTCGATGTCGGTCGCGTTGCCGAGTCGGAAGGTCGCCGGGTGCGTCGCATCGCCGAGATCGACGGCAATCGGCTCGAGAATCACACCGGTGTGGTCGCCGCCGGCGTCGAGCACCCGGACGCGGCGGCCGATGGTGCGGTTCGGCAGCTCGTCGAGGAGGGGAACGCCGTCGGGGCCCGAATGCCAGGCGAGCCCGGCGAACTTGTCGGTCTCGTCGCCGGTGAGGCCGCCGAAGTGTGCGGCCAGATCGTGCCGTGCGGCCTCGATCAGGTGCACGGCGAGCAGGTCGGTCTCGAGCGCGAGCCCGTGGGTGTGGTTGGCCTTCGACACCCAGACCGCGTGCAGCGGGGGGTCGATGCTGCAACTGGAGTGGAACCCGACGAGGCAACCCGAACGCTCACCGTCGTGGGCGAGCGTGACGATCGCGAGCGCCGGGTCGAGACGTGCGACGAACGTCGCGTACTTCCCGGCGACATCGCCTTTCCCAGCCATGGTTCCAAGCTAGGACCCCGTACGTCGGTCACGTCGAGGCCGTAGGGTCACACCATGCGGACCACCGGGATCGACCACCTCGTCCTGCGTTCGGGTGACGTCGAACGCACCCTCGCCTGGTACCGGGAGCACCTCGGCGTCGAAGCCGAACGGCTGGACGAGTGGCGTGCCGGCGAGGTGTTGTTCCCGTCGTTGCGGCTGTCGGACACCACGATCATCGACGTGCTGGCGGGCGAGCGGTCGGGCACCAACGTCGATCATTTCGCCGTGGTTCTCACCGGCGTCGACCTCGATGAACTCGCTGCGTCGGGTTCCTTCGATGTGGTCGCGGGACCGTCGGATCTGTGGGGTGCCCGCGGGCAGGGGCGCGGGCTGTACGTCCGCGACCCGGACGGCAACGTGGTGGAGCTCCGCACCTACCGGTGAGCGCGATCCGGCGGAGTGCCGGTCGATCACCGGCTCTTCGACGGCGGTCGTCCTCACCGTTGGCGACTCCGGGCCGATAGTCAACCGATGGGGACGGCCGTGCCAACTGGCGCATCATCCGACACGGGGCATGATGCTGCCGTGACGCTCCCCGCCGAGCGACCGCCTGAATCCGACCTGGTTCATCGGCGCATCGCGTTCGAGTACCCGGACGACTTCGATCCGATGTGGGCGCCGCATCTGCCGGAGTTCGCCGCCGCGGCCAACGGGATCTCCCTGGGCATGCCCTATGCCGAACCGCAGTTCATTCGCGCGGTCTCCTCCACGTTCGACGAGTTGGACCCCGACCTGCGCGAGCGCACCGAGGCCTACGTGCGCCAGGAGACCGGGCACTTCACCCAACATGCCCGCCTGAACGCCATCGTCACCGCGCGCTATCCCGGCCTGCGCCGGGTCGAACGGCTGCTCGCGATCAACGACGCCTGGGTCGAACGACGCAGCCAACGATTCAGGGTCGCGTATGCCGCGTCGGGAGAGACGATCTCCTACGGCGTCGCCCGCTGGACCGAAGCACGGCTGGGCACCCTGATGGACCGGTCCGACCCGGTGGCGGCGACACTGTTCTGCTGGCATCTGGCCGAGGAGATCGAACACAAGGCCAGTACCTACGACGTGTTCGAGGCCACCGACGGCAGCCGGCTCCGCTATGCGTGGACCGCGATCATCGGCTTCACCACGATCGTGTTCTTCGCTTTTCTCGCCGCACTGGTGCAGCTCCACGGTGAGAAGCGTCTGCACAAGCCGGTCTGTTGGTATCGCCTGTTCAAGCTCGGCATCTCGATGGCCTTCGAGGTGATGCCGAC
>CAZQSU010000164.1:0-5031 GCA_964595905.1 uncultured Iamiaceae bacterium
GGCGTCCGCCCGATGGGTGACTGGTCGATGTCGATGACCTTGTCGAGCGCCTCGATCCCTTCGATCCGGGTGTGGTGCCCGGGCGCCACACGCGACCGGTTGATGCGCTGGTTCAGAACCCGCAGCAGGATGTCGTTCACCAACGTCGACTTGCCCGATCCCGAGACGCCGGTGATCCCCACGAGACAGCCGAGCGGGATCTCCACGTCGATGTCCGCCAGATTGTGTTCGCGCGCCCCACGGATCGACAGCCACTGGTCGCCGGGCTGGCGCCGCAATTCGGGCACCGGGATCGACCGCCTCCCCGACAGGTACTGTCCGGTGACCGAGTCGGCGGACCGCAACAGTCCCTTCACCGTCCCGGCATAGACGACCTCGCCGCCGTGTTCGCCGGCACCGGGACCGATGTCGACCACGTGATCGGCCGCGCGGATCGTGTCTTCGTCGTGTTCGACGACCAGCACCGTGTTGCCGAGGTTCCTCAGACGCTCCAAGGTCTCGATGAGGCGATGGTTGTCACGCTGATGCAGCCCGATGGAGGGCTCGTCGAGGACATAGAGCACCCCGACCAGCCCGGAACCGATCTGCGATGCCAGGCGGATCCGCTGTGCTTCCCCACCGGCGAGTGTCGCCGCAGATCGCGAGAGTGTCAGGTAGTCGAGGCCGACGTCCATCAGGAACCCGAGACGGGCCCGCACCTCCTTGAGCACCCGTTCGGCGATCAGACGCTCACGTTCGCCGAGTTCCCAGCCGGCCACGACGTCGGTCGCGTCGGCGATCGGAAGCGCGGACAACTCCGCCAACGAATGCTCGCCGATCGTGACCGCCAGCGGGAGCGGCCCGAGACGGGCCCCGTCGCACACGTCGCAGGGCACCTCGCGCAGGTAACTCTCGAGTTGCTCACGCTGAGCATCGGATTCGGCGTCGGCGTGGCGACGCTGGATCCAGGGGATCACTCCTTCGTATGCGGTCGAGTACCGACGCGTCCGTCCGTACCGGTTCTTGTAGACGACCTCGACCTTGCCGGGATGGCCGTGCAACAACAGCTTCCGCTGTTTCGCCTTGAGCTTCGCCCACGGTGCGTCGATGTCGATGCCGTGCTGGTCGCACACCGCCTGCAGCAGATTGGCGAAGTACCGCATGTGACCGCCCGCCCACGGCGCGAGCACCCCGTCGGCGACGCTCAGCGCCGGGTCCGAGATGACGAGCTCCGGGTCGACCTCGTACCGGGTTCCCAGACCGTCGCAGGCGGCGCACGCCCCGTAGGGTGAATTGAACGAGAAGTTCCTCGGAGCGAGCTCATCGTAGGATCGACCACAGGTCGCGCACGCGAGGTGCTGGCTGAAGGTGAGCGTCTCGCCGTCACGGACGCTGCCATCGTCGTTGCGTTCGACGAGCTGGACCTCCGCGACTCCGTCGGCGAGGCCCAGTGCGGTCTCCAGCGAGTCGGTCAGACGCGACTCGATACCCGGGCGACGCACGAGGCGATCGATGACCACCTCGATCGAATGGGTCTCGTAGCGGGCGAGGTCGAGGTCGTCACCGAACTCGAAGTCGTCGCCGTCGATGCGTGCCCGTGTGTAGCCCTGGGCGGCGAGGTCCTCCAGCAGCGTGCTGTAGTTGCCCTTCCGGCCGCGCACCACCGGGGCGAGCACCTGGAACCGCGTGCCCTCGGGCAACTCGAGGATCCGGTCGACGATCTGCTGGGGAGTCTGACGGGTGATGACCGTACCGTCGTCGGGGCAGTGCGGCACTCCGATGCGTGCGTAGAGCAGACGCAGATAGTCGTAGATCTCGGTGATGGTTCCCACCGTCGATCGCGGATTCCGCGAGGCGGACTTCTGATCGATCGAGATCGCCGGCGACAGTCCTTCGATGAAGTCGACGTCGGGCTTGTCCATCTGCCCCAGGAACTGACGCGCGTAGGACGAGAGCGACTCGACGTAGCGGCGCTGCCCCTCGGCGTAGATCGTGTCGAATGCCAGCGACGACTTGCCCGAGCCGGACAGGCCGGTGAACACGATCAACTCGTCACGAGGCAACTCGATCGAGATGTTCCGAAGATTGTGCTCCCGGGCACCGCGGATCACGATCTTCTCTGCCATGGGTCGCCATCCTAACGGGGTCACCCAACCCGGTGCCCGAACATGCGTTCGTCGCCGGTCACCGGCCCCGCAGCC
This sequence comes from uncultured Iamiaceae bacterium, assembly GCA_964595905.1. Lineage (GTDB taxonomy): Bacteria > Actinomycetota > Acidimicrobiia > Acidimicrobiales > Iamiaceae > JAFDWI01. Next base: position 2,181 of record CAZQSU010000164.1, read on the forward strand.
AACGACCCAGACCCGAGTGCGCGAAGCGGTCGGCGGAGCGCCCCGCTGCTGATGGCCGGATCGCGATGAACAATTCGACGAGCAACCACACCAACACCATGTTCCTGACGAACACCAGGAACATGAGCGGCCGATTTCCGGCAGACAGCGGCCAGTAGCCGAGGAGGTACGCGAACGTCAGCCACGACGCGGCGATGGACAGCGCGCCGACCCGCAGGTTCCGTCGCCTGACGGCGAGCACGATCACGAACGGCGCCACCCAGAGCAGGTACTGCGGTGAGATGATCCGTGAGAACAGGATGAAGCCCAGGGTCAGGGCCCCGCAGAGCGCCACCGCATCGGCATCGGGCTTCCATGCCCGTAGCAGACAGGCACAACCGAAGATCCCGAGGAGGACGAACAGCGTCGGGGCGACCCACCCGTATCCCGACTCACCGATCACCGCCGATCCCGATTCGATCGCCGTGTAGCCGTGGTACTTCCAGAAGAGCAGGCTCGCCGGAAGGCTCTCGAGCTGGAGCCCCCTGCCCGCTCGGAACCGGAGGAACTCGGTGAAGCCGTGAGGACTCCAGGCCAACCAGAGCAACGTCACCGCGACGACGCCGGCCGCAGCAGAGAACAATGCCGACCAACGACGCTTCACGGCCAACCCCGCCAACAGCGTCGCGGGCCAGAGCTTCACGAGCCAGCCCACGACGATCCAGCCGCCGCGGCGCCGCCGCTTCTCCAGTCCCACGAGCGCCACCGTCGCTGCCAACACGGCGAGAAAGTCCATCCGGAACCATCCCAGGAGCGCCACCGGCAGCACGACCACCGTCCACCAGCGGGTGAGCACCCGTCGGTGGCGGGGCCAGGCGCGACGCAGGACCTCGAGCGTCGCGAGTTCCAACATCATCATGGGAACGCCGAAGGCGAGTTCGGCAATACGGATCGATCCGACCCACCGGCCGGCGGGAAACACCAGCGCCAGTGCGATCGGCGGGTACTCGCTCAGCACCGACCGATACGGCATGTTGAAGCCGGTTCCCAGCGTGCCGATCGCCACCCCCTCCGGCCGACACACGGTTGCGATCTCGTGCACGCTCGGATACCACATGCAGTCGGCGAGGACCCTGAACCGGTACACATCGGCATAGAAGACGACCGGAAAGGCCAACGCCACGATCACCAGCAGCATGAGCCGGATCAGGAACTCCCACGCCAGATTCGATGCGGGCGGGGACGGTTGGTCGCTCACCGCTCCATCCGTCGTCGGGAACGACGACGAGCCGCCCGGCGACGGACGCCCCTCGGACCGGCCGAAGTCCGCGGTCCCATCGGCCGTATCACCCCGACACCACCCGCAGCTCCCGCTTCAGATCCTTGATCTCGTCACGGAGGCGAGCCGCGTACTCGAACCGCAGATCTGCGGCAGCGTCGGACATCTCCTCCTCGAGCGTCTGGATGAGCCGCGCCAGTTCCTCGTGCGGCAACTCGGCGAGTTCCGCGAGCCGGCGATCGTCCCCCGGCCGCCGGGCCCGTCGTCCCCCACCGGGAACCGGCGTCGCCGCCGCTGCCGCGTCTCTCCGTTCGGCACCGGGACGCAGAAAATCGAGAATGTCGGTGATGGCCTTGCGGACCGTCTGTGGATCGATCCCGTGTTCGGCGTTGTAGGCCAACTGCAGCTTCCGGCGACGGTTCGTCTCCGAAATCGCCCGACGCATCGACTGGGTGACCTGGTCCGCGTACATGATCACCTGACCGTCGACGTTGCGCGCCGCCCGACCGATCGTCTGGACCAGCGACGTCTCGCTGCGGAGGAAGCCCTCCTTGTCGGCGTCGAGGATCGCGACGAGCGACACCTCGGGCAGGTCCAGGCCTTCACGGAGCAGGTTGATACCGACCAGCACGTCGAATTCACCCAGACGGAGCGAACGCAGGATCTCGATCCGCTCGATCGTGTCGATCTCGGAATGCAGGTAGCGGACCCGGACACCCTGCTCCAGCAGGTAGTCGGTGAGATCTTCCGCCATCTTCTTGGTGAGCGTGGTCACCAGGACCCGGCCGCCGGCTTCGGCACGTGCGTCGATCTCGGTCCGCAGGTCGTCGATCTGTCCCTCGGTCGGTTTGACGATCACCTCGGGATCGACGAGGCCGGTCGGCCTGACGATCTGTTCCACCACCTGAGACGAGGCGCCCACCTCGTAGTCGCCGGGTGTCGCCGAGAGGAAGACCACCTGTGGCACCCGCTCGATGAACTCCTCGAACTGGAGCGGCCGGTTGTCGGCGGCCGACGGCAGCCGGAAGCCGTGCTCGATCAGGGTCTCCTTGCGCGCGCGGTCCCCCTTGTACTGGCCGTGGATCTGCGGCACCGATACATGGGATTCGTCGATCACCACCAGGTAGTCGTCGCCGAAGAAGTCGAGCAGGGTGTACGGCGGTTCCCCCGGGCCACGTCCGTCGATCGGCGCCGAGTAGTTCTCGATCCCGCTGCAGAACCCCAGCTCGGAGATCATCTCGAGGTCGTAGGTCGTCCGCATCCGCAGGCGCTGCGCTTCGAGGAGCTTGTCCTTCGACTCGAACCATGCGAGTCGCTCCTGGAGCTCCGACTCGATCCTGGCCATCCCCGCTCGAAGCCGTTCGTCGCTGGCGACGTAGTGCGTCGCCGGAAAGACCGTGAGTTCGTCCAGCTCACCCACCTTCTCGCCGGTGAGTGGGTCGACCACCATGATCGCCTCCACCTCGTCGCCGAAGAGCTGGATCCGGACCGCCGTCTCGTCGTAGGCGGGGTGGATCTCGATCGTGTCGCCACGGACCCGGAACTTTCCCCTGACCAGGTTCATGTCGTTGCGGTCGTACTGCATGTCGACCA
>CAZQSU010000165.1:0-5013 GCA_964595905.1 uncultured Iamiaceae bacterium
CGCCCGTGTAGAAACGGGTCGCGGCTTCGAGATCGGTGACGCACAGCCCGACGTGGTTGACGACGCTCATCGACCCTCCGCGCCCTCGGTGGTCGGCGCCTGGTCACCACCGGTTGCGGGCTCGATGGCGTGGCCGGAATTGCGCGGCGCGGGCGATGGTTCACGGGGGAGGCCCAGCACCCGCTCGGCGATGATGTTGCGCTGGATCTCCGAGGTGCCCGCCGAGATCGTGTTCGCGAACGAACCGAACCACTGCTCGAGCCACGTGCCCTGGGGTTCGTCGATCGACTGGTGCCCGTCCAGCGGCGATCCGCCGATGTGCAGGGCCGCCGTGCCGGCCAGATCCGCGCCGACCGCAGCGACCGATTGCCGGGTCTCGCTGGCGAACAGCTTCATCAGTGCCTGCTCGGGAGCGGTGCCGCCCCGGGCGAGTTTGGCGAAGCCGCGGTAGCCGAGGCACCGCGTGCCGGTCGCGTCGATCGCCGCCTGGACCACCCGGTCGGCGGCGAGGCTCCGCTCGACCGGCTCGAGCTGGGCCAGTCGCGCCGGCGCGTCGGCGAGCAGCCGCTCCACGGCTTCGTCGATGCCCATCACCGCGCTCACCCACACCATGCCCCGCTCGTGCGCCAGCGACCCGTTCGCCATCGCCCACCCCGCACCCTCGTCACCGACCAGCTGGTCGGCCGGCATCTCGACCCCGTCGAAGAACACCTCGTTCAGGTCGGGTCGGTCCGGGTGCACGATCTCGGGCAGCGGCCGCACCGTGATCCCCGGAGCATCCATGTCGACCAGCAGGATGCTGATCCCTTCGTGCTTGGGCGCGTCGGGGTCGGTGCGACAGAACAGAAAGCAGAAATCCGCGTAGTTGGCCCCCGACGTCCAGACCTTCTGGCCGTCGACCACGTAGGTGTCGCCGTGGCGGGCGGCCCGGGTGCGCAGCGAGGCCAGGTCGCTGCCCGAGCCGGGTTCGCTCATGCCGAGACACGCGGTGGCCTCACCGTGCAGGATCGGCATGGCGTAGTCGCGGATCTGCGCCCGGGTGCCGTAGTCGACGATCGACGGCGCGACGATGCCCAGCCCCTGCACGTTGGTGGTGCGGGGCACCTTCGCTCGGGCGAGCTCGATCAGCTCCACGAGCGTCTGGGTCGGGGTGGCGTTGCGGCCCCCCAACTCTGGTGGCCACCCGGGTACCAGGTAGCCGGCGTCGAACAGCGTGCGGGTCCACCGCCGCGCCCACTCGGGAGCGTGACCCGTCGACAGCGACGGGTCCGCGGCCATCACCTGGGGGTCGGGGCGATGTTCGTCGAGCCAGGAGCGAAACTCGTCGCGGTACGCCTCGGTCGCCGCGTCGAACCGTGACCTCATGCAACCGCCTCGTCGTCACGCCCGATGTCGCCGACCAGCCCGAGGAGTGCCGCGAGCTCGGCACGCTGGGCCTCGACGTCGCCCAGCAGCGCCGCGGTCACCGTGGCCCGCTTGAGCCCCAGATGCAGGTCGTGCTCCCAGGTGAACCCGATCGCGCCGTGCAACTGCAACGCGTCGCGGGTGACCAGGCGGCGACACTCACCCGCGGCCGCCTTGGCCATGGCCACCGCGCCCGGTGCCTCGTCGTTGCCCTCGGCGACGCAGGTGACCGCGTACCAGCACAGCGCGTCGGCCCGTTCGACCGCGAGGTACAGATCCGCGAGTCGGTGCTTGACCGCCTGGAACCCGCCGATCGGCCGACCGAACTGTTCGCGGGTCTTCGTGTAGTCGACCGTGGTCTCGAACAACGCACGACACGTCGCCACGCACGAGATCGCCAGCATGACCGTGGCGTGCCGGCGCACACGCTCGATCGCACACGACGATTCGGCGTCGTTCGGATCGAGCAGCACGTCGGCGGGATCGACGCGGACGTCCTCGAAGGTCACCTGCGCGAGTGGCGTCGTCGGATCGATCGATTCGGTCGCCGTGACCGTGCAGCCGGGCCCCCTCGGGTCGACGAGGAACGCGCCGAGGCCGTGGGCACCTGAGGTGCCGGCCCGGCGGGCGACCACGGCGAGATGGGCCGCGTCCGAACCGCTCAGCACGGCGACCTTGACGCCGTCGAGGCGCCAGCCGTCCTGATCTCCGGTGGCGGTCGTGTCGATGGCAACCGGTCGACATCCGCCCGCTTCGGCGATGGCCAGCGCCCCGGCGGCGCCGTCGACGAGGCCCGTCCAGGCTACGTCGCCACGGGTGCCGGCCTCGGTGAGCAGGGCGCCGAACTGGGTGACCGTCGCCAGGTACGGCACCGGCGCGACGGCCCGGCCGACCTCACCGGCCAGGACGGCTTCGGCGACCGCGCCGAGCCCCAGACCCCCGACCGACGTTGGTGCGTTGACGGCCGTCCACCCCTGTTCGACGAGGCGTCCCCACAGCTCGCTGCCGTCGTCTGCTCCGTCGAAGACGCGGCGCACCAGCGAGGGGGGGCAGGTCTCGGTGAGCAGCGCGCGGGCCTGGTCGCGCAGGGCGAGCTCGTCGGCGTCGAGCTCGAGGTCCATCAGCCTTCGAGCCCCAGGATGCTGCGTCGCACGATGGTCGCCGCCGCGTCGATCGCGGCCCGTGGGGTGGTGTAGTTGAGTGTGTAGGTGCGGTACGGGAGCCGTTCGATGAGCGCGAGCAGCACCAGGGCGTCGAGCAGCGCATCGGCGTGACCGCGTTGCTCGAGCATGCCGATCAGCCCGGTCACGATGACGATCGCGACCTGCTGGGAGTAGGCGACGAGCTCCCCGCCGGCCTCCTGGAGCTCCTGCCAGGTGGTGATGACCCCGCCGTTGGAACGGTACGACTCGAACCAGTCCTCGAGCCACGTCCGCAGCGCCACCCGGTCGCCGTCGATCGGGAACCGCTCCAGCAGCTCGATCATCTCGGCGCCGGTCTGTTCGGCGAGCGCCTTGAAGAAGTCGTCCTTGTCGCTGAAGTAGCGGTAGAAGCTCCCGTGGCTGACGTCGGCGGTCGCGACGATGTCGTCGATGCGCGCCGCGTGGTAGCCACGCGCCGGCAACACCTGGGCGCCGGCGTCGAGCATCCGTTGACGGGTGGCCCGACCCCGGGCTCGCAGCGGTTGGGTGTCAAGGGTCGACGGCAACGGTCCGAAGGTCGGGCCTGCCGACGCGGCCCGCGTACGCGGCGGCTCCGGCGGATCGAAGTTCACCCCGACGATGGGCCCGTGGAACAACCGGTGGGTCGCTCGGGCGAGACCATCGGTGAGTCGGGCCCGGTCGAGCGTGTCGCTCGCGGCCATCGAATCCCAGTAGAAGTTGCAGCGGATGATGACCGCGGCCATGCCACTGGCCAGGGCCTGGTCACGCCGGCGGGGGCCACGGCCGAACGCCCGGAGCAGCGCCGTGTCGAGCCGTTCGCTGAACGCGTTCGACTCGCGAGCCAACTCGAGGTGGTCGCGACTGGCCGACTGGAACGCCGTGAACAGGGGCGCGTAGCTCTGGTAGAGGGTCGTGAAGTCGTCCATCCAGGTCGCCAGCGTCGCCAGTCCCGCCTCGTCTGGCCCGACCTTCTCGAGGCTGCGACCCAGCACCACGAGCCTGCGTCCGAGTTCCCGGGCGAGCTTCCAGAACACCTCGTCCTTCGACGAGAAGTACTGGTAGAACGCGGGCCGCGAGCACCCGGCGCGCTGGGTGATCAGCTCGATGCGGGCATTGTTGAAACCGACCTCGGCGAACACCTCGAGGGCCGCGTCGAAGATCTTCTGTTCGGTTTCGGTGCCACGGGCGCCGACCTGCGGGTTGGATCCGAAGGGTCGACGGCGAGTGGTCGCCGGACGCTCCACGTCGTCGACGCTACTCACCCCCGGCGCGACACTACTCACCGCCGGCGTGGTGCCGGGCACCGCGTCCCGTTCCATCCGGCCAATCTATGCGACTAATCTAACGTTGTCGTCATTTCCGCGAAGTCGGAGGAAGCGCCGTGCAGCTCGACGATCTGATCCTGGTGAGCGTCGACGACCACGTCGTGGAGCCACCCGGACTCTTCGACGGGCGGGTGAGCGGACGGGCCGCGGAGGTCGCGCCGAGGATCGAACGCCTCGACGACGGTCGCGACGTGTGGATGTTCCAGGGCACCGCCCTGCCCAACGTCGGGTTGAACGCCGTGGCCGGTCGGGTGCCCGAGGAGTACGGCGTCGATCCGTGCTCGTTCGAAGACATGCGCGACGGCTGCTACGACATCGACGCCCGCATCGACGACATGAACGCGAACGGCGTGCTCGGTTCGCTCAACTTCCCGTCGATGACCGGGTTCGCCGGCCAACTGTTCTCGACCGTCGACGACAAGGCGATCGCGCTCGAGCTGTGCCGGGCCTACAACGACTGGCACGTCGACGACTGGTGCGGCCGCCACCCGGGCCGCATGATCCCGTGTGGGATCCTGCCGATCTGGAGCCCGGACGCGATGGCCGACGAGGTGCGTCGGCTCGCCGCCAAGGGCTGCCACGCGGTGACGTTCTCCGAGAATCCCGAGAAGATCGGTCTGCCGAGCTGGCACAACGACCACTGGGATCCGTTCCTGGCCGCGTGCGCCGAGTGCGCCACCGTGATCTGTCTGCACATCGGATCGTCGTCGGAGACGGTGATCACGTCGGTCGAAGCGCCGATCGACACGATGATCACGCTGCAACCGGTCAACATCGTCCAGGCCGCGGCCGACCTGATCTGGTCGCCGGTGTTCCGCAAGTTCGGTGACATCCGGATCGCGCTCTCCGAGGGCGGGATCGGGTGGATCCCGTACTTCCTCGAACGCATCGACTACGTGTACCGCCGCCACCGGCTGTGGACGAACCAGGACTTCGGCGACCGTCTGCCCAGCGAGGTGTTTGGCGAACACATCCTCACGTGTTTCATCTCCGACCACGCCGGGGTCGAGCAGCGTCACCACCTGAACGGCGACCACATCCACTGGGAGTGCGACTACCCGCACTCGGACTCGACGTGGCCGGCCTCGCCCGAGTCGGTGATGGAGCAATTCGCAGGGGTG
>CAZQSU010000166.1:0-4991 GCA_964595905.1 uncultured Iamiaceae bacterium
GTCCGATGCGCCGTCGGGCGCGTCGGGGTGGATGACGTTCGGGATACCCAGCAGCAGGTCGTGGAGCTCGGCGGCGACCTCGGTCTCGGAGGCGTCGAGCTCGTCGACGGTGGCGCCCAGCGCGCGGCTACGGGCCATCGCCTCCTCGGCCCCGGTGGCGTCGCCCGAGCCACGGAGGCGGCCGACCTGCTTGGAGAGCGCCTTGATCTCGGCCCGGGTCTCGTCGCGGCGGGTGACCAGGTCACGCCGACGCACGTCGAGGTCGAGCACGGTGTCGATGTCGGACGTGTCGACGCCCCGACGGGCGAGTGACGCCTTCACCTCGTCGGGTTCGTTTCGGATCGCACGGATGTCGAGCACGACCGTCAAAGGTAGTCGTCACCCTCGTCGACCCCATCCCCGCATTCGACTTCGGGGCACCAGGACCACGCCCACTCGAACTTCGGGGCACCAAGACCACCACACGCACTTCTCGCCCCGAAGTACCGATGGAGTGGGGGCGCCGAATGCGCGGCGCTAGCGTCGACTGCCGTGGCAGCGATCGAGGTCGACGAACTGGTCGTCACCTACGGCGACCTCGTGGCCGTGAACGAGGTCAGCTTCACCGTCGAGCCTGGCGAGGTCGTCACCCTGCTCGGCCCCAACGGCGCCGGCAAGACCTCGACGGTCGAGACCCTCGAGGGCTACCGCGTGCCGACCGCCGGCCGGGTCCGTGTGCTCGGCGCCGATCCCATCGCCGATCGCACCACTCTCGCCCCGCGGATCGGCGTCATGTTGCAGGGCGGCGGCGTCTACCCGGGCATCAGGGTGATCGAGATGCTGCGTCTGTATGCGGGGTTCCACGCGGCACCCGCCGACCCCGACGAGCTGCTCGCCAGGGTCGGGCTCACCCGACGATCGAGATCGATGTGGCGCCAGCTCTCGGGCGGCGAACAACAGCGCCTGTCGCTCGCGCTCGCGCTCGTCGGTCACCCCCGCGTCGCCTTCCTCGACGAACCCTCCGCCGGCGTCGACGTGTCCGGACGCCAGCTCGTCCGCAGGATCGTCCGCTCCCTCGCCGACGACGGCGTCGCCGTGCTGTTGACCACCCACGATCTCGCCGAGGCCGAACACGTCGCCGACCGGGTCGTGATCATCGATCGCGGCAGGGTCATCGCCGCCGGCAGGCCCTCGGAACTCACCACCGGCAACCAGGCCGCAGAGATCCGGTTCGGGGCACCCGCCGGTCTGGACACGACGACCCTCGACGTCGAACTGGCCGCCCGGGTCGTCGAGGAGTCCCCCGGTGAGTACCGGGTGGCAACCGCGCCGACGCCGGCCGCGGTCGCCCAGATCACGGCCTGGCTGGCCGAGCGGGACCTCCCCCTGGCCGATCTGCGTGCCGGACGGCACCGGCTCGAGGACGTGTTCCTGGCCCTGACCAACTCCGCCGAAGCCGATCCCGAAGCCGGGGATGCCGGCGTCGACGACGGCGGGGATGCAGACCGGTCCGGCCGACGCCGCCGAACCCGCCGACCCGGGGGCGGCCGGCGCAGGCCGACCGGAGCGCGACGGTGACCACCGCGACATCGCCCGACGTGGTGCCCCCCGGCGCGGCCCCGCGGGCGACCCGCATCTGGTCCCAGACCCGGATCGAGCTGCTGCTCACCCTGCGTCGTGGCGAATCGCTGCTGTTGACCTTCGCCATCCCGGTCGGCCTGCTGGTGTTCTTCGCCAAGGTCGACCTGCTCGGCATCGACCGCGACGAGGTCGTCGACTTCCTCTACCCGGGCATCATCGCCCTCGCGGTGCTCTCGACCGCCATGGTGTCACTCGCCATCGCGACGGGTTTCGAACGATCCACGGGCGTGCTGAAGCGCCTGGCAGTGACGCCACTGCGGCGTGGCGAACTGCTCACCGCCAAGACCTTGTCGATCGTGACGATCGAGATCCTGCAGTTCGTCGTGCTCACGGCCGAAGGACTCGCGCTCGGCTGGCGGCCCGACGGGGTGCTCGTCGGCTCCCTCGTCGGCGGCATCGTCCTGGGCACGATCGCGTTCGCCGGCCTGGGCCTGCTGCTCGCCGGCACGCTCCCCGCGCTCACCACCCTCGCCGCCGCGAACGGGCTCTACATCGTGCTGCTGCTGCTCGGCGGCGTGATCGTCCCCATCGACCACTTCCCCGACGGCTTCCAGCCGGTCGTGAAGGCCCTGCCGGCCACCGCGCTCTCCGAGATCTGCCGCGGCGCCCTGAACGGCAGCGGAGTGCCGGGCCACGCCTGGGTGGTGCTCGCCGTGTGGGCGGTGCTCACCCCGGTGTCGGCTGCCCGGTTCTTCCGCTGGGAGTAGCCGCTTCCGGGTGTTCCGCCCGGAACCGGGCGATGCGCTCGCGATCTCGTTCGCGGCGCTCGTCGTCGTCGTTCACGGTGACTTCCCGTGCCCAGCGGAAGAACAGCACGATGATGATGATGCCGGAGTACATGCCGCCGATGGCCCGCATGATGAACCCTGCCAACTGCTGATCGCCGAGGGTGGTGAGCCCCCAGAACGAGTGCCACGGGTGGATGTAGGCGGTGTAGACGACGTCCTGGGAGTACGTGAGCCAGGCGCCCGGAATGATCGAGAGCACGCCGATGAGGAACAGGTAGATGCACTGCACGGGCAGGCTGGCCCGCAGTTCCTTCAACGGGCCGCACACGCAGTTCCACATCAGGATCGCCGAGAAGATGATCACGAGGTGGACGGTGAAGTGCACGCTCGACCAACGGATCGAGTCGTTCACCACCGCCGGGAGATGGCCCACGGCGAAGACCACGTTGTAGAGCACACCAGCGACCAACGGCAGGGTCAACAGGCGGAAGACGCGGTAGGTCCGTTCCTTTCCGAGCACCAGCCGTGCCAACCACTCGGGCATCGCCATCAGCATCATCGGTGGCACGACCCAGGTCAGGACGAGGTGCTGCACCATGTGGATGCTGTAGAGGTAGTCCTCGGCCAGATCGTGCACCGGCCAGTCGACGGCGATCCACAGCAGGACCAGACCCGTGAAGTACCACCGCGACTGCGAACGGGTGATGATCGGCTCACCCGGCGGCACCACCTTGGGGCCCACGACCCGTGTGGCGTACAGGTACATGAGCGCCAGGACGGCGACCATCACCCACACCTCGGGGTGCGGCACCCAACGCCACGGTTGTGGAGTCAGATCAGGATTGGTCGCCGCTAGCAGACCGCGCAGATGGGACACATCTCTCTCGACTCACGATCGACGATCGCCGAGCTTCGCTCGGAGAAAAGCCATTGTGCTCATTGGTCGGACCCGTTGGTCGGGCTCACTGATCGGAGACGCCGGTCGGCGCATCCTCTGAGTTCGAAAAGACAGCCATCGCAGCTCCCAGCGGGACTGCCGGGGTCCGAGGCAGCCGGACTCCGCGTCAGCGGAATCCGGACGCCCAGTACTGGAACGTCCCCAGCATGCCGCAGTAGACGAGAACCGCAACCGACAATCCGAAGAAGAACACGCGCTTGCACATCGCGTGATCGAACTTCAGGTGCATGAAGTACAGGCACACGCAGACGAACTTGATCGCCATCAGGATGATCAGCGCCCAGTCGTGGAAGGGCCCGAGCTGGTCCTTGGTGTAGCTGACCAGCACCTCCAACGCGGTCATCACCGCCAGGAAGATCGCGACCAGCACGTAGGTCTTGTCCGCCACGGCATGTTCGAGCGCGTAGTCGCCTTCGGTGACGCCGTGTTCGTAATGCGAGATCGTCTGGTCGGACATCGTGCTCCTACTTGTGGATCAGGTAGACGACGGTGAAGATCACGATCCACACCACGTCGACGAAGTGCCAGTACAGACCGATGACCTCGACGACCTCGGCCTTCTCCTTGGGGAGCCTTCCCCGGAGCGACATCCCCAACATGATCAGCAACAACATGATGCCGATCGTCACGTGGACGCCGTGGAAACCGGTGAGGCTGTAGAACGACGAGCCGAAGATGTTGGTCGTGTAGCCCAGTCCCTCGTGGACCATCGTGGTGAACTCGTACACCTGACCGGCGATGAAGCTCGCCCCCAGGATGGCGGTGGTCACGAGCCACAGTCGCAGCCGCCGCTCGTCGCCCCGGTGTGCGGACGACACGGCGAGCACCATGGTCAGCGAACTCATCAACAGCACGAACGTCGACGTCGACGTGAACGGGATGTTGATGACGTCTTCGGGCGTCGGGCCCTGCTGCGCCCGCCCGTTGTAGAGCAGGTAGGCCGAGATGAAGGCGCCGAAGAGCAGACAGTCAGACGCCAGGAAGATCCACATCCCCATCTTGGAGTGGGAGACGCCGGTGCTGGTGTGCGGGCTCAGCCCCGGGTACGGATCGTGGACCTCTCCGTGATGGTCGTGACCGACGGCGACGTCAGACATTGGCTCCTACTTCTTCGATCTCGCGGACGGCTCCGGACTCGCCGGAATCGGGCGTGGGCGGTTCGGCGGGCGGCACCTCGGTGTGGGTCGAGGGTTCGATACCCCAGGCGACGACGCTCAGGAACAGCAGGAAGCCACCGACGGCGCAGAGTCCGAGGTTGAAGATGATGCCGTAGCCGATCAGCATCACCGAGAAGGCGGCGACGATCGGCCAGTACGACGGCGACGGCATGTGTGGAATCCTGCCCGTCGGCTTGTCCATCACGTCTTCCATCTTGGCGATGCGCACCAGACGGCCGTTCTCGTCCTCGGCGTACTTGCGGTGCCAGGCCTCGTCGAGGTCGCGCACCTCGGGGATCTCCCAGAAGTCGAACTCGGGCGGCGGCGACGGCGTGATCCACTCCAGGGTCCGCGCATCCCACGGGTCGGCTTCGCAGGTGTACTGGCCGGCGGCGTGGGCCTTGCGGCGGGAGTACACGACGTTGATGATGAACAGCAGCACCGACACCGCAAGGATGTACGACCCGATCGTCGACACCATGTTCCACAGCTCCCAGCCGTAACCGGGCAGGTAGGTGTAGACCCGTC
>CAZQSU010000167.1:0-4869 GCA_964595905.1 uncultured Iamiaceae bacterium
GGATCTGCTTGGCCTCGATCGTGCCCAGCTCGGGGATCGACACCTGGTAGTCCGAGAGGATCTCGAGCAGCAGGGCCTCGGTCTCGACCTCGACCCGGTCGACCTCGTCGATCAGCAACACGACGGGGTCTTCGGCCCTGATCGCTTCGAGCAGCGGCCGCGTGAGCAGGAAGTCGTCGGAGAAGATGTCGGTCTCGACGTCGGCCCAGGTCGAGCCGTCGTTGCGTTCGGCCTGGATCCGCAGGAGCTGTTTCTTGTAGTTCCACTCGTACAGCGCCTTGGATTCGTCCAGGCCCTCGTAGCACTGCAACCTGATGAGGCGCGACCCGGTCATCTCGGCGACCGACTTGGCGAGCTGGGTCTTGCCCGTGCCCGCGGGCCCCTCGACGAGGATCGGCTTGCCGAGTCGGTCGGCGAGATACACGATGCCGGCGATGCCCTCGTCGGCGAGATAGTCGACCTTGCTCAGCGCTTCGGTGACGGCGGGAACGGACTCGAATCTCGGTTCAGCCATGCTCGCGAGGGTATCGGGCGTCTTGACCCCGGGGTCAATCAGTATCGTCCGCCCCGTCATCGCCTCCCGTTCCCCGACGGAACGGCGGCCACCGACGCAGGGCCGCTCCGGGCGACCGCTAGCAGGCGTCGGGGCCGGGCGGGATGTCACCGCGGGTCTGGCCGGTGCCGCGCACCACGAACTTGGCGGTGGTGAGCTGGGCCAGGCCCATGGGCCCGCGGGCGTGCAGCTTCTGGGTCGAGATGCCGATCTCGGCGCCGAACCCGAACTCGGATCCGTCGACGAACCGGGTCGACGCGTTCACGAGCACCGCGGCGGCGTCGACCTCGCGGGTGAAACGGTCCGCGGCGGCCAGGTCGCCGGTCACGATGGCCTCGGAGTGTCCGGAGCCGTAGCGGGTGATGTGGTCGATCGCGTCGTCGAGCGAGTCGACCACGCGCACGGCGAGTTTCAGGTCGAGGAACTCGCTCGCCCAGTCGTCGTCGGTGGCTTCGCCTGCGCCGGGAAGGTCGGCCCGGGCGCGTTCGTCGCCGACGAGGGTGACCCCGTCGAGCTGCGGGCCGAGGCGCGTGAGGAACTCGTCGGCGACCGCGGCGTGCACCAGCAGGGTCTCTGCGGCGTTGCACACCGACGGGCGCTGCATCTTGGCGTTGACGGCGATGCGGGCGGCCATGTCGAGGTCGGCCGCGGCATCCACGTAGACGTGGCAGTTGCCGTCGCCGTCGATCACGGTGGGCACCGTGGCGTTGGCGAGGATCGAGGCGATCAGCGACGGGCCGCCCCGGGGGATCAGCACGTCGATGTGGTCGCGCAGCTGCATGAAGGCGACCGCGGCCTCACGTGAGGTGTCTTCCACCAGGATCAACGCGTCGGCCGGGAGCCCGGCCGACTCGTATGCGCCGCGCAGGACGGCGGCGATCGCCTTGTTCGATTCGATCGCGCCCGACGAGCCGCGCAGGAAGGCGGCGTTGCCGGATTTCAGGCACAGTCCGGCCGCGTCGGAGGTGACGTTGGGGCGGTTCTCGTAGATGATGGCGACCACGCCGAGGGGCACGCGGACCCGTTCGATGCGCAGACCGTTTGGGCGGACCCAGCCGTCGAGCACCTCGCCCACCGGGTCGCCGAGGGCGGCGACGTCGCGCAGGCCGTCGGCCATGGCTTCGACGCGCCCGGCGTCGAGGCGGAGCCGGTCGATGACGGTGGCCGAGACGCCGTCGGATTCGGCGCGGGCCACGTCGGCGGCGTTGGCCGCGAGGATCGTGCCGGTGGCGGCGACGAGCGCGTCGGCCGCGGCGTGCAGGGCGGCGTCCTTGTCGGCGGTGGAGGCGACGGCGAGCGTGCGGCTCGCGGCCTTGGCACGCGCCCCGAGCGCTTGGAGCGCGGCGACGTCGACGCCGCCAGAAGCAACGGTGGGTTCTGAGGTGACGGTCACGGCGTCGATCCTACCGATCACCCGCTTGCGACAGCCTCCGCGCCACACCGGTCGTCCCCCCACCTCGACGTCCGGGCGCCAGATCGCCCCGACGTGCCCCTCCCACCCCGAACGTCGAAGGATTGCGGGCAGACAATGGGCCGTGGCAAGGGACGCGGGTGGGGAACTCCCTAGTGTGACGTCGGTGAGCGAGCAGACCGGGCCCAGTGGCCCCGAAGGAACGACGACACGACGGGCGGTCGCCAGACCGGCCCGACCTGAAGATGCCGAGGCGATGGGGGCGATGTTCGCCCGGGCGTTCGCCGACGACCCGGTGTGGATGTGGATGTGCAAGGCGCGGGTGCGCCGCTTCACCCGTCTCGCGGCGCCGTTCTTTGCGACCGAGACGCGGCAGTACCTTCCGTCGATGTCGGCATGGACCGTGCCGGGCGCGGATGCCGGGGCGTTGTGGGCGCCGCCGGGCGCGTGGCGGGTGTCGCCGCTCGACCTGGCCCGATGGGCTCCGAGCGCCGTGCGTCTGTTCGGGGTGCACCTCCCCCGCTCGCTGTCTGCCCTGGCGGTGGTCGACAAGATCCATCCCAGCGAACCGCACTGGTATCTGGCGTTGCTGGGGACCGACCCCGACCATCAGGGGACCGGTCTGGGTTCGACGGTGCTGCGGCCGGTGCTGGAGCGCTGCGACCGCGACGGTTTTCCCGCCTACCTCGAATCGTCGAAAGAGGCGAACCTCGGCTTCTATGCCCGACACGGCTTCGAGGTCACCGGTCAGATCGAGATGGGGCGCGACCACAACGGCCCACCGATGTGGACCATGTGGCGCGAGCCGCGCGTTCCGCAGCCGTGACGGCGCCGGGCAGGTCGACCGTCCACTGGTAGTTTTGGCCACCATGGCGTGCCCAGCGGACCCCGGCGCGTCACGCCGTCCTGATCGCCACACACAGGGTGCCGACCCCGATCTCGATGACCCGACACCGATCGGCCCGCTCGAACCCTGGCACGCGCTGTCGGGAGCGTCCGGCGACGAGATCGAGGCGGTGCTGTCCGAAGGCGAATCCGGTGCCGACGTCGACGGCCGGGGCGCAGACGCCGACGGCACCGGGGCCAGATCCACCGTCGACGAGCCGATCGACGACGCTGCCACGGCCGGCCGCGGCGCCGGCTCGGGGGTCGCGGGCGGCGCCTCCGCACCCGACGACCGCGCCGAGCTGCGTGGCGTGTCGCAGTTGGTGCGCTCGTCGTCGATCGTCGGGGCCGGAACCCTGCTCAGCCGCGTGTCCGGGCTCGTCCGCACCATCGCGATCGCCGCCGTTCTTGGCGCCAGCACCCTCACCGACGGCTACAACCTGGCCAACACCACACCGAACATGATCTACGACCTGCTCTTGGGCGGGGTGTTCACGGCCACGTTGGTGCCGGTGTTCGTCGACCACCACGTCCACCGCGACGACGAGGGTGACTCGGCGGTGATCACGGTGCTGGTCACCGGCCTGATCGCCCTGACCGCGCTCGCGATGATTCTCGCGCCGTGGATCTTTCGGCTCTACACCTGGAACATCGACAAGGCCTCCGAACGGGCCGACATCATCGCGATCGGGGTGCCGCTGCTGCGGTGGTTCCTCCCCCAGATCCTGTTCTACGGGCTGACCGCGCTGGCCTCGGCGATGCTGAACGCCCGTCGCTCCTATCTTGCGCCCGCGTTCGTCCCGGCACTCAACAACCTCGTGGTCCTGGGGTTCCTGGCGGCGTTCTGGCGAGTCGGCGGGGTCGCGCCGTCGGCGGCCGACGTGCTGGGTGACCCCGTGCTGCTGCTGCTGTTGGGCGGTGGAACCACCGCCGGGATCGTCGTGATGGCGTGCGCGTTGTGGCCGGCGCTGGTACGCGCCGGGGTGCGGTTCCGCCCACGATTCGACTGGCGGCACCGTTCGATCCGACAGGTCTTCCACTTGTCGGGCTGGACGGTGCTCTACGCGGTGGCCAACCAGATCGCCCTGTGGATCGTGTTGGCACTGGCCACGTCGGAGGGCCGGGGCGTGCCGACCGTGTACACGTACGCCTTCATGTTCTTCCAGTTGCCGATCGGGCTGTTCGCCGTGTCGTTGATGACCACGACCGAACCCGAGATGGCCCGAGCGGTGGCCGCGGGTGACGTGGCCGGGCTACGACGCCAGTTCGCGGCCGGGCTGCGTCTGGTGCTGTTGGTGCTGGTGCCGGCTTCTGCGGCGATGGCCGTGCTGGCGCATCCGATCGTGAACGCCATGCTGGGCCACGGTGGCTATCGCGACGACACCACGCTCACGGGCACGTTGTTGTTGCTGTTCTCGTTGGGTCTGGTCGGCTACTCGGTGTACCTGTACGCCTTGCGGTGCTTCTACGCGCAGAAGAACACCCGCACCCCGTTCTTCATCAACCTCGTCGAGAACGCCGTCAACATCGCGTTGGCGTTCGCCCTCGTGGGCCGGTGGGGCGCCGAAGGGCTGGTGGTGGCCTTCTCGGTGGCCTATTCACTGGCAGCGGTGTTGGCACTGGTGGCGGTGCGGCGCACGACCGAAGGCATCGAGGGGCCGACCGTGTGGAACACCACCTGGCGGGTGACGGTCGCGACGGCGCTGATGACGGTCGCCGGCGGCGCGGTGGTCGTGGCGATGGGCACGCCCGCGGGCTTCGGGTCGATCCCGACGCTGGTTGCGGGCGCGCTGGTGTCGGGCGGGGTGTTCGCACTGATGGTGTGGCGCCTGGCGATCCCCGACGTCGACCAGGTGCTGGGCCGTCTTCGGGGATGGTTCGGTCGCTGACGCCGAGGGCTGATCATCTCCGCATCATGATGCGATGATGCGCGCATGCGGACGACGATCGACCTCCCCGATGACCGGCTCTACGCGGCTGAGTGTGGTTTGCGGCCTCGGATTCTGCGAACGGGAACGGT
>CAZQSU010000168.1:0-4851 GCA_964595905.1 uncultured Iamiaceae bacterium
CCGGCCTGTTGGGGGTCGTGGATCAGCGACGACGCCACCGACTTCGTCCTGTTGCTCGAAGACCTCACGCCGCGGCTCCAGGGAGATCAGCTCGCCGGTTGCACGGCCGACCAGGCGATCGCGGCCGCGGTGAACCTGGCAGGGCTGCACGGGCCCCGCTGGCGTGACCCGACGCTGGTCGAATCCGGTGACCTCGAGGCGGTGGAGGCCGACTCGGCGTCCGCGTTGGGTGAGGTGCTCGCTCCGATGAACGAGCTGTTCTTCGCCCACTTCGGCGATCGGTTCGATGCGCGCCACCGGGCGGTGTTCGACCGCGCAGCCGAGGTCGCCGGTGAGTGGTTGCTGGGCCGAAGTGAACGCTTCGGTCCGGTGCACGGCGACTACCGGCTCGACAACCTGCTGTTCGCGCCCGACGGTGGTGACGTGGCCACCGTCGACTGGCAGACGGTCAGCCTCGGGCTACCGGCCAGGGACCTGGCGTTCTTCTGCTCGACGGGGCTGGAACCCGACTTGCGGCGGGACTGCGAAGACGCCGTGTTGCGCGCGTACCACCGCGCGCTGGTCGATCACGGCGTCGCGGGCTATTCCTTCGACGAGTGTGCCGACGACTACGCGTACTCGATGCTCCAGGGCGTGCTGATCATCGTATTGGGGTGGGCCGTGGCGGAGAAGACCGAGCGGGGCGATGCGATGTTCGCCGCCATGACCGAGCGGGTGTGCGCCGCCATCGCCGATCACGACCCCTTCTCCCGACTGTGACCACTCGACGATCGACCGTGGCGGCTCCTTCGCCGCTCCGCCAGGAAGGCTCCCCGGTATGCGCCTCGACCTGATGACCGGAGGCATGCCGCTGGCAGACATGCAGCGCCTCGCCCGTGACGCCGCCGATGCCGGGTACGCCGGGCTGGTCGTGACCGAGGCCGGCCGCACGGCGTACCTGTCGTGTGCGGCCGCCGCGCTCGCCGCGGAGATCGACCTGCTCACCGGCATCGCGGTGGCCTTCCCGCGTAGCCCGATGGTCACCGCGTCGGTCGCCTGGGAGCTCGCCGATGCGAGCGGTGGCCGGTTCCGACTCGGCCTCGGCACCCAGGTGCGTGCCCACATCGAACGCCGCTATTCGGCCGAGTTCGATCCGCCGGGGCCACGCATGCGCGACTACGTGCTGGCGGTGCGGGCCGCCTTCGCCGCGTTCGGTGGCGACGCGCCGCTGGATCATCACGGCGACTTCTACGACCTGTCGCTGCTGCCGGCCATGTGGTCACCCGGCCCGATCGACGTGGCGAACCCGCCGATCGACCTCGCGGCGGTGAACCCGTGGATGCTGCGCCTCGCCGGCGAGGTGGCCGATGGCATCCACATCCATCCCCTCAACACGAGAACGTATCTGGAGACCACGGTGGCCGAGCATCTCGCCGCCGGGGCGCAACGAGCCGGGCGGACGCTTGAGGGTTTCGAGACGATCGTGCCGGCCTTTCTGATCGTGGGCGACACCGACGACGAGCGGAACCGTCGGCGCGAACTCGCCCGCGCCCAGATCGCCTTCTACGGCTCGACCCCGAACTACGCGTTCATCTTCGAACAGATCGACCACCCGGGCACCACGGCCGCGTTGCGTGAACACCAGAAGGCCGGTGACCTGGCGGGCATGGTCGCGGTCATCACCGACGACGTGCTGGGGCATTTCGTGACCGAGGGAACCTGGTCCACGATCGGTGACGCGATCGCGGCACGCTACGGCGGCATCGCCACCCGGGTCGTCGACTACTTCGGGGCGCTCGCCTGGCGCGACGACCCGGCGAGCCTGACCCGCTGGCAGCCCATCGCCGACGCCCTGCGCGACGTCACCTGATGATCGATGCGACTCCACACCGGCGTGACTGACCCGACCGAAAGCGGTCGGGGGCCTCGCCTGCTGGCACACGGCGATCGGCCTGGACGCACACAGCGCTTGGGAGTCGTAGTCTCGGTGGGCGATGCACCAGGTGACGGTTCGACCATGACGACCCTGCGCCGGCGGATCGCGTCCGTGGCCATCGGGCTGGGAGTGGTCGTGTCGGGGCTCGGCGCGTGCAGTTCTGCGCCGAAGGCCGATGTCGCCAAGATCTGCCACGCCGGAGTCACCCGCGCGCGGCTCGAGCTGACCGCTGGGCAGGTCGTCCCCGCGACGATGGCCCGCACACGGACCGGTCCGCGAGCGGCTCGCTCGTATCTCGATGTCTGTCGGGCGTTCGTGACGGCTCCTGGTGACCCCAATGGCCAAGGCGTCGTCGTCTGCCCCGAAGACTCGAGCGACCCCGGCACGGTCGTCGTCGAGTTCTTCGCCGGGCGGCGTACCGTCGACCGGCTCGACATCGTCCCGACCGGCTGCGAGACCATGCAGTCCACACGACTGGGCACGTTGCGTGAGACCAACGTCGACGCATTCCGCTCGGTGTTCGCCTCGGTCGAGCACACCTTCGCCGTGAGCGACGCCGACATCTACGGCCGCTGACCCGGCGCCTGCGTCACGACCTGTGGTCAGGGGACGGCGCCACGCGGTATCGGCGCGGGTCGGGGCACCCAGCGACGGACCCGCGCCTGGTAGGCGATGTAGTCGTCGCCGAAGCGGGCCTCGAGGTCGGCCTCCTCGACGGGCCGGATGCCCAGGTCCCAGGCCACCGCGCCGGCGACGGCGAGTGCCACGACGATCCACGACGACCACACCAGCCCGATCGCGATGGTCTGGATGGCGCCGGCGACCGCCATCGGGTTGCGTACGAGCCGGTAGGGGCCGCTCGTAACCAGGTTGCGGGCGGTCTCGGCAGGCAGCGGAGTGCCCTGGCCGGACCGGGCCATGGTCACGCACGACCACAGACCGAGCACGCTGGCCGCGAGAAACACGACGATGCCGACGAGGCGCAACGACGCATGGCCGAGCGCGGGCCAGTCGATACGGAGGCGCCGTTCGATCGCCACGGCGACGGGCGGTACGAGCGCGAAGAAGGTCGTCCAGAACACGACGAGCTGGGTCAGGCTTCGACGCAGGTGGCGTGACGGCGGGCCGGCGGCGGCCTCGCGGAACCGGAACGGCCCGGCGAAGAACCAGCCCGTGGGCAGCACGCCCCACCACAGCGTGGACGCCGCGGCGACCGACCCGACACTGGCGATCGTCATGAGCACGACCCCGGCGCCGGCGGTCCGCTCGATCAGCCCGTAGCCGCCGAGCGCGACGGTGACCAGAATCGTCCAGATCGTCGGGACCCAGACCAGCCAGCGACGTTGCCGCGTGCTGCCGCCCCAGGTGGCGGCCGCCACCGATCCGCCCACGAACAGCACCACGTCGGGGCCGACGAGCCAGGCCGGGTCCCAGGTACCCAGTGTGGCGTCACGAATGCGCCGCGATGTGAACACCGCCAGCCACCAGATCGCGCCGCCGAGCGCCTGGACCAGGAAGTAGCCCCGGGCCAGGGCACGCTCGGATGCAGCCCGCGGTCTCGATTCGGCGCCCACGGGTGCCAGCTTGCCTCATCGAGGTCGCCCCGGGCCGGTGATGTGCCGGCCCGGGGCGATGCCGCCGGGTCCGGCGCCACCAGCAGCCTCGTCTCGTTCAGCCTGTCTCGTTCAGCCTGTCTCGTTCAGCCCGTCTCGTTCAGCCTGTCTCGTTCAGCCGGCCGGTGAACGTCGACCTCCTCCCGGCCACCCATCACTCTTTGCACGGTTGACCCCGCGATGTGTGGGAAGACCGTGCAAAGACCGTCTCGAAAGCGAGCTGAGCGGTGTTTTCGACCGTCCAGTCGACCTGGTCGCGAAGGCAGCATTGCACCCGAAGCTGCGCGATCGCGTGCTTGCCGAGGCGCAACCACTCGATACAGCGTGATCGCCTCATCATCGAGGAGATGAACGACTCGGCGCAGCGGGCGATCGAGTTGATCGGTGATGACAGCGATGACGTCATTGCTTCCGACCGTTCGCGCCTCGACGCACTGCTCTGGAATTTCACGGTGACCGGCATGGGTCGTCGAAGAGTGCCCTGGGCCGGATTCGAACCGGCGACCTACCGCTTAGGAGGCGGTTGCTCTATCCATCTGAGCTACCAGGGCGTGGCGGGATCGACGGGTCGTGAACCGTGACCTTCGGCCGACCGATCCAATCCGAGAATCGTAGGCGCTCGACCCGTCGGTGCCCGCGGGCACGGTCCGAGGTTGGCCGGCTCCGGACCTGGCCGCATCCACGTGCCCGCGGGCACGAACGCGCGTCGGCAGGATGGAGATGTTGGCCCGTCGGTGGGTCCCGTTCGCCAATGTCATAGCGACAATCGCCGACCCACCCTTGTGTTTGTCGCTATGACATTGGCCGACGCGTCCCCCCGAGACGTTCGTTGCGCAGGGCCGCGCTCGCGGGCGTGTGGACGCCCACGGGCTTCGATCGCGCCGCCAGGGCGCGGTGCCCGCGGGCACGTCGGTACCCCGGCTCGGCCGGGGACACGTTCCGATTCGTCGGCCCGTGCCCGCGGGCACGGGGCGGTGTGGGGGTGGAAGGATGGGTCGCCATGAGCACGATCGCTAGTGACGTGCCCACGGGGAGCGTGCCCGCGGGCAGCGATTCCGAGCCGCGGGGCAACGTGTTGTTCATCACCGTCGACCAGTGGCGAGGTGACTGCCTGTCGGCCGCTCAGCACCCCGTCGTGCGCACGCCGAACCTCGACCGGCTCGGCGCCCGCGGCGTGCGTTTCGCAAACCACTGGGCCAACATCGCCCCCTGCGGGCCGAGCCGCGCCACCCTCCACACGGGCATGTACGCGCAGAACCACCGCTCGGTCCTCAACGGCACGCCGCTGGACGACCGTTTCACGAACACCGCCCGCCAGGCCCG
>CAZQSU010000169.1:0-4851 GCA_964595905.1 uncultured Iamiaceae bacterium
TGAGCTGGTGCGGATCGCGCTCCATCAGGATGCGGTCCTTGTAGGTGCCCGGCTCCGACTCGTCGCCGTTGACCACGAGATACCGCGGCCACACGCCCGGCGGGCAGAACCCCCACTTGACACCGGCGGGGAACCCGGCACCGCCGCGTCCCAGCAGCGAGGCCTCCTTGACCTGGGCGGTCACGTCGTCGGGCGCCAGCTCGAGGGCGGCGCGCAGCCCCGCGTAGCCACCGGTCGCCTCGTAACGGGCGATCGTGTGGGCGTCGTCGTGGGCGGCGAGACGCCCGGTGACGATCTGGGGGATCTCGGAGGTGGTCACGATGCGCTCCCCTGCGCCTCGGCGGCCTCGGCGGCCTCACGGTGCCGCTTGATCCACACCGGCTCGCCCCCACCGGAGACCAGTGCCGGCCCGTTGCGGCGATCGTCGGGAATGTGCTGGCGGAACGCCCGGCGCGACAGCGTGCCGTGCGGCGGGATCTCGTCGTCGAGTGCACCGGCCCGGAGTTGGGTCACGAGCTCGTCGAAGTCGGCGTCGGTGACCCGGTAGCGGTACCGGTAGTTGACCTGCAGGCACGGCGCCTCGGTGCACGCCGCCTGGCATTCGGCCCGTTCGATCGTGATCGCCCCGTCGGCGGTCGTGCTGCCGGTCTTGACCCCGAGGGTGTCCTCGGCGTGGCTGATCAGATCCTCGGCCCCCATCAGCGCGCACGCGATGCCGTGGCAGATGTTGACCAGGTACCTGCCGACCGGCTCACGCTTGAACATCTCGTAGAAGCTGCACGTGCCCAGCACCTCGGCGGGGGTGACGCCCACCAGTTCGGCGATGTGGATCATCGCCTCGTCCGACACGAAGCCGTCCTGCTCCTGGGCCAGGTGCAGCAACGGGATCAGCGCGGACTTCGGGCGCGGATAGTGG
The DNA here is from genome assembly GCA_964595905.1 of uncultured Iamiaceae bacterium. Lineage (GTDB taxonomy): Bacteria > Actinomycetota > Acidimicrobiia > Acidimicrobiales > Iamiaceae > JAFDWI01. The sequence continues at coordinate 917 of CAZQSU010000169.1, forward strand.
CCGATGAGCTCCTTGGCCAGTTCGGTGTTCTCGGGGTTCAGTCGTGCCACGGGACTTCCACGGAATCGCATCGGGCTCGGCGCGTGCAAAACGGTGCGGAAAACGAAGGGGAAACGCTCCTCACCGGTCGACCTCGCCGAGGATCGGGTCGATCGAGGAGATCACGGCCACCGCGTCGGCGATCGTGCCCTCGTGCATCATGTGGGGCAGACACTGCAGATGGATGAAGCTCGGCGGGCGGATGCGCATGCGCCAGGGTTTCCCCGTCCCGTCCGACACGATGTAACAGCCCAGCTCGCCACGGGGCGATTCGATCGCGGCGTACGCCTCGCCCGCGGGCACCTTGATGCCTTCGGTGAACAGCTTGAAGTGGTGGATGAGCGCTTCCATCGACTCGTCGATGCGCGCCCGCGGTGGCGGCGTGACCTTCTTGTCCTGCACCCGGTAGTCGCCCCTGGGCATCTTGTCGACGATCTGGCGCAGGATCCGTACCGACTCGCGCATCTCGTTCAACCGCACCGAGTAGCGGTCGAAGCAGTCGCCGTACTGCCCGACGACCACGTCGAAGTCGACCTGGTCGTAGGCGAGGTAGGGCATGTGCTTGCGCAGGTCCCAGGCGTACCCGGTCGCCCGGAGGATCGGGCCGGTCGCGCCGAGTGCCAACGCCTCGTCGGTCGTGATCACGCCGACGCCCTGGAGCCGCTCCTGCCAGATCGGCTGGTTCGTCAACAGCACGTCGTATTCCTCGAGGCGCCGGTCGAACTCGTCGCAGATGGCGATGATCTGCGACTTCCAACCGTCGGGGAGATCCACGGCGGTGCCGCCGACCCGGATGAGGTTGTGGTTCATCCGCACGCCGGACATGCCTTCGAGGAACCGCAGACAGATCTCCCGGTCCCTGAAGCCGTAGAGCATCATCGACACCGCGGCCAGGTCCATGCCGTTGGTGCCGTTGAACGTCGCGTGACTGGCGAGCCGGTTGACCTCGCACAACAGCATCCGGATCCACACGGCGCGTTCGGGGAGCTCGATGTCGAGCAGGCGTTCGGCGGCCATCGCGTACGCCAGCTCGTTGAAGATCGGCGACAGGTAGTCCATGCGGGTCACGTTCGTGGCGCCCTGCACGTAGGTGAGGTCCTCGCCGGTCTTCTCCATGCCCGTGTGGAGATACCCCATCACCGGCTTGACCCGGAGAATCCGTTCACCGTCGAGTTCGACCATCACCCGGAGCACGCCGTGGGTGGAGGGGTGCTGCGGACCGATGTTCAGCACGGTCGTGTCACCTTCGTCGGTGTCACGGTCGGCGAGGATCGCCGCGTCGGATTCCGACAGCCGCATGACCGAACCCGATTCACGCAATGCCTCGACACCGGTGATCAGGCTGCGCGGTCGCAGCTCCTGGGTCCCTTCCGAGGTCAGATCGCTCGGCTGGTGGGTCGTCTGGGTAGTGGTCATGTCCGGACCTCGAAAGACGGTGCGGGGTGGGATGGTCACCGGCTCGGCGCGCCCTTGAACTGCACCGGGATGGCCCCCACCGAATAGTCCTTGCGCAGCGGATGCCCCTCCCAGTCCTCGGGCATGATCACCCGGGTCATGTCGGGGTGTTCGTCGAAGACGATCCCGAACAGGTCGAAGATCTCGCGTTCCATCGCCTCGGTTCCCGGGTGGAGCCGGAACAGTGACGGACACGTCGGTTCTTCGCCCGGCACCTGGACCCGCAGCCGGATCCGGCGACGCTCCGCGTGGTTGATGAGGGTGACGACGACCTCGAAGCGGCCGGGCTCGATGCCTTCGGGCAGTGCCCGGTCGGCCGGGTAGGCGAGGTAGTCGACCGCGGTGGTGTCGACGCACTGGACGTAGCCGTCGTCGCCGAGCGCCTTGGTGACCTCGACCAACCGTTCACGCGGCACGTGCAACACGTCCTGGGTGTGGCTGACCGTGCGCGGGCACCCGTGGAGTTCGGGCGCCGCCTCGACCGGTGCTTCGGTGCCGCTCTCGTCGGCAGCGACGACGTCGTCGGGGGCCATCAGCGACGCAGACCCGAGAGTTGGACGGGTGTGGCGCGCGCCGAGGGCTGTTCTTCGATGTGCACACCGGCGCCGCCACCGTTCTCGGCGCGCCGTTGGAAGATCTCATCCGACCGGATCAACCCGTGCAGGGTCACGATCGAGTGGATCAACGTCTCGGGGTTCGGCGGGCAACCCGGTGCGTACACGTCGACCGGGATGACCTCGTCGACGCCCTGGACGATCGCATAGTTGTTGAACATGCCCCCGGTCGAGGCGCACACGCCCATCGAGATGACCCACTTGGGTTCGGTCATCTGGTCGTAGATGTTGCGCAGCACCGGCGCCATCTTCTGGGACACCCGGCCGGCCACGATCAGGATGTCGGCCTGGCGCGGCGACGCACGGAAGACCTCCATGCCGAACCGTGCCAGGTCGTAGTGCGGACCGCCGGCGGCCATCATCTCGATCGCACAGCACGCGGTACCGAAGGTGGCACCCCAGCTGGAGCGGTAGCGCACCCAACGGAGGAAGTCCTCGAGTTTGCCGGTCAGGAAGTTGTGCTCGATACCACCGAGCCCCTTGTCCCGGATGTCGGAGAGTTGACCCATTATGCAGCGACCTCCTGCTTGGGATCGCGTCCTTCCAGACCCACCAGTCGGACGCCGTCGGATTCGGTGACCCGCCGGATCGCCGTGCTCGGCTTGCGCACCAGATCGGCCGGACCCCATTCCAGGGCGCCGTTCGCGACCAGGAAGATGAGGCACGCGATCACCGCGAGCGAGAACACGATCATCTCGATCAGCCCGAACAGGCCGAGCGAGCGGTACATCAGCACGTACGGGTACAGGAAGATGATCTCGACGTCGACCACGATGAAGATCAGCGCAACCAGGTAGAACCGCACCGGGAACCGCTTGGGCGGGTCGACCTCGGGGATGATCCCGCACTCGTAGGGGGCGTACTTCGCGTTGTTGACGTCCCGGGGGGCCATCAGACGTGCCAGTGCGATCTGGCCGGCGGCGAAACCGACGACCAGCACCGACATCGTGAAGATCGGCAGATACTGGGCCACGGGATCAGACCTCGCTTCCGGCCGCTTCCGCGGCCCTGCGGTTCGCCATGCCCTCCTCGTCCCGTCGGTGGAGGCTGTAGGCGAGGATGAAGAACGAGATGAAGCTCAGGATACCGAGCGCGAAGGCCGGTTGCCGCACCGCACCCAGGTCACGCACCATCAGCACGTTCACCACGGGGGCGTTCTCGTCCAGCACGGGGGTCGGTGGAGGTTCCCCGGGCAGCGACGTCTGTTTCACGGTCGGTTGCAACTGCACGACCGCGTAGTGGGTGGGGTTGTCGGCGATGAACCACATCGCGGTGGTCCGGATCCGGTTGGTCACCCGGTCGAAGGTCGAGTCGCTCTTGCGTTCGGGCTTGCCACCCTGTTGGAACACACCGGTGATCAGGTAGTCCGAAGCGCCCTCGAACTTGAGCGTGCCCGCCCCGTCGGCCTGGACGTACTCGCCCGCGGTGGCCGAGGTGTCGCCGTAGACGCCGTCGGAGGACGGCACGATCTCCCAGCCGTTCAGCTTCGGTTGCAGTTCCTTCGCGATCGTCGGGTCGGCGGCCACGACGTCACCGATGGTGATGTTGCTGCGGCCCTCGAGTTCGCCGGCGACGGTCTCGTTCGATTCCAGGTAGCCCTCGGGGGTCTCACCCAGTTCGCCCGGCTGGGGGACCGAGTGCAGCTTGGGTTGGATCGCCGCGGTCGGGTCGGTGGACAGCTCCTTGACCTGCCAGGACGGTTCGGGCCCGTGGTAACCGAGGCCGTAGATGCCCCAGACCAGGAACATGATGGTGAGCCAGCCGAACAGGGCGGTCATCGACACGTGGAACGCCAGGCGCGAGCCGATGTTGGTCGCCAGCAGGATC
>CAZQSU010000170.1:0-4821 GCA_964595905.1 uncultured Iamiaceae bacterium
GCGAACACCGATATGGCGGTGTTCGCCTACACGAGAAGCAGCAGGGTCGCGGAACACTTCATCGCCATCCATCCTGCCGCGTGTGCATCCGGATGTCAACGTGTCCGTGTCGGCGGGGCCGGTTCGCACGAGGATGGTCGGCGCAGCGCCCCACCCGAATCGTCGCGGTGCTCAGACGACGGCGAGGGCGTAGGGCTGATCGACGTCGCCGATGAGCGTGGTGAGGGCGGCGCCGTCCCAGGCGAGCACCGCCTTGCCGTACGCGCTCGCGACGAGAAGCGTGCCGTCGTGGTCGAACGCCAACCCGAAGGGTCCGGCGGTGCCACCGAACTCGGTCGTCAGATCGGTACCGTCCCAGCGGCGCACCGTGTCGTCACCGAGGTTCGACACGTACAGGTCACCGTCCGGCCCGAACGCCAGCGCGTACGGCGAGTCGAGACCCGCGACGACCGTGACGAGGTCGGTGCCGTCCCAGCGGACCACGACGTTCGCTGCCGGGATGGCGGCGTGGAGGCGCCCGGAACCGTCGAACGCGAGGCCGCACGGTGGACTCGGGGTGGTGACCGGATCGGTGAGGACGCCGCCGCTCCACCGGCTGATCGTGGACCTGCCGAGGTTCGACACGTACAGGTCGCCCGCCGGGCTGAAGCACAGCGCGCGTGGATAGCTCAAGCCTCCGCCCACGACAGTGGTGAGCGACGAGCCGTCCCACCGGCTGATGCGGTTGCCGGCGAGTTCGGCGACGAGCAGGCCGTTCGCCCCGGGTTCGACGGCGAGGCCGTAGGGGTAGGCCAGCCCACCCACCACCTCGGTGAGTGCCGAACCGTCGAAGCGACTCGCTGCACGCTCGCCGAAGACGGCGACGTACAGGCCCGGCAGCAGGGGCCGGGTGCCGACGGTCGTCGACGTCGACGGGACGGTCGACGGTGAGGTCGCCGCGGCGACGGTGGGCAGCGCGATCGCCGCGACGGTCGTGGTCGCTATCGCCCCGCCGGCGCGGAGAACCTGCCGTCGGGACCACGAGTCGGTGACGACGATCCCGAGCTCGACCAGTCCGGCCATCGGGGTCATCAGCCGTTCGGGGACGGCCGTTCCACCTCGCCGCACCAGATCGAAGGCCTCGGCCATTGCGCCGGTCAGATGCCGCGCGGTGTCTGCGCCGGGGACCACGACGAGGTAGCCGTCGTCGATCACCTCGACGCAGAGACCGTCACGCCGCGCGAACGTCATGGCTTCCCATGTGCGAGTTCGTCGACGCGCCGCCGCGCCCGAGACCCACGTCGGTCAACGACTCCCTCATGCTGGCAAGGGTACCCGTCCGGCGGTGCGAGTGTGGCCGGTGCAACCGCTGGTGCCGCTCGATCGTCGATCGACCGTGGACTCGTCCGGCCGTCTGATGCGAACCGGTACGCTGCGCCGGTGACCGGCCAACATCCCCACCCGCGCACCGTCGGCCTGCCCGCGGGCTTGTTCCGGACCCTCGACTGGCCAGGCGACGGCAACGGCACCGCGGTGTTCCTCCACGGCCTGAGCGGCGTGGCAGAGGTGTGGGCCGACACCGTCGACGCGTTGGGTCGGAGCCGGCCCCGTTGTGTCGCGCTCGATCAGCGTGGTCACGGGCACAGTCCCCGCACGCCCGGGGCGTACGCCGCGAGTGACTATCTCAGCGACCTGCTCGCCCTCGTCGCTCAGCTCGACGGTCCCGTCCGACTGGTCGGCCATTCGATGGGGGCGCGGGTCGCGATGCTCGCTGCGGCCCGGCATCCCGAAGCGTTCTCCTCGGTCGTCGTCGTCGACATCGGCCCCGAGGCCTGGAAGGCGAACATCGACCACACGGCCCGGCTGTTCGCGGCGATGCCCGAGTCGTTTCCCAGCCGGAAGGCCGCGTTGGAGTTGGGCAGGCTCGCCGGGCGCGGCGACGACTGGGCCGACCGGTTCGTCGACTGGCGCCTGCGTGCCGAGAGGGACGGGACCTACACCTGGCTCGGTTCGACCGAGGCCTTGATCGAGACGGTGCGCGTCCAACGGGCACGCAACTACTGGGGCGACTGGGACCGCATCGAGCTACCGGCGCTGCTGGTGCGCGGCGGCGACAGCAAGGAGCTTCGGCCCCGGATCGTCGAGCAGATGCGGGCCCGGAACCCCGGCGTGCGCTTCACCGAGATCGCCGGGGTGGGCCACAACATCCCCATGGAGGCTCCGGTCGAACTCGCCGCCGCGATCACCCGGTTCTGGCACGACCCCGGCTGACGGCCGCGGGAGATTTCGGTGCCGCGACCCGACCTGAACGGTGCTTCGAAGGCTTGACCGGGTGATGACCGACGACTTCGAGGCCTTCGTCTGGGAACAGTTCCCGTCAGTGGTACGCACGGTCGCGCTTGCGATCGGCGACAACGGTGTGGCCGAGGACGCCACCCAGGAGGCCTTTGTCAAGGCATCGGTGCGCTGGCACCGGGTGGCCCGCATGGATCGCCCGGTGGGATGGGTGTACGTCGTGGCGCTCAACGCGGCCCGCCGTGCACTGAAGCGACGCCCGACGCCGACGGCTGCGACGCCGACCGGGCAGGTGGCCGAGCCGGGCGTCGACGCTGATCCCGCGGCAGCGGTGGCCACGAGTGTCGACGTCCCCGCTGCGCTGGCGGCGCTCGCGCCGCGTCAACGGGCGGTCGCGGTCATGCGGTACCTGGCGGACCTGAGCGTCGCGGAGACCGCGCGGGCACTCGGGGTCACCGAGAGCACGGTGAAGTCGACGACCCGAGACGCGTTGGCCAACCTCCGGGTCGTGCTGGAAGGAGCCGAGGATGGATGACACCGGCCTGACCGAATGCTTCCGTCGCGCCGCCGATGAGTTGGACGTCGACGACCGACCGCCGATCGACGCGATCCTGGCCGGGCGGCGGAGGGTCCGGATCCGACGCAGTCTGGTGGCCGTCGCGGCGGTGCTCGTGGTCGCGCTGATCGGTGTCGCCGTGGGGACGTCGCTGTCGAGCCGGTCGGCGAGCGACCGGATCCGGACGATCGACGGTGGCCCGCGGGCAGGAACCGACGTGCCGACGAGTCCCGCGGACTCGCCGACCTCGGAATCGTCGGTATCCACCACGGTGCCCCCGATCGAGACCGACGACCCGATCGGCGAGTTGACCGATCGCCTCGACTCCGGTTACCTGATGCCCGTCGCCACCGGTCGGGCGCGTGGCGTGCCCTGGTCGCTCTACCTGCTCGACTTCCGAGAAGTCGTCGACGGCCGAGCGGCCGACGGGGTGACCGAGTGCGTGGTCTTGTCGATCGGCAGCCCCGGGGTCGGTCGGGGCCAGGCGTGCGGTCCGCTCCGTGGAGCCACCGGGTTCGGCAGCGATGGTCCGGGCACGACCGCCTTTTCGCAATCGTCACCGAACGCGATGATCACCGCGGTCGTCGTACGGCGCGTCGGGCGCGACACGTGGTCTGAGACGAGACCGCTGAATCCGACCTGGCTCTCGCCGGAAAGAGCGGCGCCCGCTGGGTCCCAGGTCACGCGGTCACGGACGGTCCGGACCCCGTTCGGGGACCGCAACATCGTCATCTTCGCCACGCCGGTCGATTCCGGATCGACCGGTTGAACGGCGGCCGCACCGCGCCGCATCCAACCCGGGAGAAGGCACAGCGATTGGTCCAGCGGACGAGGTCGAACTGGCCGCCGCGATCACCCGGTTCTGGTCGGGTTCGAACCCCATCTGAAGTCGTGCCCTGCGAGCACGCTCGTCGCACGAGAGATACGGTGCTGCCATGAGGTATGTGTCGGTGCCGCGGCTCATGGGTGTGGCGCTCGTGGTGGTGGTGGCGGCCGGGGCGACGGGCTGTGGCTCGCGGGCAGGGGCCACCGGGCACCGAGCGGCAGGAACCCACGTCGTCGCGGCGACGACCTTGCCGAGCGGCACGTCCGCCGTTGCTACGGAGACCTCGCCACCGGTCGAACCGACGACCGGGCCGCCCACCTCGGCGGCCTCGCCACCACTCGCCGTCGGCGCACCGTGCGTGGCGCGACAACTCGGTTGGAACGACATCGACGCGGAGGTGCCCGACGGGCACCCGTTCGGTCCGGTCGTGGTCCACAACACGTCCGACGTTGCCTGCACGTTGCACGGCTATTTCGGAGTGAACCTGGTGAACCAGATCGGTGTGCAGATCGGCCGATCCGTCAACCACCGACCAGGCCCGCTCGCCACCATCACGTTGGGTCCGAACGGCGCCGGCACGGCGAGTTTCCTGATCGGATCACCGGGTGGCGACGCGAACTCGAACTGTGACGACACGAAGGCGATCACGCTGTCGCCTCCGGGCTACGACCGCACGACCGATGGACCGTCGTGGAACTACCACGTGTCGTTCGAGATCTGCAACGACACCGTCGAGGTGACCCCGATCGTCGCCGGTTCGTCGGGTGAGTCGGGCAAGAGCTGATCCGAACCCGGTGAACCACGGCGCGAGACGGTCGCCTGCAGCGCCGTCACGACCGTAGAGACAGCCGACGGGAATCCGATGAACGAGCGGCCGCGCCGTTCCTCGGAGTGACCTAGCATCGGCGCCCATGCGCTTCGACCTTCCTTCGGACCAGATCCCTTCCGCGTGGTACAACGCGCTGGCTCGCCTGCCCGAGCCGCTCGAACCGCCGCTGCACCCCGGAACCCAACAGCCCGCGGGGCCCGACGACCTGGCGCCGCTGTTCCCGATGGCGCTGATCGAACAGGAGATGACCGCGGCGCCCTGGGTGGACGTGCCCGGTGAGGTGCTCGACATCCTGCGGCTGTGGCGCCCCACGCCGCTGATCCGGGCGACCCGCCT
>CAZQSU010000171.1:0-4754 GCA_964595905.1 uncultured Iamiaceae bacterium
AACTGTGCGCGATCCGGTTCCGCACGCTTGCGATCGTCGGCCAACTCGACCCGAAGACCTCGTCCCTGATTTCCGAGTCGACCGCCCCACCCACTCGATCGCGGCCGCCAGCCGCAAGCACACGGCATCGAAGACCACGGCATCGTCCGGGTCTGCGCGACTCAGATGCGAACGCAAGATCTCCAGATGCTCCCGGGCCTCGGCGATCCTGCGAAGATCGTCGCGGCTCACAGGGGCACCAGGTCAGCCGCGATCGAAGACTGCAGCTCGTCGCCCACCAACCGACGGGGCACCACGTCGACACCCACGCCCAACAGGTCGGCAAGTTCGGCTTCCAACTCCCCCAGGCCGAACAGGCCGACATCGTCGGGCAGATCGACCAACAGATCGACATCACTTCCGTCAGCATCGTCTCCACGGGCCACACTGCCGAACACCTCCGCGTTCGATGCTCCGAAGCGCGCGAGGGCCGCCTCGACATCGGCTCGATGCACCGCAAGGCGTTCCCCCAGCGGTGTGCGCGGCATGAACCGGCCGGCGCGTCTGGCGAGCACCTGGGACACATAGGGCTGGCTCACCCCTGCGGCCTCGGCGATCGCCACCTGGGTTGCCCCGGCTCCGTGTGCTTCCACGATCGCGACCTCCAGGCGAACCCGCTCCAGACGCGCCCGCGCGGTGTGGTCCTCGATCGCCGATCGACGCCGACGAATCGTTTCCAGCACTGTTTCCAAGCCGGAAGAACGACGCCTCATAAGCATGATTATATCGAGAGATGGAGTTTGTGACCTGGTGTATTCCACACGACAGCGAGCGCCCGCCGATGTCGGGAACCGACCAGCCCATCGATTCCCACTGCGACGAGTCGGCACCCGCCGCGGCCCCTGTGCAGCAACGTCGCTGCACTGCGCACCGACCGCTAGGGTCTCCCGTTCCCGACCGGCCAAGGTGCCCGTCACCAACCCATCATGCACCTGCAGGGGGCGAAGCATCGTGACCTTCTCGATTCGACCCGAACTGAACGTCGAGACCGTCGACGACGACCACCTGGTGCTGCTTCCGGGCTCGGACCGGGTGCTGCATCTGACCGGGGAGCAGGCCGAGGCCTTCGACGCGGCCCGCTCGGGCGTCACCGACCTCGACGACCGCCTCGTCCCCGCGATGGCCGGTCTCGTCGAACTCGGGGTGGTCACCACCGACGTGTGGTCGCGTCGCCGCGTCCTGCAACTCGGAGGCGCCGCCGCAGCCACCGCCGTTGCCGTCGTCGCCCTTCCCGGCATCGCCGCAGCCGCCTCACCACCCGACCCCACGACGCCACCGTCGACGTCGACCACGACCTCGTCGACGACCACGACCGCACCGTCCCCGACCCGCATGATCTACTTCGTCTCCGGCAGCTCGATCCTGTCGGTTCCCACCACCGGAGGGGCCACGACGCAGGTCGTCACCGACCTCAGCTCGCCGCAAGGACTCGCCGTCGCCGGCAACACGCTGTATGTCTCCGAGCTCGGCGCCGGTCGGATCTCGACAGCCCCGACCACCGGTGGTGCAGCAACACCCCTGGCCACCGGCCGCTCCAACCCCTGGGGGATCGCCGTCGCAGGCGGTGTCGTCTACTCCCCCGAGACGCCAAGGCAATCGGTCGTGGCGATCCCGACCTCCGGCGCGCCCATGACGACCGTCGCCAGCGGCATCGCCAACCCGTTGTTCGTTGCGGTCGACAGCGGCGCCCTGTTCATCTCCGACACCAACCAGGGGCAGATCCTGAAGGTCCCGGCCAACGGGGGAACCCCGACCGTCTTCCTGTCGGGCCTCTCCTCGCCGTACGCGCTCACGACGTCCGACGGCGTCCTCTACTTCGCCCAGATCGGCGGCCAGACCGTGTCGTCGGTGCCGGTCACCGGCGGAACCCCGACCGTGCTGGCGGGCGGGTTCTTCAACGTGAACGGACTCGCGGTCGCCGACGGGACCATCTATGTCGCCGACTCGAACAACGGCCGCATCGCGACCGTCCCCATCGGCGGCGGCACCCCGACCACCCTCGTCAGCGGTCTGACGAAACCACTCGGACTCGTCGTCGTCTGACGGATCAACCCCTCAGCGCTCACCCAGATTCCGAGCGAGCGCGGCCTCGGCCTGTGACCCGACCACCTGGAGGAACAGGTCGAGCGGCAGGGTCCCCACACCAGACGACGTCGAACCTGGCTGATGAACCGCAACCTGAGGTGCCACCAGGTAGCAGCGACCCTCGAAACGTGGGTGCTTGCGCGCGAACGCGACCAGCCCCTTCCTCGAATGATCGGGCGACAACCCGATCTCGAACGCGAGCGGTCGATCGGGATGAGCGAAGACGAGATCGACCTCGTCATTGCCATGACGCCAGTGATGGATGCGCACGCCACTGTGCACGGCCAGTGAGCGCAACGTGGCCGCCGCAAGGTTCTCGGTGAGCGCGCCCAACTCGACCGGGTTGTCGAGCGGCGCGAGCCCCCGCTGCAACGCCGCGTTCCTGATCGCCCCGTCGACGAAGTACAGCTTCCGGCCGCGCTTCTGCACGTTCGCCTCTCGACCCGAGTAGTTCGGCAGCGTGAAGACCAGGAACGCCTGCTGCAGGTATGACAGGTACCGGTCGAAGGTCGGCTGGGACAGGCCCAGCTCACCGCAGATCTTCGACGGCGACAACACCCCGGTCATCTGAGCGGCCAGCACATAGAGCAGTCGTTCGAGCAGCATCGGATTGTCGACACCGAACGATTGGGGGATGTCCTTGTAGACGGCCCGTTCCACCGCGTCGGAGCGCAACACGAGCTGGGATTCGAGGAGGCGGGATGCTTCGTCCCGATCGGGATCGTCACGCGCCGCGGTGAGCAACTCCGGGAAACCGCCGACCAGCATGAACGTGCGCCGCCAATCGGCGAGGTCGTTGTCGGCCCGTCGCCCTTCGGGCAATGCCGCAAGAGTGTCGGCCAAGGTGTCGCCGATATCCACCCGTCGACCCTGCCCGACGAGATCGAGAAACTCGGTGAACACATACGGGGTCAGGTGCTGTTCGGACCACCGACCCACGCCGCTCTCCAACCGACGATCCCTGAGCGCGGCCGTCGCGCTGGACGTTGCCGCCACGCGTACCGGCCACTGATCATCGAAGAACGTCTTGAGCCACAGATCCCACTGGTCTGCGTACACCAACTCGTCGAACATCACATACGCGGGCGCTGCAGCGCTGGCCCCGGTGGTCGCCAGGATGGTCCGGACCAGATCACCGAGGTTCTCCTGGGCCAGGAGTGGATGGTCGAGCCGCAACCACCAGATCCGCTGCAGCGCCACCCCGGCATCGAGCAGATGGCGGACCGTCTGGTACAGCGCCGTCGACTTGCCGACACGACGCGGGCCCAACACCAGTTGGAAACGATGTGGATCGTCATCGAGCAGGCGTCGCCAGAGGATGCGCGCCAATGGCCGCTCGACCGGGCGAGCCAACGTGTCCGGGACGCTCCCGGTCTGCTGCCAGGGGTTCTGCTCGGCGAAGACCCGTTGCAGATCCTCCGCCTGTGGTCGCCAGACAGCCAACTCCTCACGCTCCTTCTGATGCTTGAAGACACAGTAACATATCTGGCGTGAATGCTATTTGCCCCACAGCAAACAGTTGGCCGCCATGCTGCGGCGGGGCGTCGGCACCGCCGTCGACTGGCCGGTCGAACCTCCCGATGCTGGTCAATCGGTCGATCAGCCGGTGACGCGGCGGAGTTCGGCCGCGATCTCGTCGACGGCGAGCTGGCTCGCCGCGACCCCCATGACCAGCTCATACACCGCATCGTTGTCCGCCCGGGTGGCGCCCACGCCGTTCAAGTCGAGGAACACCGCACACGAAAGCCACCCCAGGCGCTTGTTCCCATCGACCAATGCATGGTTCTTCACGACCGACGACAACAGTGCCGCGGCTTTGGTCCACACATCGGGGTAGGCGTCCTCCCCGAATGCCGACGTACGCGGCCGCGCCGCGGCGGCTTCCAACAAGCCGACATCCCTGATCGGTGGCGGATCACCGAGGAGACCCACCGCCAACACCAACAGGTCGTCCAGATCGAGATACTCGAACCCTGACCGGCTGCTCACCGGCCGAGTCGCTCGAGTGCATCGGCGTGCGCCTGCATGACCTTCGCCGCGGACCGGACGACCCGGTCCCGGTGATCGCTCAGCCCCAGATGCTCACGGATCGCCCGACGCGCGACGTCCTGCATCGAAACGCCTTCTTGCTCGGCCCGCGCCTTGAGGTCCCGCTGTTCCGCTTCGGTCAATCGCAGGGTCATCGCCATGCACGACATGGTATCGATTCGATACCGCATCACTGTCTCAGACGCGCCCCCGCTTCGCCGGCGCCGACGATCAGACACCGACCCACGGCGGCTCGACCGACGAGCCCCCCGGCGCACCGCCTCGTCAGACGAACCGTCTGTGAGCGGGGCGCCGTAGCCTCACACCCATGAGGATTCCGCAGCTCCGCTACCGCGACCAGCGCATCGCCGTGTTCGGCGAATCGGGCAGCGGCAAGACCGTGCTGCTGTCGTCGTTCTACGGCTCGGCCCAGGAACCCGCCTTCCTCGCCCGCAGCCCCTACCGGATCACCGCGGAGGACCCGGGCCAGGGCAACCGGCTCAACAAGAACTATCTCGGCATGAAGAACGAGGCCGCCTGGCCCGACGCCACCCGCTTCCGACCCGAGACCTACACCTTCTCGGTGACGATGACCACCCCGG
>CAZQSU010000172.1:0-4753 GCA_964595905.1 uncultured Iamiaceae bacterium
GTCGGCACTCTGGGCCGCGATCGACACGGGTCGGCAGTCGTCGGGGAGGACGAAGTCGAGGATCGACAGGTCGTGGGGTCCCAGGTCCCAGAACACGTCGACGTCGGGCTGCACGATGCCGAGGTTGACGCGCACCGAGTCGAGGTACTGCAGGTCACCGGCCTCGCCGGAGGCGATCAGGTCGTGCAGGTAACGCACCGAGGGCGAATAGCAGTAGGTGTGGTCGCACATCAGCACGAGGTGGTTCGCCTCGGCGAGCGCGACGAGGCTCTCGCCTTCGGCGGTCGAACACGCGAGGGGCTTCTCGACGAGCACGTGTCGCCCGGCATCCAGGCACGCCCGGGCGATCGGGGCGTGGGTGGCGGCCGGCGTGGCGATCGCGACGGCCTCGGTGGCCGGGTCGTCCAACACGTCGTCGATCGCGTCGGTCACCCGCACCGACGGACGGCCGCGCAACACGTCGTGGGCCCGGTCGGGGTCGCGGTCGCAGACCCACCGCAGTTCCGCGGTGTCGCAACCGGCGAAGTTGCGGATGAGGTTCGGTCCCCAGTAGCCGGCGCCGACCACGGCAACGCCGATCGACGGGGCGGGGCCGCGGCGGTGACCGTTCGTGGCGTTCGGCATCACGATCCTCCGTAGGTGGCGGTGACGATGCCGTTCGTCGCGGCGAACACCGCGTAGTCGACGCCCTTGATCGACTCGACGGTGAAGGGCACCTGAGAGCCGTTCACGCGGATCGACCGGAGCGTGCCCGGTGACGACGCCGTGAACGGGGCGGCGGCCGACGTCGCGGGCAGCATCGCCTGCAGGCCGACCGCGTCGGGGTCGGCGTCGATCGAGAACGTGAAGGTGCCGTCGTCGCCGACCGGTGTGGTGAAGCTCGACCGGTCGCGTGCGGCGAGCCACGTCAACAGCTGGCGGGCCGAGATGACGGGCACGCCGTGGCGCTGCGCGGACGCGACCACCGCGTCCGCGGTCGCCGAGGTCGCGGAGTCGGTGTGGGCGTTGACGCCGATGACCGCGTAGTAGCCGAGGGGGCCGGTGGCGTCGTCGAGAAGCGTGTCGATCGTGGCCGGTTCGGGTTGTCCGGACTCGTCGGTGATCTGGGTCGGAACCTGGTAGACGTCGATCAGCGATCCGTCGGCGTCCGCGAAGCGCATCGGCATGCCCGAACCGGTGAACAGCCCGGGGTGGGTCGCCGCCAACTGGGGTGGCCACCAGTAGTAGTCGGCGTCGAGCCGGATCCCGTGCGCCGCCTCGGCACGCGGTTCACCGGACCAGTCGCTCCACACGACGCAGTGGGTGCGGTTGCTCGAGAGTGCCGGGATGCTGGGAAGCTGGGCGGCGAGCGCCGCGGCCTGCTCGGTGAGGTCGCGGTTCAGCGAATCGTCGGTGTAGTCGTTGCAGCCGGTCGAGGTGTGCAACTCGATGTCGAAGCCCTCGGCGGTGTACTGCGCGGCCTGGGCGTCGCTGATCGGCGTGCCGGGAAACACGTACGACGTGGCTCGCAGGCAGGTCCACTCGGCGACCGAACAACCAGCCGGACTCTCGGCGGCGAGCTGGTCGAACCGGCCGACGGTGCCGCCGTGGGCGTGGTCGTCGCCGGTGAGCATGACGGCGGCCTTGTCACCGTTGGGCAGATACCAGAAGCGGGGGATCGGCATGGTCGAGGCGGCGTCGGTCTCCACGACGTTCGCCAGCAGGCGTTGTTGCACGTCGGCCTGGGGGATGGCGACCTTGGTGAGGTCGAGCCAGTCGTGGTCGTTCGCCGTCGTTCCGGTGAACAGATCGGTCGAGCGGATCGGAGAGGTGCCGAGGCGATGTTGACCGGCCCAGGCCGGGTTGCCCTGACGGGTCTCGACCACCGAGCGGGCCAGGTCGTAGGTGAACGCCGAGGCCGTGCCGAGGCCCACGGTGCGCTCGGTCACGGCCGGGACGCCGAGGTCGGTCGTGGCGTTCAGGTACAGGTTCGCGACGGCCGTTGCGCCGTCCAGATGGTCGACGTCCGCGGTGCCGTGGTACTGGATGGTCTGGTCGCTCAATCCCGCGCCCGGCGGTGTGGAGGTGTCGATCCGGAGGTACGCGTCCGACAGGGTGAGGCCTGTCGGGCTCAGCCCGAACAGGTCCGCGAGTGACGCATCGGGTCGGATGCCGACGAGGTGACCCCCTTCGTTCACCCAGTCGGTCAGCATCGTGTGCTCGGTGGCCGTCACCGGGGTGGGGGCGAGCACGACCACCGCGTAGTGGGCCAACGTCGCGGGGGTGAGCGACGACAGCGGCGCGGTGGTGAACAGGTTCAGCCCTTCGGCGCGCAGGATCTCGGTGAGGTAGCGGTCGAAGCCCCCGCCGGTTCCGGTCGCGACGAGGATCGGACCTCCCGTGCCTTCGAGCGACACGGCTTTCGTCGTCGTGAACGACCAGGTGGTCGACGACGGCATCTCGTTTCCTGCCGGGTCGCGGGCGCCGGAGACCTCGACGGTGTAGGTCGTCGCCGGGGCAAGGGTGGTCGCCGGGGTGAACGTGGCCACTCTCGACGGTGCGTCGTAGCTCACCGTGCCGGCCACGGGGGCACCGCCGGGCCCGGTGACGGTGACGGCCACCGAGTCGGCGACGACCGGTTCGCTGAATCCTGCGGTGATCGGCGCCTGCGGCGCGACATCGGTCGCGTCCGGCAGCGGTGCGTGCGTGAGCACGTCGGGGGGTGTGGTGTCGACGGCGGTGGCCGTGAAGACCGGGTCGACCCAGTAGTTGGTCGATTCGTACGAGGCTGTCGGGTAGCTCGACGGGCCGTCGGCGAACACGCCGTTGCCGCCGCCGTCGCCGTCCTGGAAGGCGCACAGTGGCCCCACGCAGTGCGGCCCGTCGGCGAAGTAGCCGGGGTCGGCCGCGTA
Source organism: uncultured Iamiaceae bacterium (assembly GCA_964595905.1). Taxonomy (GTDB): domain Bacteria; phylum Actinomycetota; class Acidimicrobiia; order Acidimicrobiales; family Iamiaceae; genus JAFDWI01. The sequence goes on from CAZQSU010000172.1 coordinate 2,892, forward strand.
GTGGCCCGAGTCGGTGTGGTACGAGACCACGTACTGGCCGCCGACGCTGATCGGCACGGGCTGGTCGAAGGCGACCTGCTGCCAGCCCGAGGCGGTCTCGTCGGTGAACGTGGCCGTGGCGAGGCGCTTGCCTCCGACGCTCCAGAGGCTGCCGGTGTGGGTGCCGGTGTTGGCGGCGCTCTTGTAGAAGCGCACGCCGGTCACGGAGCCGGCGGTGTTCGTCGTGAACCGGGTGCCCAACTCGAGTGGCCCGCTCGCCCCGGCGTCGGTGACCGTGGGCGTGGGGGTGCCCCACAGTGACGTGCTTCCCCGGGGAGTGAACGACCACGAGACCGTGCCGGCCATGGCGTTGCCGGCGGTGTCCTCGGCGCCGGTGACCGACGCGGTGTAGGTGTCGTCGGTGGCCAACGCGTCGGTCGGGGTGAACGTCTCGGTGAGGGTGTCGGGGTCGTACGACAGGCCGCCGGCAACCGGGTCACCGGAGGAGTCCTGCAGGGTCAACGCGACGGTGTCGGGCCGGACGGGCTCGCTGAAGGTGGCCGCCACCGTGGTGCCGACGGGTACCCCGGTGGCCTGGTCGGCCGGCGACGTGGAGCGGACCGTCGGTGCCACGGTGTCGGTGGCGTGGGTGTCGAAGACGACGTCGACCCAGTAGTTCGTCGACTGCCACGAATCGGCCGGGAAGGCGCTCGAGCCGTCGTGGTAGACGCCGTTGCTCGAACCGCAGCAGTCGCGGTCCGCGTGCAGCGGCCGGTTGTCGACGCCGTGCTGGGCGAAGTAGCCGTTGTCGGCCGAGTAGTGCCCCGTGGGCGAGTAGTACGACACGACATAGGACGCCCCGGCGGTGACGGCCACGGGGTTCGCGAACGTCGCGGTCTGCCAGCCCGAGGCGGTCTCGCCGCTGAACGTGACCGAGCCCAGCAGGGTGCCACCGGCGGTCCAGACGTGGCCGACGTGGGTGCCGGTGTTGGCGGCGCTCTTGTAGAAACGCACGCCGGTCACGTAGCCGGAGACGTCCGAGTGGAAGCGCGTCCCCACCTCGGCGCCGTGGGCGCCGCCGGCGTCGGGCGTCGTCGGGGTGACGTCGGGTGGCCACAGCGAACACGGACACTGCGCCGTGCCCACGGTGAAGGTCCACGTCACCGGCGCGGCGAGCGGGTTGCCCGACGGGTCGTGCGCGCCGGCGACGGTGGCCTGGTAGGTGCCGTCCGCGAGGGGGGCGGCGGGGGAGAAGGTCGCCGTGGCCGAGGGTGCGTCGTAGTCGACGGTCCCGGCGACCGTGGCGTCGTGCGCGTCGGTGAGCGTGACCGTCACCGAGGAGGGGTCGACGGGTTCGGAGAAGTGGGCGGCGACCGCGGTGTCGGCCGCGACGCTCGTCGCCCCGGGGGCGGGCGTCCGCGCCACGACCCGGGGGGCGACGGTGTCGGTCGCCGAGGTGACGAGCACCGGGTCGACCCAGTAGTTCATCGAGCGGTACGTGCTCCCGGGAAAACCCGATGCGCCGGTGTGGTACACGCCGTTGCCGACGTCACCGTCGGCGGGGGCGTGCAGCGGGGCGTGGTCGTACGGCGTGTCGAAGAAGCCCGGGTCGGCGGCGTAGTGGCCGCTGTCGGTGTGGTACGAGGCGATGTAGGTGCCACCGGCGGCGATCGGTACGGGTTCCGCGAAGTCGACCTGTTGCCAACCCGACGCCGTCTCAGAGGTGAAGGTCGCGCTGGCCAGCAGCGCGCCGTCGGCCGTCCAGAGGTTGCCGATGTGGGTGCCGGTGTTGGCGGCGCTCTTGTAGAAGCGGACGCCGCTGATGGAGCCGGCGACGTCGGACGAGAACCTGACCCCGACCTCGGCCGCCTGTGCGTCGCCGG
>CAZQSU010000173.1:0-4703 GCA_964595905.1 uncultured Iamiaceae bacterium
CGCCACCGCGACCAGCGCGTCGAGGCGCCGCTTCGCCGTGGGCATCGGCGCCGCCGTCTCGACCTCATCATCACCAGTGTCGACATCATCACTCGTTCCAGCATGATCGGCGCGCCATTGGGTTTCGATCTCGGTCTCCAACGCGGCCTGCACCACCGCCGCATCATCCGGAGCCAGCACCGCCAACAACTCCCGCAACCCGTCATCACGGGTGTGCCACCACACCCCACACGCCGCTTCACGATCCTCGGCCTCACGACCCTCCCGCCTGGCCGCAGCCTCCGAGTCCGCCCGCTGGGACCGCCGATACGCCGACGCGATCCGCGACAACTGAGTCGCAGACGCTTCTGCCGCCAGCTCACACCAATTCGACTCGGACGCATCCGTCGCCACGCCCAACACACACTGCGCCTTGGCCGTCGACAACGCACCCGACTCCCACGCGTCGCGCACCTGTGGCCGATCGGCGAGCGCATCACCGGCATCAGCCAACGCCGACGCGGCACGAGACGACAGTCCCAGATCCACCGACGCCCACTGCCCGAACGACGAGAACCCCGACCCCTCCGACTCGCCGTTTCTGGCCCGGAAGATCGCCATCGCCTGAGCCAGACGAGCCTGACCCGCCGCGATCGACGCGGACGCCTCCACCAAGGCAACCCTCAGATCCTCGATGTCCAACCCCGCAGCGGCCTCCGAGACCGGCACGGAGGAATCGAGAAGATCCATACCCCGTATTCTAGCGAACACACGTTCGATAGGCAACCCATTTTTTCGAAAGGTTCCGCCGCCATCGAAACTCCACTGATCGACACCGCGGGAACTCGATGCACGACGTGACGAGCATGCCCGAGTGGTGTGACACCCATGACGGCGGGTTCCCGGCTGTCACCTACCCGACGTCGTGGCCCGATGGCGGACTAGCGTCGCGTGCAACGCAACCGCATGGACAGGGGGTCCGAGAATGCGAGTGGTGCGAACCCTGTCGACCGTCGCAGCGACGCTGGCCCTGGTGGCCTCCACGGCGTTCGCAACCGGATCTGGCGCCGCGACCTACCCGGAGTCCGCGACCCCCGGCACCGACGAGGTGCTCGCGGGCGACACGATGAGCGGCGACGCGATCCCGTGTACCGCCCAGCCCGACGGGGTGCGCTTCTGCCACGGATCCTCCGCCGGTGACGGCGGGGCCGACCTGAGGCTGAAGAGCTTCGACGGCGTGCCGCTCGACATCTACGTGACCCTGCCCTCCGTGGCGACCGCCGGTGCACGTCCGCTCATCGTGCAGAGCCACGGCTGGGGCGCACCACCGAGCGGCCCCACCGACGCCCAGTACGGCGGCCCGACCGCGGCGCAGTGGGCGGCGAAGGGGTACGTGGTCGTCCAGCTCGCGGCGCGGGGTTGGGGCGATTCGTGCGGCACAGAGGCCTCACGGCAGGTCGACGCGGCGGCATGCGCGAAGGGCTACATCCGACTCGATGACGTCCGCTACGAGGTGCGCGACATCCAGTACGTCGCCGGCCTGCTGGTCGACGACGGGCTCGTCGACCCGGCACGCATCGGGGCGATCGGCGAGTCCTACGGCGGCGCGTCGACGTTGGCCCTGGCGACCCTGCGAGACCGGGTGATGCAGCCCGACGGCTCGCTGGTCCCGTGGCGGAGTCCCGACGGGGTGCCACTGCAGGTCGCGGCCGCGGTGCCGCTGTACACCTTCAGCGATCTGGTCACGGCCCTCGCGCCGAACGGCCGGACCTTCGTCGACCGGGTCACGCCACCGGCCGACGACCTGTCACCGGTCGGCGTGTGGAAACAGTCCATCGACACCGGTCTGCACCTGGTCGGCCAACTCAACGGCTACTACGCGCCCCAGGGCAGCGACCCCGAGGCCGACATCGACACCTGGTTCGCGGCGCTCAGCGACGGCAACCCGGCGGCGAATTCCCAGATTCCCGGCATCGTCGAACAGGCGGCGCGCTACCACTCGCCGTACCACCTGCTGGCCGGCACCTACGGGGTCGAGGCGGTGCAGCCACCACCGCTGTTGTTCGTCCAAGGGTTCACCGACGAGGTCTTCCCGGTGGACGAGACGCTGCGGTACGTCCAACTCGAGCGCACGCTCTTCCCGGATGCCCAGGTCGGCATGTTCTTCCTCGACGGCGGCCACCAGCGCGGGCAGAACAAGGCCGCCGACGGCGCCCGGGTCGGGGCCGACATCGAGGCCTTCTTCGAGCACCATCTCGCCGGGGTCGGCGCCGCACCGGTCAGCGGCGTGACCGCCCTCACCCAGACCTGCCCGGACGATGCGCCCTCGGGCGGGCCATTTCACGCGACCAGCCTCGATGCGCTGGCCGCTGGATCGGTGAGCTACCGGTCGGATGCGGCGACCTCGGTGCGATCGGACGCCGGCGACCCGGCCGTGGCCAAGACGCTCGATCCGGTCCTCGGTGGGCTCGCCTGCACCACCGTCCCGGCGACCGACCAGCACGACGGCGTCGCCACCTACCGACTCCCGGCCGCGCAGGGCGCGGGCTTCACGCTGCTCGGGGCGCCGACGGTCACGGTCGACATCGCCACGACCGGCACGAACGCCTTCCTCGCGGCTCGGCTGTTCGACGTCGACCCGGCCACCGGCAAGGCCGTGCTCGTGACCCGGGGCGTCTACCGCGTCGACCCGGCCCATCCCGACGGCACGGTGACGTTCCCGCTCCAGGCGAACGGGTGGCATTTCGCCGCGGGGCACATCCCCAAGCTGGAACTGCTCGGCAACGACGCGCCGTACCTCGGTGCCTCGCCGGTGCCCTTCACGGTGAAGGTCTCCGGCCTCGAGCTGACCCTGCCCACCCACGAGGCGACCCCACAGCAGACGGCCGCCGGCGAGAACGCCCCGGCCGCGGTGGCTGTGCCGGCTCGGCCGAGCTTCACCGGCTGACTCCGCCGGGCCGTCAGGGTTGGGTTGGCACCCATTCGCTGACCTGAGTGGCGTAGGGCTGCTGTTGGGGCGTCGCCCCCGACGAGGCGATCGCGGCGTGCTGCTGCTGGGCGTACTCGGTCACCGGCTTGGCCCACACCGCGGTGCCGTACGCGCAGATCTCGCTCCACTGGCCGATCGCCCCGGAGTCGAAACGCATCGCGATGATGGCGTTGCCGCCCAGCTGCCGGGCCTGTTCGACCATGCGGGCCATGGCCTCGTTGCGGCTCTGCGACAACAGCTTGGTGAACTCGGGGATCTCGCCGCCGCCGATCGAGCGCAGCCCGGCAATGCAGCCGGCGCCGATGTTGCGGGAGCGGACGGTGAGCCCGAACACCTCGCCGAGGGTGGCTTCGATGTCGTATCCGGGCAGGTCGATGGAGGTGGAAATCAGCATCGACGGATCCTACGGTGCCGGTCCGGCAGCGCAGGATCCGCCGGGCTCAGGTGACCGGGCTCAGGTGACCGGTGGGGTGCGCAGGTGGAAGGTGGCGCCCATCGGGTCGGCGACCGTGGCGATCCGACCGTACGGCGTGTCCTCGGCCGGGGTGACCACCGAACCACCCAGCTTGGTGGCCTGCTCGACGGCCGCATCGGTGCCGTCCACACACCAGTAGACCGACCACGCCGGTGGCGTGCCGTCGGGCAGCCACGCGGTGGCGTCCATGATCCCGGCGACCTGGCCACAGTCCGATGGGCCGTTCAGGGTCGTGTACCGGAACTCGTCGGTCTCTCCCTGGGCCTCGACCGTCAGCTCGAGCACCGACGAGTAGAACGCCACGGCGGCGTCGTGGTCGCGGGTGTGCAACTCGAACCAGCTCGGCGCACCCGGCTCGTCGAGCACGGTGAACCCCGGGTGCGTGCCCGGCTGCCAGAACCCGACACTCGCCCCGGTCGGGTCGATCAGCACCGCCTGGATGCCCAGCTCGCCCACCGGCATGACCGGTGCTTCGAGCTGTGCACCGGCCGCGACCGCAGCGGCGGTGGTCGCCTCGATGTCGGGCGTGGCGAAGTAGATCGACCAGGTGTCGGTGGCCTCCATGAAGAAGTCGGTGCCCCGCTCCCCCATGTCACCCATGGCACCGGCGATGCGCACGCCGTCGCGGCGGAAGCCGAAGTAGCCGCCGAAGGCAGGTTCGGGGTCATCGGCGGTCCAACCGAACAGCTCGCCGTAGAAGCGACGCGCCTCGGCCACGTCGGAGGTCCACAGGTCGACCCAACAGGGGGCGCCGGCGGGAGGGGTGGGTCGGGTGGTCATGGGAAGGTCCTCGCGTCCTCGATGTTCGATGTCCTGCACCTCTACCGACGACATCGCCGACGAGAACTCATCGGTGCCCCCGCGAACGAGACCGGTCCGCTTCAGGCGTCGAGGTGGGCAGGCAGCCCGAACGACGCGAACAGCCGCTCGGGGTCGCCCAGGTGCAGGAAGAAGTGCATCTCGGCGATCCGACCCTCGGAGATCTCGAGCACCTGCAACGCCCACGGTGCATACCCGCCCTCGGGGTCGACGCGGTACTGGCCGAAGGCCGGGCACCCGTTCGCCGAGGTGGCGATCAGGCGTGAACCCCGGCAGGCGCTCGGCCCCGGTTCGACCATCCAGGCGCCGATGTCGTGAGCACCACGGATCCACAACTCGAAGGGCGGCATCGTCTGGATCGCGTCGTCGTGCAACAGGGTGACCAACGTGTCGATGTCGTAGTGCTCGAACGCCTCCACATACCGGCTCACCAACTCGGCG
>CAZQSU010000174.1:0-4687 GCA_964595905.1 uncultured Iamiaceae bacterium
CCTGGCCGGCGAGGCCCAGGATCGCCTGGGTCGTCGCCATCAGGTCGGGGAACAGCGGGTCTCCGGCCTGGAAGGCGATCCCGCCGCGGTCGAGCGGATCCCCCGACTGGGGCACCTGCAGTGACGCGAGCGCCGCCACGGCACCCTGGTCGTCGCCACCGCGCACGGTCCGGAACGCGAGCGCGACCAGCCCGGTCGAGTTGGCGTCCTGCTCGAGAGAAGCGTCACCCAGGTAGGCGAAGCCACCGGCAGGCGTCCGCACGCTCTCGAGCCGGTCGAGCGCGGCATCCGCGGCCGGGTCTTCACCGTCGAGGTGCAGCGCGATCGCCGCGAACGCCGTCGAGTTGGTGTCTTCGCCGACGAAGGCACCCGGGTCGACCGCGGGGCAGGGCACGGAGGTGTCGGTCCGGTAGGCCACGAATCCGCCGTCCGAGCACTGCTGACCGGTCAACCAGGCCATGCCGTCAGGGTTCGTGCGTCCCACCGCCGACAGTGCCGCCAGCGCCAGCGACTGGCGGAACGTGCCGTCATAGGTGGGGTCGCCACTGCCGAAGAGACCGTCGGGCTGCTGGGTCGCCTCGAGCCGGGTCACCAGGTCGACCCCGCCGAACGCGGTCGGGTCGGTGTCGGTCGCGACCGCGTCGAGGATCAGCCAGCCCAACGCACCCGGCGAGTCGGCCGAACCACCGGGCGCGACGAAGTCCTCCACGTGGGCCTCGAGGTAGCCGATCATGCGTGCCACCATCGCCGGATCGGCGCCGGCCGCGGCGAGTCCGAGGACCGCCTGCGCGGTGAGGCTCGGGTCGGGGGCACCGGTGTAGGGGCTGATGAGCGCACCGTCGTCGGTGACCTGGGGCGCCAGCCACCGGACCGCGTCGTCGCGGACCGTCGAGGCGTTCGGGGCGGTGGCGGCGCCGGTGATTCCCGCACCGGCGGCGGCCATCACGGCGAACACGACGGCCGTCGCCATCGTGCGCATGCGGAGGGGGTGTCGCATCTGATCTCCTGGGGATCGTGCCGTGACCGACGACGAGGAGCCGACCCGATCAGGGGTCCCTCCTCCCCGCAGGCCTCGACGGGTTGGAAGGTGCGTCGTGTCGATCGGGTATCCCGGCTTGCGGAGGGCAGTGCCTCCGACCACGGTTGCGGGTCAGCGCCGGATTCTCACCGGACTTCCCCCGGTCTCGGACGGACCAGAAGTTGTTGCGCGCACCCTAGCCCGTCCGGGTCGCTACCGTGCCACTCATGCATCGTCGTACCAAGATCGTCGCCACCCTGGGCCCGGCATCGACCGACACCGACGTGCTCGCTGCGATGGTCGACGCCGGCATGAACGCGGCCCGGGTGTCGCTGGCGCACAACAGCCTGGACGAGGCCCTCGAGATCATCGAGTCGGTCGCCGCCGTCGCGGACGCCGCCGACACCCACGTCGGGATCCTCGCCGACCTGCCCGGACCGAAGGTGCGTGCGGCGTCGTTCGGCGACGACGGGGTCCGCATCACCGACGGGTCACGCATCCGGCTCGAGGCCGCGTCTCCCGACGACACGAGTACCGCGGACCGCATCGCCATCGACCATCCCGACGCGGCGACCTCACTGCGCGACGGCGACCGGGTCGTCCTCGGCGACGGGGCCATCGAACTGGTGGTGCTCGACACCGACGGTCACGGCGCCGACGCGGAGGTCATGACCGGCGGCGTGACCCAGGGACGTCCCGGTGTGTCGGTACCCACGAACCACCTGCGGCTCGAGTCGCCCACCGACGACGACCTCGCCGCGCTCGCGAAGCTCCGTGACGCACGCGTCGACTACGTGGCCCTCTCGCTGGTGACCTCGGCCGACGACATCGTCCGGGCGCGGGAGGTCGCCGGTGCCGACGGGCCACGGCTCGTCGCGAAGATCGAGACACCCGAGGCGGTCGATGCGCTCGACGGCATCGTCGCCGAGGCCGACGGCGTGATGGTCGCCCGTGGCGACCTCGGGATCCGTTGTGCGCTCGAGGACATCCCGTTCATCCAGAAGAAGGTGATCCACGCGGGCGTCGCCTACGGGCGTCCGGTCATCACGGCCACCCAGATGCTCGAGTCGATGGTGCATTCACCGCTGCCCACCCGCGCCGAGGTCACCGACGTGACCACGGCCGTGTTCGACGGGACCAGCGCGGTGATGTTGTCGGGCGAGACCGCGATCGGTCGCGATCCGGTCCGGGTGATCGCCACGATGGACCGGATCGCCGGCCGCGCCGATGCGGCGTTCGACTCGTATGCGTGGGGCCGCGCCATCGGGCGCGAGCAGTCCGCCACGGCCGTGGACGCGCCGATCAACCGTCGCATCACCGGAGCGATCTCCGCAGCCGGGTGGCGGGCCGCCATGGACGCCGACGTGGCCGCGATCATCGCGTGCACCGGGAGCGGCGCGACCCCCCGCGCGATCTCACGGTTCCGCCCGACCGCGCCGATCCTGGCCGCGACCGACTCGGAGGGCGTCGCCCGTGAACTCTCGGTCGCCTGGGGCATCGAGGCGATGATCGTCGACCGTCGCAGCACCACCGACGGCACCGTGTCGGCCGCGGTCACCGCGGGATTGCGCGGCGGCCACATCCACACCGGTGACCTGGTCGCCGTGCTGGTCGGCGCTCCCGAGGCGACCGAGCCGGTCAGCGACACCCTCCGGCTCGTGCACGTCACCTGACACGGAGCTTCCCTGCTCATCGCACGATAAGGTCGGTCAGACCCCGCGTCGTAGGCAACGAGGAGCATCCATGGCCAGTGAAGGTTTCCACGAACCCGTCGACAAGCTGAGCCCTGAGACGCTCGATCGCCACCGGGCGATCATCTCGCTCATGGAGGAACTCGAGGCGATCGACTGGTACGACCAGCGGGTCGACGCGACCGAGGACGAATCCCTCGCCGCGATCCTCGCGCACAATCGTGACGAGGAGAAGGAGCACGCAGCGATGACGCTCGAGTGGCTCCGACGCCGCGACCCGGTGCTCGACGAGCAGCTCCGGACCTATCTGTTCACCGAGGGGTCGATCACCGACGTCGAGGACGAGGCCATGGGTCTCCAGCCGGATCGGGATTCCGGCTCGACCGCCACCAGGGGTCTGGGCATCGGAAGTCTCCGCGTCGACGACCTTCCCCCCAGCCGACCGCTTCCCGACTGATCGAAGGAGATCATCGTGAACCACCTCCACCGTTCCCTTGCTCCGATCTCCGATGCCGGATGGGCCGAGATCGACGAAGAGGCAGCCCGGAGCCTCGGGCACTTCCTCGCGGCGCGCAAGCTCGTCGACGTCGAAGGACCCCTCGGACTCGACGTGGCGGCGCTCAGCACCGGTCGTGTCGACGAGGTGGCGAACCCCTCCGACGGCGACGTGACCACCTCGGTGCGCGGTGCACAGCCCCTGTTGGAGATCCGTCGCCGCTTCACCCTGGACCTCGCCGAACTCGACGCGATCGACCGTGGCGCGCAGGATGCCGATCTCGACCCGGTGGTCGACGCGGCGCGGGTGTTCGCGAACGCCGAGGACACCGCGGTGTTCCGTGGCTTCGCTGCCGGGCACATCGTCGGCATGCACGACGCGTCACCCCACGAGATCATCAAGTTGACCAAGGACTTCGACCGGTATCCGAACCACGTGGCCAAGGCCATCGCGGTGCTCAAGGAAGCCGGCGTCGGTGGGCCTTACGCGCTCGCGCTCGGTCCCAGGTGTTACGCGGGTGTGATCGAGTCGACCGACAAGGGCGGCTATCCGTTGCTGAATCACCTGAGCCTCATCCTCGGCGGGCCGGTGGTGTGGGCTCCGGCGGTGGATGGTGCGGTCGTGATGAGCGAGCGGCGCGGCGACTTCACGTTGACCCTCGGCGAGGACGCCGCGGTCGGCTACGTCACGCACGACGCGGAATCGGTCACTCTGGAGCTGCGTGAGTCGATGACGTTCCAGGCACTCGGTCCCGAGGCCGCGGTCGTCCTGGAGTACTGACCATCGAGCGGCGTCGAACGGTGTGGGTGGTCGCCCCGATGGCGCTGGGAAAAACGAGACAGGCCCCCGTCGTTGCGGGGGCCTGACCGGGTTTCTCCCTGTGGAGCGGACGACGGGATTCGAACCCGCGACCCTCACCTTGGCAAGGTGATGCTCTACCAACTGAGCCACGTCCGCGTCGGTGGAAAGACTCTAGCATCCCCGGCGCGACGCGCGGGGTTCAGGTGCTCAGCGCCGCCACCCGTTCACGGACGACCCGTGCGGCCTCGAACGCCAGCGGCTTGTCGACGATGGCCGAGATGCGAACCGACTCCTCGGCGACGAAGGTGAGCATGGCGGTGTCGGTGTCCTGCCAGCCTTCCACCACCAGACCCGGCCCGATCCGGAATTCGTAGGCAGCGGGGTTCCAACGACGACCGTTGACCAACAACACGCGCTCGTCGGTCACCACCGCGACGCCGACGATGTCGTCGATGAGTCCCGGGACGACGACGACGACGTTCTCGGCCCCGGTGAGCAGCAACGACGCCAGCAGGACCGGCAGCTCCGCGTGTGGCCGGGTCGCGTCGGTCATGCGTGCGAGGTGCGCCTCGAGCTCGAAGGGATCGGGCGGACCCGGATCGGCCGGTGGGATCGACACCGGTGCCTCCACCGGCGCGGGCGGCTCCACCGGCGCGGGCGGCTCCACCGGCGCGGGCGGCT
>CAZQSU010000175.1:0-4592 GCA_964595905.1 uncultured Iamiaceae bacterium
CGACCATCAGCGCGGTGGGCGTGGCCAGCCCGAGCGCGCAGGGGCAGGCGATGATGAGCACGGCGACCGCCGCAGTGAACGCCGCGGTGACGGTGCCGCCGGTGGCAACCCAGAACCCGAAGGTGCCGATCGACAGGACGATCACGATCGGGACGAAGACACCCGAGATGCGGTCGGCGAGACGTTGCGCCTGGGCCTTGCCGTTCTGTGCGTCCTCGACGAGTCGGGCCATCTGGGCGAGTTGGGTGTCGGCACCGACACGGGTCGCCTCGACGACGAGTCGACCCCCGGCGTTGACCGTGGCGCCGACGACCGTGTCGTCGGGGCCGACCTCGACGGGCACGGACTCACCGGTCAGCATCGACGCGTCCACGGCAGATGTGCCCTCGGTGACGCGTCCGTCGGTGGCGATCTTCTCGCCGGGGCGGACGACGAAGCGGTCACCGACGGTGAGCTGGTCGATCGGGATGCGTTCCTCGCGGCCGTTCCGCAGCACGGCGACGTCCTTCACGCCGAGCTCCAGGAGCGCGCGGAGGGCCGCGCCGGCCCGGCGCTTGGAGCGGGCCTCGAAGTAGCGGCCGGCGATGATGAAGGTGGTGACCCCGGCGGCGGCTTCGAGGTAGATGTTGGCGGTGCCGTCCATCCGGGCGATGGTGAACTCGAAGGGGTGGGTCATGCCCGGCATGCCGGCGCTGCCCCAGAACAGGGCGTACACCGACCAGCCCAGCGCGGCGAGCGTGCCGACGGAGATGAGCGTGTCCATCGTGGTGGTGCCGTGACGCAGGTTGGTCCAGGCGGCCTTGTGGAACGGGAAGGCGCCCCACACCACGACCGGTGCGGCGAGGGTGAGTGACAGCCATTGCCAGTTGGTGAACTGCAGCGCCGGGATCATGGCCATGGCGATCACGGGGATGCTGAGCGCTGCCGAGATGACGAGTCGTTGACGCAGGGCCACCACGGGGGCGTCCTCTTCGTCGCCATCGTCGAGGTCGCCGGGGTCCGCGGTCGGGGTGGGCGTGGGGAGTTGCGCGGAGTAGCCGGCCTGTTCGACGGCGTCGACCAGGGCCGAGGTATCGATGCCGTCGTCGTAGGTGACCTTGGCCTTCTCGGTGGCGTAGTTGACCATGGCGGTGACGCCGTCGAGCTTGTTCAGCTTGCGTTCGACGCGGTTGGCGCACGAAGCACACGTCATGCCGCCGATCGCGAGTTCGACCTGTTGGCCGGTCGAGGCCGTGGTGTCGTCGATCGTGCTCATCGGCCTTCCTTTCTGGGTGACGTCTCTCTGGGTGGCGTTCGAGGCGGGCTCAGTGCCCGCTGGGGTCGGCGCCACCGACCGGCTCGCGCGGGGCACCGACGACCTGGTAGCCGGCTTCGGCGACCGCGGCGCGGACCAGGGCGTCATCCACGGGCTCCTCGCTGGTCACGGTCAGGAGACCAGAGTCGAGGTCGACGTCGACGCCGGTGACGCCGGGGATCTCGGTGACCTCTTCGGTGACCGACCGCACGCAGTGGCCACAGGTCATGCCGGTGACGGTGTAGGTGGTTTCGGACATCGGTCCTCCTCGGACGTGGCTGGGGTTTCGGACTGGTCGGTGCTTTCAGGAACGGACGAGACGGGCGATGGCGTCGGAGGCTTCCTTGAGCTTCGACTCGGCCTCATCGCCGCCGGCGGCAGCGGCGTTCATGACGCAATGGCCGAGGTGCTCGTCGAGCAGGCCCAGCGACACGGCCTGGAGGGCCTTGGTCATCGCCGAGACCTGGGTGAGGATGTCGATGCAGTAGGCGTCCTGTTCGACCATGCGCTGCAGGCCACGTGCCTGGCCCTCGATGCGCCTGAGGCGTTTGAGGAAGTCGTCCTTGCGGTCCAGGTAGCCGGGGCCGTCGTTGTCGTGGGTGTCGGACATGGCCGTCCTCCTCGGTCGCCGGACACTCCGGCGTGATCAGTACTCTACCCCCGTAGGGTATCTGAGCGCTCGCCGCGTACCAACAGGGCCGAGTGATTGGGCCAACGATCGGCTCAGGACTGTCGCGTTGCGTCGAGGATGCCCACCACATCGCCGAGGTCCGGGCGCTGGTTGGCCTCAGTGGTCGTCGAGGCGCCTCCGCCAGTACCCTGGCCGGCGCTTCTCGTGTGCGTAGGCAATGACGATCACCACGTTGTCGCGTACGAAGTAGACGAGCCCATAGGGGAATCCCTCGACGCGCTTGCGCCGAATGAGGGGGCGCCCTTCTCGGCCGCGATGCTGGGGCGCGGCGTCGGACCAATCGCGGACGAAGTCAACGGCGTTGTCGAGTTCAGTGGCGAGTCGGTCACCGAGCCCTGCTTCCTGGAGGTCGTACCAGGCGATGGCGTCGAGGTATTCCTCACGAGCGGAGGGATGCTCACGCCACGGAAGCAAGGCTACTTGCGGCGGGACGCGAGCATCTCGCGCGCCATGCGCCGCGTCTCCTCACCATCGACCAATTCGATCTTTCCGGTGAGTATGTCATCCACGCGGCGGTCGATCTCCCCATCCCACGCCGCGTCGACCTCGGATTGTTCCGCGTCATCGATCCGCTGGAGCGCAATCGCGGCGATCTCGCGCTCGTCGGCGGACAGGCTCTCGCCTTGTGCGATGTAGTCCGCGAGGTTCGGGGTCATGTCGTCATTCTACCGTTCTGACTGGTTGATACTCGGGAAGTTGGAAAGCGACGTGCAGCCCCTCGATGGGTCTCAGTTCTCTGACGGATGCGGGCACGCTGCCCCTGCTGATGACGTCGGGAGAGGTTGGCCTCTCGTCACCGGCCGTTGCCAGTGCGTAGGAGACGTCGACCTTTGTGGCGCGAAGCGCGACGTGAAATGCGCCCGTCAGGACGCCATGGAGTCACTTGGACTGGGTCGGCTCCGCCGTGGGCCCGAGGCGGGTCGCTGTGGCAAGGTGGATGCGATCTGAGCGATGATGGCCGCCCCGGGAGTCGACGTTGGATGACCGATGACATCGGGAGCTGCCCGCGCTGTGGCGCCGAACGCGTCTGCGGGGCGCGGCGACCGGCCTCGTCGCCTTGCTGGTGTGCGAGCGTCGCTGTCAATCAAGCTGTGCTCGAGCGACTGGCCGCGACCTTCGAGGGTTGTCTGTGCCCCGGGTGTCTGGCCGAGGAGGCAGGGCACCGCACCTACATCGACCCGGCATCGGGCTACACCGTGTTCACCGCACTGGCGCTGGCCGAGAGAGGGGAGTGCTGCGGTTCGGGCTGCCGCCACTGCCCCTATCCCGCGGACGAGCAACGCCGTGCCGGGAGGCCAGGCGCGTAGTTCGGCCTGGGCGTTCTCGTAGACAGGGTCGGGCAGAGACAGCCGACGGACCGGACTATGCCCGCCGCTCTGGCGGTGGCCAGTGAGGTGCCTGTCCATCACCACCGTCCTGTGGAGGCTTCGGTCGCTGGGGGCACGGTGTTCTTCGACGTCGACGGGACACTCGCGCCAGAGAGCAGCTCGTCATAGTTCCTCGCTGCGCATTTCGGGTACCTCCCGCTTGTCGCCGAAGCAGGCGAGCGGTATCGGACCGGTGAGATCGACAATGACGACTTGGCAGTCATCGAACCCTGGGGATGCCGGCGGTCGGAGCCTCCCGCCCTGCGCTGCTCGAGTGGCTCGTTGACGTTTCCGCAACGATCGGCGACGATGAGTGAGCGCACCGGTTCGCTTCGTAGTGAGTGAGTTGCGCAGGGGATGACGATCGGCCCGTTGGAGGTGCCGCATGTCAGGTGTATCAGGTAGTGGCCGTCTTGGTTCGCTGACGGGTCGCGACGGTCTCGGGGTTCGATGGTCGCTGGGGCGTCTGAGGCGCTGGTTGCTGGCGCCGTTCGTGGCGCTGGTTGCGACTCTGGCGTTGTCGGGTTGTGATCCGGTCGAGTTGGGGGTGTTTGCCGATAGCAATGTGCTCAGCTCTGTGTCAGACGACGGCCGGTTTGTGTTGATCGGTACGCAGAATGCTGATTTGAGCGATTCGGGCGGGGCTTCGTTGGTCCTGGTTGATCGGGACGTGGATGGCTCTGGGCACCTGGACGTGCCGAACAACACGTCGAAGGCGGTGTTGTTCGGCTCAGGAGGGACCGCACAGATACAGGATTCAGATCTTCGGTCGAAGATCGACGGCGCGTCGCTGTTCTCGCCCGCGATTTCGCCTGACGGCTCAATACTTGCTTTCGAAGCGTCTAAGCCGGGTCCTGACAATACGACAGATTGCCTCTATTATATTGAGCGGGCTGATCTGGGTGTTGAGGATCCGACACTTGTGCCCAACTCCTGTCCCGGTATGAGCCAAGGAGGCCCGATTCCATCTAGTGTTATGAAACCTGACTTGATGGATCCTATGATTTCGGCTGATAATTCTACGATTGTTTATGCGACGAATCAACAGGTGGATACGTGGGTCATCGGTTGGGCGGTTCGCGCGTTTGACATTGCGTCTGGTGCGGACGAGGAAATTTCGCTGACTGACTCGGGATCGGTGCCGTACCCCCCGGCGAGCGGCGAGACTTGGGGCACGGCGACCTCGCCATCGGTGTCGGCTGACGGCCGTTTTGTAGCATTTCAGTCGACTTGGCAATTG
>CAZQSU010000176.1:0-4112 GCA_964595905.1 uncultured Iamiaceae bacterium
CCGGCATGCTCTGGGGCCGGCCCATCTGGGGCGTCTACTGGACCTGGGACGCCCGGCTGACCACCACGGCGCTGCTGCTGGTGCTCTTCGTCGGCTACGTCGCCCTGCGCCGCGCCCTCGCCGGCACCGCGAACCGGGCCAAGTGGTGTGCGATCGCCGGGATCATCGCCGCGATCGACGTACCGATCGTGCACGAATCGACCAATTGGTGGGTGACCCTGCACCAGGGCCAGACCGTCCGGCTGCTCGGCGAGTCGGAGATCGGCGGTTCGATGCTGTTCAGCCTGCTGCTGATGATGGTCGCCGGGCTGTGCGGCTACGTGTGGCTGCTGCTCGTGCGCTTCCGCGTGGGCTATCTCGCCGAACGGGTCGACGAGCACGCGTTCGACGAGGCCATCGCCCAGCGCCGCGCCGAAGCCGCCTCGCAGAAGCGGGCCGCTCGGCACGGCACCGCACCGGCGCACCAGAGCGCCCCGAGCGACCGGGCCGGGGCCCATCAGGTCGCCACCGCCTCGACATCCACGGAGGTCGACTGACATGGACGTCACCGTGATCCAGCTCGCCGTGCAACGCCAGACCCCGAGCTACTGGGGCTACGTGCTCACCGGCTACGGGGCCGCGGCCGTCGCCATCGGGGGCTACGTCGTGCACATCGTGCGCCGGGGCCGCAAGCTCTCGCGCCAGGTCCCCACCGACAAGAGGCGGTGGCTGTGACCGAAGACGGCACGGGCCGCACCGAGACCGTCGGGCTCGACCAGATCGACGTCGACGGCGAACCGCCCGAGTTCGATCTCACCCCGCGCACCTCCGCGCACGGTCCCGTCGGTCACCGCACGCCCAAGCGCCGCTGGATGGCCGCCGGTGCGCTGCTCGTGGTGCTCGCCTCGGCGGGCTTCCTGGTCACCAAGGCGCTCGGCAGTGCGACCGACTACTTCTACCAGGTCGACGAGGCCGTGGCGCACCGCGCCGATCTGGGCACCGACCGGTTCAGGATCCAGGGCACCGTCGCCGACACCCCGAAGTCGGTGACCATCACCGACAACACCCAGAAGATCGATTTCGAACTGGCCGCGAACGGCGTGTCGGTGCCCGTCGTCTACACCGGATCCGACCCGCCCGCGCTGTTCGCCCGGTGCGAACCGGTCGTGATCGTCGGCCACTGGGAATCCGAGGCCGACGACGCGCCGTTCATCGGCACCCAGATCATCATCAAACACACCGAGAACTACACGGCCGAGCACGCCGATCGGATGAAGTCGGACCCGGCATGTCACTGAGAACCCGATGAACGTCGCGCTCGGGTCCACCGCCGTTCTGATCGGCGTGTTCGTCGCCGCCACGGCGGTCGCCGTGATCCTCGTCGGGCTGATCAACGGCCGCCGCGACCTGCTGCGCACCACGCCGCTGTTCGCGGGGTTGCTGCTGGCGAGTGCCGTGGCCGCGTTCGCGGTGATGGAACGTGCGCTGATCACCCGCGACTTCACGGTGCGCTTCGTCGCCGAGAACGGTTCGTCGCACACCCCGGCGCTGTTCAACTTCGCCACGCTGTGGGGAGCGCTGGAAGGGTCGATCCTGCTGTGGGCGCTGATTCTCGCCGGGTACCTGTGCGCCGTGGTGTGGCGCTTCCGCAAACGCCTCGGCGACAAGCTGCTGGCCTGGGCGACGCTGGTGATGTTCACCGTCGCGCTGTTCTTCTTCGGCCTCATGGCGACCGCCGCGAACCCGTTCCGCAGCTTCTCGCCACCGCCCGGATTCGACGGTCCGGGCCCGAACCCGTTGCTGCAGAACAACCTGTTGATGGCGTACCACCCGCCGTTCCTGTACCTGGGCTTCGTCGGATTCACCGTGCCGTTCGCGTTCGCGATCGCGGCGCTGGTCACCGGTCGGCTCGGTGAGGGCTGGCTGGTCGAGACCCGCCGGTGGACCCTGTTCGCGTTCGCGTTCCTGACCATGGGCATCATGCTCGGCGCCTGGTGGAGCTACGAGGTGCTCGGTTGGGGCGGCTACTGGGCCTGGGACCCGGTCGAGAACGCGTCGTTCCTGCCGTGGCTGACCGGGGTCGCGTACCTGCATTCGGTGATGGTCCAGGAGCGGCGCGGCATGTTGCGCGTGTGGAACCTGTCGCTGTTGTGCGCCACGTTCTCGCTCACGATCCTGGGCACGTTCCTGACCCGGTCGGGCGTGCTCAACTCGGTGCACACGTTCACCGAATCGGGGATCGGACCGGCGTTCCTCACGTTCTTCGGCCTGATCGTCGCCGTGAGCATCGGATTGATCTACTGGCGGGGGGACCGCCTGCGTTCACCGGGCAAGATCGATTCGCCGGTGTCGCGCGAAGGGGCGTTCCTGATCAACAACCTGTTGTTCGCGACCTTCGCGCTCGTGGTGCTGCTGGGCACGGTCTTCCCGCTCATCGTCGAGGCCGTCAACGACTCGAAGATCACCGTGGGTGGCCCGTACTTCAACCGGATGACCGGCCCGATCGTGATCGCGTTGCTGTTCCTGATGGGCGTCGCGCCGGCGTTGCCGTGGCGCAAGGCGTCGGGGGAGACCCTGCGGCACCGACTGCTCGTGCCCGCCTGGGTGGGGACCGGCACGGTCGTGTTGGCCGTCGCGCTGGGCGCGCGGGGCATCGTCCCGCTCGTCGTGTTCGGCCTGGGCGGGTTCGTCGCCGGCGCGTCGCTCCGCCAGATCGTGCTGGCGACCCGCCGCCAGGGTTGGCGCGGCCTGGTGGGCCGCACCAACGGCGGCATGATCGTGCACCTCGGGGTCGTGATCGTCGCCGTGGGTGTCGTGGCGTCGAGCGCGTACGTGACCCAGGCCGACTACACCCTGCGACCCGGGCAGACCGCCCACCTGGAAGGCCACAGCGTCACGTACCTGAACGCGTCGACCCGCACCGAGGGCAACGTCGTCGTCCAACAGGCGCGCATCCGTATCGACGGTGGGCGCGTGTACGCACCGAAGCTCAAGAAG
Source organism: uncultured Iamiaceae bacterium (assembly GCA_964595905.1). Classification (GTDB taxonomy): domain Bacteria; phylum Actinomycetota; class Acidimicrobiia; order Acidimicrobiales; family Iamiaceae; genus JAFDWI01. The sequence continues at coordinate 2,977 of CAZQSU010000176.1, forward strand.
TTCGCGAACGCGAACCAGGTGGTGGGCACCCCCTCGGTGCGTTCCACGCCGGTGTCCGACGTCTACCTGTCGCTGTTGTCGATGCCGAACGAACCGAACGGCCCGATCACGCTGCGCGTCTACATCGAACCGTTGGTGTCGTGGATCTGGGCCGGTGCCGGGCTGATCTTCGTCGGCGCGTTCTTCGCCGCGTTCCCGGGACGACGCCGACGTCCCACCGATCCGGTCTCGGCGCCGCTTGCCGACCCGGTGTCCGAGCTCGCCGACGACGCGGAAGTCGATCGCGGTGATCCCGTGGGAGTGCGGTGAGCAACACGCAGGACCGCACCGCCGAGTCGACCGGGCCGCGTCGACGCCGCCGGCGCTCCACGACCCGATGGGCGGCGCTCGGCGTCGCCGCGGTGCTCGTCGCGTTGATCGGCGTGCTGGCGATCTCGAAGGCCCAGACCGAATCGGCCGAATCGCCGCTGTTGGGCAAGGTCGCCCCGGCGCTGTCGGGCAAGACCCTCACGGGCGACTCGTTCGACCTGACCTCGTTGCGTGGCAAGTTCGTCGTGGTCAACTTCTTCGCGTCGTGGTGCCAGCCGTGCCGGATCGAGGCGCCCGAGCTGCGGCGCTGGGCCCAGCGGCACGAAGCCGCCGGCGACGCCGAACTGGTGAACGTGTTGTTCCAGGACACCCCCGAGGCCGCCCGCACGTTCTTCGAGGAGTTCGGCGGCGCCACCTGGCCCGTGCTCGCCGTGGACACCGACACCATCGGACTGGACTGGGGCGTGGCGAAGGTGCCCGAGACGTTCATCGTGAACCCCGACGGGGTGGTGGTCGCCAAGACGATCTCGAACGTCACCGAGACCCAACTCGACGCGCTGCTGGTGCGCGGTGGCGCCGCCACGACCACGACCGCCCCGGAAGCGTCATGACCGACACCCCGAACAAGCACTTCGCCACCCGCAGGTTGCCGTGGCTGCTGCTCGTCGCCGTGCTCGGCGTCGCCCTGGTGGTGGGCAGCCAGACCGGCGGGCCACCCAGCCTGACCGAACGGACCCGGTCGGTCTCCGAAACGATCCGCTGCCCGCAGTGCACCGACAAGTCGATGGCCGATTCGGACGCGCCCACCTCGGTGGCCGGCAAGAAGG
>CAZQSU010000176.1:4122-4388 GCA_964595905.1 uncultured Iamiaceae bacterium
CCGACGCCAGCTCGCCGCGGGTCGTTCCGCGGACGAGGTGCGGGCCTGGTTCGCCGACCGGTTCGGCCAGGACGTGCTGCTCACCCCGTCTCGGCAGGGCGTCGAAGGGTTGATCTGGGCGATCCCGGTGGTCGCGTTCGTGGTCGCCGCCGCCGTGCTCGGCGCCGCGTTCCTGCGCTGGAACCGTCGCGCGGCCGACGAGGTCAGCGACGACGACCGTGCGAAGGTCGCCGCGGCACTCGACGAGTTCCACGAAGCCGACCGGA
>CAZQSU010000177.1:0-4368 GCA_964595905.1 uncultured Iamiaceae bacterium
TTCAACGAGGTCTTCTTCGACGACGTGTTCGTGCCGGATGACTGCGTGATCGGCGAGGTGAACGGTGGCTGGGCGCTCGCCCGCACCACCCTGGGCAACGAACGGGTCGCGATGGGTTCAGGATCATCCTTCGGCGGCGGCGTCGAGAACCTGCTCGGCCTGGTGCGCAAGCGAGCCGCATCAGGCCTCGGCCGCGACCCGGCACCGAGCGAACTCTGGGAGGAAACCGGCGATCATCGTGGGTTTCCTCCCAGAGTTCGAGTGGGGGGAGCGGCGTCGGGTGGAGCGGGCGCCGCGGACGAGTCATCGGGCGACGGGCGTGGTGAACCATCGAGCGACCGGCGGGACGGGTGGCCGATCGACCCGGTGGTGCTCGATCGACTGGGCGGACTCGTCGCCGAGGCACATGCCGTCGCCGCGCTCGGAGCGCGCACCACCCTGCGATCGGTGTCGGGCGCCCGGCCCGGCCCGGAGGCGTCGGTGCGCAAGCTGCTCGGCGTCGAACACGACCAGCGGGTCCAGGAGTTCGGCCTGGAGTTGCTCGGGCCGCTCGGCGCCGCGGTCGAAGGCGACGCCGCGACGTGGACCTTCGGATTCCTGGCGAACCGGTGCCTGACCATCGCGGGCGGCACCAGCGAGATCCAGCGCAACGTCATCGGTGAACGGTTGCTCGGGCTGCCCCGCGACCCGGAGCCCGGCGAGACACCCCCGTGAGCGGCCTGCTCACCGACCAGCTCCGGATGATGGCCGACGCGCTCGGTGACGAGATCGCCGCGACCGACCTCGGAACCGACACCGACCTGACCTTCGCTGCCTGGGAGGACCGTTCGAATCGGCTCGCCCGCTGGCTCGTCGCGCACGGCTTGCAGTGCGGCGACCGGGTCGCGGTGCACCTGCCCGCAGCCGAGCCGTTGGCATTCCTCGTCTCCTACGTCGCGGTGCACAAAGCCGGCGCGGTCGCGGTGCCGACCAGCACACGGCTCGTGGCCCGCGAACTGCACGACATCCTCACCCACGCCGGCGCGACGCTGGCGATCAGCGGCGCGTCGACCACGCCGGTGCTGGTCGACGCCGAGGTGCCCGGCCTGACGACGATCGTGTCGACCGATCCCGACGCAGCCGGTCCCGGATCGGCCGGCCCAGCCGGCGGTGATCTCCGGAGGGATGTGATTGGCTCGAGTGCCGGTCACGAGGCAGCCGAGGTCGTCGCCTTCGACGACGCGACCGACGTCGACGGCAGCACCTTCCAGGTGGCCGTGACCGGGGAGGACATCGCGGACCTGATGTACACCTCGGGCACGACCGGGCGACCGAAGGGCGTGGTGGTGCGCCACCGCAGCGCGCTGTTGATGCCCAACGCGGTGCCGCGTTGGACCGGCGACGGTTGGCTGCACTCGTCACCGATGTTCACCTTCGCGGGGATCTCGTCGGTCTACAGTCCCATGAAGCTCGGGATGCGCCTGCTGTACCTGCCGCGCTTCGACGCGGACCGGTGGCTCGAGATCGTGGCGGAGCGCCGCCCGGCCGCGGTGTTCCTGGTGCCGGCGATGGTCGAGCTGTTGCTCGTCGCCCCCGGGTTCGCCGACGCGGATCTCTCCAGCGTCACGATGTGCTCGGTCGGCTCCGCGCCGATTTCCCCGGCGACGCTGCAGCGGCTGCGCGACAAGTTGCCCCGGGCGTCGGTGAGCAACGCCTGGGGCATGACCGAGGCCGGGCCGGCGTTCTGTTTCGTACCCAAGGACGAACAGGACCGGCGGGTCGGGTCGGTCGGCAAGCCGATCCCACCGACCGAGTTCCGGATCGTCGCCGACGACGGCTCCGAGTTGCCGCCGGGCGAGGTGGGGGAGCTGCTGGTGCGCAACCCGGGCCGGGAGCGCGAGTACTGGGGCGACGCCGAGGCGACCGCGGCCACCTGGCGGGACGGCTGGCTGCATTCGGGCGACGACGCCTGGCTCGACGAGGACGGCTACCTGTACATCGTCGGGCGCCGCAAGGACGTGATCATCCGGGGCGGCAACAATGTCCACGCCGCCGAGGTCGAAGCGGTGCTGATCGATCATCCCGATGTCGCGCAGGTGGCCGTTGCCGCGGTACCCCACGATGTGCTCGGTGAGGACATCGGCGCGTGGGTCGTGCTGCGCAACGGCGGCGCGACCAACGATGCCGCGGGCCTGCGTGCGTTCGCCGCGGAGCGGCTGGCCGACTACAAGGTTCCCCGCCACTACACGTTCGTCGACGACCTGCCCCGTAACGCCACCGGCAAGGTCGTCAAGCGCGACCTGCCGCCCGCGGCGCCTCGCTGAGCATCATCGTGGCACCTTCAGTCGCAGCCCGCGGACGGCTTCGAAGTCCTTGGCGTTCCGCGTCACGAGCATCAGACCGTGTTCGATCGCGGTTGCGGCGATCAGCGCATCGGGCAGTCGGAGTCCGAATTCTCGTGCCACCCGTCCCGCGCGCTCGGCGACGTTGCGGTCGACGCGGCGTTCGCGGAACGGCGCGAGGAGCTGTGCCGCGAGGTCGGTTGCGGTGTTGCCTGCGAACAGTTCGGCGCGCGTCACGACTGAATAGTTGACGCGGTTGCGTCCCACGCGGAGCTGCGCTGCGCCCCGCAGGTGATCGATGAAGACATCGGTGTCGATCAGGAGGTCAGCCACGGTGCCAGGTGTCCCGAGAGGGCACCGACGCGCTCGGCTGTGCACCGAAGGTGGCGGCGAGCGCTCGGGTCGGTTCGAGATCGTCGCTCAGATAGGCGTCCAGGGCCCGGCGGATGATCTCAGCCATGGTGAGGCCTTCTGCTTTCGACGCGGCGTCGATCCGACGCCGCTGTTCGTCGGTGAGGTACACCTGTGTCCGGACCGTGGTCATACAGCGTGATTGTACAGCACGGCTGCCCGAGAACTGCGGGCCGGTAGCATCGATGTGTCCTCGCTTCTTGCCTGGCGAGTTGGAGCAACTTCATGGTTCCCGAGGGACAACCCGCCTGTGTCATCGACTTCGACGGGATCGATGCCGTGTCAGGACCGTTCGTCGTGTTCGACGGCGTCGACGGGTCGGGCAAGTCGACGCTCGTCGCCGCAACGGCGCGCCTGCTCGGGGCCCGCGGGTTCGATGTCGTGGTCACGAGGTCGCCGCCACGGGAAGCCGTGGGGCGCCCGCTCTATCTCCGCTACCTGCACGAACCCGCTTCCCGGGACGGGATCGACTACCGCGGTCTTGTCGCGGTCTTGTCGCGGTGTTGACGGGCGAGCGATTGCAGCATGCGCACGAAACGCTGCTTCCCGCGATCCACGCGGGTAAGGCGGTCGTGTGCGATCGCTACGTCTACAGCGCTGCAGCCCATCTGATGGCGCGGGGCTACGCACACGAGCCGTGGTTCCTGGATCTGTGTCGTCACCTGCCACGTCCCAGCCGATTGCTTCCGCTCAAGACCAAGGCCGAGTACGAGCCGGAGGACATCGCGGCCTTGGTCGCTTCGAAGGCGGTCGAGCGCGCGCAGCGGTGCGCGGCCGTCGCCCGTCGCGTCGCTAGGAAGCAGAGGTGATACCGACGCCCTGAACGGCTTCGCCATCCTCGTCGGGGCGGCGACGCCTCGGAAGAAGCACGACGAAGAGGGTGACGACACCGGCGAGCGCGACGACCCCGGCCACACCGGCGGTCCAGCGGCGGCGCGAGATCATCACCGGACAGTCGATCGCCTCGGTACCGGCGTCGGCGATCGCGTAGGCCGATCCCGTCGACAACGGCGACGCACACTTCGTGACCGACGGCGGCGGGGGTTCGCCGGTCGCGAGGCTCAGTGGCATCAGTTGGCTGCTCGCCGATCCGGGCGGGGCCAGCAGGGCGCCGGCCGCGACGATTACGCCGACGAGGAGCGCGGCGATCGCCGCGTTGCGGACGATGGTGCTCCTCCGCGCCATGCCGTCGAGCGTACCGAGCCGACGACGGCGGTGTCGGCGATCAGCCGCCGGTGGTGCGGGGGAGAAGCTCGATGAGTTGGCCGTCGGGGTCGCGGACCATGACCGCGGTGCCGGGGATGGTGCGCTCGTCGAGGACCATGCCGCCGTGGTTGGTGACGAGACGACAGGTCGCGTCGAGGTCGTCGACGCCGAAGGACAGATGCGTCAGCCCCGGCTCGGTAAAGCCGCGGGCGCGCCTCGGATCGTTGCCGTCCCGGTCGAACCACAGCAGCTCGAGCACGAAACCGTCCAGCACCAGGTAGCGCGCCGTGAGGCCGACCGGGGGCTCCACCGCGAGCAGCTCGGCCGTGAACGGGTCGGGCACGGCGAGCTCGCTGCGGACCGTGAAGCCGAACGCGCCCGTGTAGAAACGGGTCGCGGCTTCGAGATCGGTGACGCACAGCCCGACGTG
>CAZQSU010000178.1:0-4269 GCA_964595905.1 uncultured Iamiaceae bacterium
CATACGACGCTCCGGGCTGGCTCGTCGACGCCTGGATCAGCACCTACACGGCGATACGTGACGGCGAACTCGACGCCGTCAGCGACGACGTGCCCAGGTTGCTGGAGAGGCCGGCGGTCTCGTTCGCCGATGCCGTCGCTCCTGACGGCCGCTGACGGCGACACCAGCACGATGGACCGTGTGAGGGCATCGAACCTCCCCCAACCTGCACCGACATCAAGGCTTCCCGGCCGTCGGCGGTGCAGGTGAGCGTCAGCCCTGCTGGTCCCCGTGCGTGATCGATCCGATCCGGATGTTGTTGCCGAACGGATCCCGGATCGCGAAGTCCGTGCCGTAGGGCTGCTCCATTGGTTCCTGCACGATCTCGGCGCCCACCTTCTCGATGCGCTCGAAGGTGCCGTGCACGTCGTCCGTGGTGAAGGCCAGCCAACCGCCGCCGGCACCCTTGGTCACCACGTCGCGGACGGCCTCGGCGGTCGCCTCGTCGTGCGCGGGTGGCCCCGGTCGCTCCAGGAGGATCTCCTTCTGGTCCCCCGGCACGCGCACGGTCAGCCACCGCATCGGACCGAAGTCCATGTCGGCGCTCACCTCCAGGCCGAGCATCTCGGTGTAGAACGTCAGGGCCTCGTCCTGGTCGAGCACATAGATGGATGAGAGGTTGTTGCGGGTCAGCATGGTGGCTCCTCGGTGGGATCGGATCGTTGCGCACCACAGTAGAGCCGGCCGCGCGGTCGCGCTTATCCAAAAGTGCTCGCTTCTAGGCTGGTGTCGTGAGCCGAGAGAGCGAGGACGTCAACCGGAGGCTGCTACGCGCCCGGGACCGGATGGACCGCCGGTATGCCGAGCCACTGGATGTCGCCGCGCTCGCGGCCGTGGCCTACATGACGCGCGCTCACTTCATCCGGGAATTCAAGCGCGTCTTCGGCGAAACACCCCACCGCTACCTGCAGCGCCGACGCGTCGAACGCGCCATGTTTCTGTTGCGCCATCACGACCTGACCGTCACCGACGTGTGCATGGCTGTCGGATTCACCAGTATGGGCACCTTCAGTCGCACCTTCACGCAGATCGTGGGCACCTCACCCACGGCCTACCGCCGGTCCGTGGCCGACGAGCGCCTGGTCGCACCCACGTCGTTCGCGATGCGCTGGTCACGTCCCACCCGCTCAAAACATCCACTCCTGACCGTCAGCTCTCGATGTTGGCCATCACGTGCTTCACGCGTGTGTAGTCCTCGAAACCGTACTTCGACAGGTCCTTGCCGTAGCCGGAATGCTTGAAGCCGCCATGCGGCATCTCCGCGACGAGTGGGATGTGTGTGTTGATCCAGACGCACCCGAAGTCGAGCGCCTTCGACACCCGCATGGCCCGGCCGAAGTCCTTCGTCCACACCGACGACGCCAGGCCGTATTGGACACCGTTCGCGGCGGCGATCGCAGCCAACTCGTCGTCGATCTTCTGCACCGTGATCACCGGGCCGAAGATCTCTGTCTGGCTCGCCTCATCGTCCTGGTTCAGCCCGGAGACCACCGTCGGTTCGATGAAATAGCCGTCTCCCAACGAAGCCACCCGATGCCCACCGGCGGCGACATTCGCGTGGTCGGGAAGCCGCTCCAGCATCCCGGTCACGTGCGACAACTGGTTGGGGTTGTTGACCGGCCCGAGCAGGGCGTCCTCGTCGTCCGGCATCCCGACCTTCGCCTGAGACGTCGCGAACGCGGCGAGCGCCTCCACGAAGTCGTCGTGAATGCCGGGGGCTGCCAGCACGCGAGTGGCCGCCGTGCAGTCCTGCCCGGCGTTGAAATAACCCGCGGTCGCGATGCCCTCGACCGCAGCCTCGATGTCGGCGTCGTCGAACACGATCACCGGTGCCTTGCCGCCGAGTTCGAGATGCACCCGCTTGAGGTCCTTCGCGGCGGAGCCGGCGACCTGCATACCGGCTCGCACAGACCCGGTGATCGCCACCATGGCGGGTGTGTCGTGCTCGACCAGCAACCGACCCGTGTCACGGTCTCCGGCGATCACGTTGAAGGTCCCCGCCGGCAGGAACTCCGAGGCGACCTGCGCCATCAGCAGCGTCGACTCCGGCGTGGTGTCACTCGGCTTCAACACGATGGTGTCGCCCGCGGCCAATGCCGGGGCGATCTTCCACATCGCCATCATCATCGGGTAGTTCCAGGGCGTCACCTGGCCGATGACCCCGATCGGTTCACGCCGGATCCAGGACGTGTGGCCGGCCATGTATTCCGCACTGGCGGTGCCCTCCAGCACCCGAGCGGCACCGGCGAAGAACCGCAGTTGATCGAGCATCATCGGGATCTCCTCCGATGCCGTCAATGCGAACGGCTTGCCGGTGTTCTGTGACTCGAGCTCGATGAACTCGTCAGCCCGCGCCTCTAATGCGTCCGCGAACTTCAGCATCGCCGACTGGCGATCCGCTGGCGTCGCGTTGCCCCACCGCTCGAACGCCGTCGCCGCGGCACGGTAGGCCGCGTCGACGTCGGCGGCGGTCGACACCGGCGAGGTGGCGACCACCTGCCCGGTCGAGGGGTGCACCAGGTTCATCCGGTCGTCACCGCGCGGTTCGACATACTCGCCCCCGATGAAGTTCTTCAATTCGCGTGGGATGTCAGTCATGTTCTGCTCCTTCGGATCCGGGGGCTTTCAGGCTTCTGGCTGCGTCTGCGGTTCGGGGGCTCCGACAGCGTCGCCGTGCGCGAGGTCGTCACGCCGCGCGTAGGGACGAGCCGCAACCATGTAGGCGAGCCCGATGACCACCACGATGAACGCCGACAGCAGGACGATCCAGTTGTCGTACCACGGTACGTCCGGCGTGCGCGGCCACGCCATGTTGACGGCGGCCAGGATCTGATAGACGAGCGCGGCGATGTTGACGATCAGACCCCACCGCCCCATCGTGAACTTCCCCGACGGCTTCCACCCGCGCAGTCGAGCTCGAAGTGCGGCGACGACGACCATCATGAAACCGAGATAGATCCCGAGCGAGGCGAACGAGATGATCTTCGTCAGTGCGTCCTCGGAGATCTTCGACGCGAGAATGATGATGGCAGGCACGGTCGCCGCCAGCAGCAGTGCAAACGGCGGCACGTGGCGGGTCTTCGAAAAGCGCTTGAACAGGCCACTTCCCGGCATCATGTCGTCTCGCGAATATGAGTACACCAGGCGGCTCGCGGCGGCCTGCAGGCTGAGCGCACAGGACAGGAACGAGATCAGCACGACGCCGATGACGATCTTGAATCCGACCGAGCCGAAGGCGTCGCGAAGCACGGTGGAAACCGGGTCCGCGTCGGATCCGGAAATGACCTGCCCGAAGTCCGGCACGGCGAGCACGAGAGCCAGCGTGATGAAGAAGGAGCCGATGCCGCCGACGTAGATCGTCATCCGCATTGCGCGGGGGATCTGGAAGCCCGGGTTGCGCACCTCTTCCGCAACGTCACCGCACGCCTCGAAACCGTAGTAGAGGTAGACCCCGATCAGCGCCGCAGCCAGGAATGCCGAGGTATACGAACCTGATCCCGCCGTGCCGACCGAGTCGAACAGCACACCGAAGCTGTGGTGCCGCTCGCTGATCAACAGCCACCCGCCGACCGCGATCGCCCCACAGATCTCCGCGGCGAACCCGAAGAAGGCGATCTTGGCCAGCAGCTTGGTACCACCCAGGTTGAGCACCGTGACCACGGCGATGAGCACCAATGCGCAGATGATCGTCACGTCGGTCGACGGGTCGATGCCGAACAGCATCGCTACGAACGGCCCGGCACCGTAGGAGACGCTCGCGATCGTGATGATCAGCGCGCACATGTAGATCCAGCCGGTCATCCAAGCCCAACGACGCCCCCACAACCGCCTCGCCCACGGGTATACGCCTCCCGAGACGGGAAACTGGGCGACGACCTCACCGAAGACGAGCGCCACCAGGAGCTGTCCGAGGCCGGCGATGACGACCGCCCAGATCATCGGTGGTCCACCGGTGGCGAGGGCGAAGGCGAACAGCGAGTACACGCCGACCACCGGGGAGAGGTAGGTGAATCCGAGGGAGAAGTTCCCCCACAGACTCATGTCCCGTTTGAATTCCGAGGTGTATCCGAGTGACGCGAGGTGGGCGTCGTCGTCGCTGTGTTGGCTTTCTGTTGCTGAAGACGTCATCTTCGCTCCTGAATGAAGAGGTATGCCGTATACCTACCGCCGCCGGTCTCAGCGGTAGGCGGTCTGTCCGGTCAGGGCCTGGCCGATCATCAGGGTGTGCAT
>CAZQSU010000179.1:0-4222 GCA_964595905.1 uncultured Iamiaceae bacterium
CGATCACCCAGTTCTCGGTGTTCGCGCTGGGGATCATGCCCTACATCACCGCGTCCATCGTGATCCAGGTGCTCACCGTCGCCGTGCCCAAGCTCGAGGAGTGGCAGAACCAGGGCGCGGTCGGTCACCGCAAGATCATCCAGTGGACCCGGTACGTGACCGTGGCGATCTGTGTGGTGCAGGCCGTGTCGTTGACCTACATGCTGCACAACGGTGGCGGCGGGTTCTTCGCTTCGGGTGTGCAGGGCGTCGACATGTTCGGCCCCGGCAACTTCACCGCCGGGCGGATCGCCCTGTGTGCGGTCGGGCTGACCGCCGGGGCCACGTTGCTGATGTGGATGGGCGAGGCCATCACGCAGCGGGGCGTGGGCAACGGCATGTCACTGATCATCTTCGTCGCCGTGGCGAGCCGCGTGCCGGTCGACTTCGGTACGGTCAAGGCCGAGAAGGGCTGGTTCATCATGGCCGCGGTGATCGCCGTGTTCCTGGTCATGATGGTGGCGATCGTCTACTTCGAACAGGGCCAGCGGCGTATTCCCGTGCAGTTCGCGAAACGGGTGGTGGGCCGACGCATGTACGGCGGGCAGTCCACGTACATCCCGTTGAAGGTGAACGCCTCGGGCATCATCGCGATCATCTTCGCGTCGGCGCTGCTGTACCTGCCCCTGGTGATCACCGGCATGCTGCCGACCAAGACCAACCCAGACGGGACCCCGGTGCACAACTGGGTGTACAGCGTCCAGAGCTTCATCAACGACTACCTGGTCTCGCCGACGTCACCGGTGTACCTGGTCATCTACGGCCTGTTGATCGTGCTGTTCAGCTACTTCTACAACTCGATCCAGTTCAACGCGCCGATGCAGGCCGACAACATCCGCAAACAGGGCGGGTTCATCCCCGGCATCCGTCCCGGGCCACAGACCGAGAAGTACCTGGCGAAGGTGTTGAACCGGATCACCCTGCCCGGCGCGATCTTCACCGTGATCATCGCGCTGATCCCGGCGTACTTCCTGTCGAAGTACCTGCCCGGTGGTGGCGGTCAGTCGCTCGCGTTCTTCGGGATCTCGGTGCTGATCCTGGTGCAGGTGGCCCTCGACACGATCAAGCAGGTCGACTCTCAGCTCATGCTGCGGAACTACGAAGGTTTCATCAGCTAGTGGCCACGGCCTCACAGGGGAACGCGCGATGACTGCGGGCACACGGCTGGTGATGCTCGGTCGACAGGGCGCGGGCAAGGGCACCCAGTGTGTGCGGATCTCGCGGCACTACGTGGTGCCCCACATCTCGACCGGCGACATGCTGCGCACCGCGGTCAAGGCGGGTACCGAGGTGGGTCTGCGTGCCAAGGGCTACATGGACCGTGGCGAACTATTGCCCGACGAGGTGATGGTCGCGGTCGTCGACGAGCAGATCAACTCCGATCTGACCCGACGCGGGTTCGTGCTCGACGGGTTTCCGCGTACGGTGCCCCAGGCCGAGGCGCTCGCCGGGATCGTCGAGGGCGTGGGTGGGCTCGACGTCGTGATCGATCTCGACGTGCCGGTGCCGGTGGTGCTCGAGCGCCTGGCGAGTCGCCGGGTGTGTGTGGACTGCGGGGCGAACTACTCGACCGACAAGCCGCCCAAAGAGCCGTGGGTGTGCGACGAGTGCGGCGGCGAGGTCGTGCAACGCGCGGACGACACTCCCGAGGCGATCCAGCGGCGACTCGACCTGTACGAACGCGAGACGGCACCGTTGACGTCGTGGTATGCCGAGCGCGGGTTGCTCGAGGTCGTCGACGGCCTGGGATCCGAGGACGAGGTGGCGGCCCGGATCATCGCCGTGATCGACGCCCGCACGAAGTCTTGAACCTGGTCGTGGGCATCGACCGCAAGTCCGCCGAGCAGGTCGCGACCATGCGGCGTGCCGGACGGGTGGTCGCCGAGATGCACAGCGAGATCCGTTCGGCGATCCGACCGGGGGTCACCACGGCCGCGCTCGACCGGGTCGGGCGCGACGTGCTCGAGCGGCGCGGCGCCCAGTCGAACTTCCTCGGCTATCACGGCTACCCGGCGGTGATCTGCACGTCGGTGAACGAGGTGGTCGTCCATGGGATTCCGGGTGACCGGGTGTTGGCCGACGGCGACGTGATCTCGGTCGACTGTGGCGCGATCGTCGACGGCTGGCACGGCGACGCCGCGTTCACCGTCGGGGTGGGCACCGTCGATGCTGCGACCGAGGCGTTGATCGACGTCGCCGATCGGGCGCTGACCGAGGGCGTCGCCACGATGGTCGCCGGCGGGCGACTGGGTGACTACGGCGCGACGGTCGCCGGAATCGTGGCCGACGCGGGTTACGAGCTGGCCGAGGGGTTCACCGGCCACGGCATCGGCCGGGCGATGCACGAGGCGCCGGCGGTGCCGAACGAGGCACGGCCAGGGACCGGTCCGAAGCTCCGGACGGGCAACGTGCTCGCACTCGAGCCGATGATCTGTGCCGGTTCGGGCGCCACGGCGATCCTCGACGACGACTGGACGGCGGTGACCATCGACGGCTCCCGAGCGGTGCACACCGAGCACACCGTCGCGATCACCGACGATGGGCCCGTCATCCTGACCATGCCCTGATTCGTCTCAGGCTCCGCGGCGTCGGGAGTGAGGGTCGTGCGCGTCGAACCCATGGCACACGATGCTGGCGAGGAACGCGAGTGCGGCTCGCCGATGGCGGGCCACAGGCGTGTCAGCGCAGGCTGATGGTCGGCCCCTTCCCCTCGACTCGGGCGATCTCGTCGGCCAGCCGCTCGGCCAGTTCCCGGCGCAGTCCGCGGTGCGCGCCGTCACCGGCCAGGTTTCGCCGCTGGAACGGGTCGGCCACCAGGTCGTAGCAGTGGGTCTCGACGTAGGTGTCGGCGGCCGGGGCGAGATGGCCGCGTAGCGGATTGCGGCCGGGCGCGGCGGCGGCGAACGTGTGGGTGGTCGTGCGCAGCGCCCGACCGATCTGCGACTCGCTGATCTGGATGAGCATCTCGTCCCGCCACTCTTCGGTCGAACGTGTCTGCTGCAGTGGGCGTCCGGCCAGGGCTGGGTCCTCCCCGCCGGCGGCGGTCACGATCGTGGGGAGCAGGTCGAGGTGGGTGACGATCCGTGTCGAGCGCGCTCCGGCGTCGAAGCCGGGACCGCGCACGATCAGCGGGATGCGGATGGATGCGTCGTGGCAGCTCCGCTTGTACTCGAGGTTGCGCGTACGGAAGTGGCTGCCGTGGTCGCTCGCGTAGATCACCAGCGCGTCGTCGAAGCGGCCGTGGCCGCGCAGAGCGTCGAGCAGGCGACCGACATTGGTGTCGATCGACCGGCAGGTGGCCAGAGTCGCGGCGTAGTTCCAGCGCCAGTCGCCGAGGGTGCCGCGCAGGTCGCCGGGCACGGCGAAGTCGCGGAACCGGCGGGCCGCGCCGCGGGGCGCGATGGTACGGAACCGGTCGTTCTGGTGGTGCGGTTCGAGGAACGACACGAACAGCAGGAACGGCCGGTCGTCTCGGGCCAACCGGTCGAGCCGGTCGACGGCGATCTCGCCGAGCGCGTCGACCCGGTAACCGTGAAGGTCGACCTGGTCGCCGTCTTCGTCCCAGACGTGCCCGGTGTAGGCACCCGAGGTCAGCTCGAGGGCGTCGGCGGCCAACCAGGCGTCGGTGTAGCCGCCCCGACGATCGGGTGGCACGGGCGATTTCTCGAAACGGGCGGTGGTCCTGCCCGCGGGCAGGCGGGGTCCGCGGTCCGACGCGAGGTGCCACTTGCCGATGTAGCCGGTCTGGTAGCCGAGCGCGGCGAGCCGGGTGGCCATCGTCTCGGTGCCCGCGGGCAGCGCCAACCCGTTGCGCCAGCAACCCAGGTCGGTGGGTACGCGGCCGGTCTGGATCGACGCCCGGGCCGGGCCACACACCGGTTGGACGGTGAAAGCCTGGTCGAAGATCGTCCCTTGCGCGGCCAGTGCGTCGAGCACCGGTGTGGTCGGCAACGCCTGCCCGTAGGCGCCGATCGTGTCGGGTCGCTGCTGGTCGCTGAGCACGACGAGGATGTCAGGCTGGCGCGGCACCCTCAAACCTTGGCACACCATGCGGCGCGCCGTGCACGGCGGAGCGACGGGTCCATTGCGAACCGGCCATCTGCGGTGGGAATGCCCCAAGATCGATCAGGTTCAGTCGAGGCGCTCGAGGGCGACCACTCGGGAAGAACCTCTCGGTCGTGCG
>CAZQSU010000180.1:0-4202 GCA_964595905.1 uncultured Iamiaceae bacterium
TCGCACACGAACGCCGACATGTTCTCGACCACGCCGGCGACCCGCAGGTAGTTCTTGCGCGCCATCGACACCATGCGGCTCGCCACCTTCTGGGCCGCCAACGCCGGGGTGGTCACCACGATCACCTCGGCACGGGGGATGAGCTTGGCGATCGACATCTGCACGTCACCGGTGCCCGGCGGCATGTCGACCAGCAGGTAGTCGAGGTCGTCGCCCCACTCGACGTCCTGCAGGAAGTGCTGCACGCCCCGCGACAACATCAGCCCCCGCCACATCAGCGCGGAAGACTCGTCCTCGACGAGGAACCCCATCGACACGACCCGCACCTCGCCGGGCTCGAAGGTGCGGACGTTGGGGAGCATCACGTTCTCGCCGTCACGGACCTCGGCCTGCAGGCGGCCCGACACGCCGATCATGCGGGGCACCGAGAACCCCCAGATATCGGCGTCGAGCACGCCGACCTTCAGGCCACGCTGGGCGAGCGCCACCGCGAGGTTCACCGAGACCGACGACTTGCCGACCCCGCCCTTGCCCGACGCGACGAGGATGACCTGGGTGCTGGGGGCCAGCGAGGTCTGCTCGGTGCGCTGGGACATGTTGTAGCGGGCCAGCTCCATCGCCGCCTTGCGCTCCTCGGCGTTCATCTCCTCCCAGGTGATGTGGGTCGACGCCACGCCCGGAAGCGTGCCGATCCGCCGGTCGATGTCCTTCTTGATCTGGCCGCGCAGCGGGCAACGAGCGGTGGTGAGCACGATCGAGATGTCGACGTTGCCCGCGTCGTCGACGCTCACTCCTCGGACCATGCCGAGCTCGACGATGTTCGAGCCCAACTCGGGGTCGATCACCGCGCCGAGCGAGGCGCGGATGTCGTCGGCCGTGGGAATCGGGTGCTGCTTCATGAGCCGCAGCGTATCGGCGAGGTCCGTCTGGTGGGCCGGTGGGGCGAACATGTCACGATCACTGGCCGGTCGGTGGGTCGAGTCGGTAGGGTGGTGGGCACCGCCGTGTGCAATCCCAGGAGGAACGGCCCGTGATCACTCTCACCGACAACGCCAGCACCAAGGTCCGCGAGCTCATCACCGCCGAAGGCGACGAGTCGCTCGCGCTGCGGGTCGCGGTGAAACCGGGCGGGTGTTCGGGCTACAGCTACGAGATGTACTTCGACTCGGACATCGCCGGCGACGACGTGACCGCCGACTTCAGCGGCGTCAAGGTCGTGGTCGACCCGGGCAGCCTGCCGATGCTCGACGGGGCGACGCTCGACTACGCCGAAGGGCTCGAGGGTGCCGGGTTCGCGATCGACAACCCGAACGCCACACAGACCTGTGGCTGCGGCAACTCGTTCCATTAGACGAAACCGCGCTGGCTGACAGAACCGCTCGGCTGACGAAACCGCGCTGGGTCAGGCGAGCACGTCGTCGAGCGCGGCGCGCAATTCGGTCTGGGAGTACGCGGTGTCGATCCGGTGGCGGATCACCCCCGACGAATCGGTGATGAACAGCACCGGCTCGGACTGGATGTGCAGTTGCTCGACCTGCGGGGCGAGCGGCGCGGCCGTGCCCTTCTCGGCCGCTTCCTTCGCCGACCGGTACACCTCCTGGTGGATGAACGTGATCTTGCCGTCGTACGCGGGCGCCGTCTTCTCGAGCACTTCGAGGACCGGCCCGCAGATCCCGGTCTGGCAGAACTTCGGCGTCGCGACCAGATAGGCGACCGGCTTCTTCCCGGCCAACGCGGCATCGAGGCTGGTCGTGTGCAGCGGACACTGCGGATCCTGGGTGCAGATCGGATCGATTCCGAGGTGGTCCTGGGTGGTCGGTGACTTCATCGGCGGCAGCGCGTCGGTCGGCCCCGGTACGTCCGACGACCCCTTCGCGCCGACCGTGAAGGTGGAGCTCACCTCGGAACCGTCGATCTTCGTGGCGGCGGTGAAGTTGCCGCCCTTCGACGGGGTGAAGTGGATCGGATAGTACGTGTAGGGGAGTCCCTTGCTGTGACCGGGCACCTGCTGGGTGCTCGTGGCCCCGCTCGGATCGGTGATGGTGAACCGCAGCGTCGAGGGACCCTTCGCCGTCAGGCCCCCGCCCGGGTCCGCGATCCCGAAGGCGATCCGCTGGGGAACCCCGGCGGTGATGTAGTCGTTCAGTGGGAACAGGGCCAGCAACGACGCGGTCGCAGCAGGGGAGGTGTCGCGGCTCGACGTGTCGCCGTCGCCCTTCGATCCGCACGCTGCGAGCACCACCGCCGCGGCGCCGCCGGCGAGGACCGCCCGTCTCGTCAGCACGTGGCCGGTCACAGGTCGCGGCGTCGAGGTCGGGTCCGGAGCAGCGATCGGCGTGTCTCGGTGATCCATCACGGCACCGACGCTATCGGGGGCCCAATCGTATCCGGCAGTCGGTGGAACCCCCTCGAACCGGCGAAGCGATCGCGGCACGGGTAGCGTTGCGGGGGCGAACAGGTCGCATCGACCGTGCGAAGCGCCGGTCCCGCCGCCGAAAGGATCCGACATGGCAGCCACTCCGATCGGGCCGTACCGACCCATCGTCAGAGCCGGCGACTGGCTGATCACCTCGGGCCAGATCGGCGCGGTCGACGGGGTCATCGTGACCGGCGGCCTCCTCGCCGAGTTGCGCCAGGCGGTGGCGAACCTGCGAGGGTTGCTCGAATCGGAGGGGGCGACCCTCGCCGACGTGGTCAAGACCACCGTGTACCTCCGCCACATGAACGACTACGCCGCGATGAACACCACCTATGTCGAACTGTTCGGCGATCATCGCCCGGCGCGCACGGCGTGCGGGGTGACCGAACTCCCACTCGGCGCACTCGTCGAGATCGAGGCCTGGGCCCACCGACCGCTCGGCTGACGAACGAGGGGCGCGGCCGGGTGCCGCGATGGTTCGCCGGGGCCGACGCGCCTGCGCGATACTGGCGCCATGCCGGGTGGAATCGTCATGGCCGTCATCCTGATCGTGCTGTTCCCGATCGCCGTGATCATGGGGTGTTGCGTGATCGCCTGGCTCCTCGGGACCCTGCTGACCAGCGACGGCGAACAGCGGTACGAGGGCACCGAGCTGGCACAGCTCGACTCCTGAACCCGCAGCGGTGAATTCTCGTGGTCCGAGGGGGATTCTCGGCACCGGTCGATCCCTGACGAAATTTTCGGGTTCGTTTCCGCCACCTGGGTCGGATCTACTACAGTTCCCCTACTCAATGCAGTGCAGGGCGCGGGACAAACGGCGACCCAGCAGAAAAGAAAGGGGTCGCGCAGATGGCGACCGGTACCGTCAAGTGGTTCAACAACGAAAAGGGCTACGGGTTCATCGCCCGGAGCGAAGGCTCTGACGTTTTCGTGCACCACTCGGCCATCCAGATGAACGGCTATCGCAGCCTCGAAGAAGGACAGGCAGTGGAATTCGAGGTGGTGTCGGGTCCCAAGGGTGACCAGGCACAGGACGTACGTCCCGCCTGAATCGCAGGACCGTCGCCCGACCCCGGTCGGTGACGACACACAACCGACGGGATCTACAACTGATCCCGACCACGTTCGGCCACTTCGGCGCGTCGGCTCTCGATGTCTGACGCGCTGAAGCGGCCGTCGTTCCATTTTGCGACGACGCGGCCCTCGGTCGCCCAGCCGTCCTTGCCGGTTCCGAGGGCGTTCTCGTCGTAGGTCGCGTAGATCTGGCGGACCGCCCGGGCGTCGTTGCTGGCGATGTCGGACGCGAGGCGCCGGGAGAAGTCGATCAGGTCGTCGTGGGCGACGACATGGTTGACCAGGCCCCAGGCGAGCGCGGTCTGCGCATCGACGAAGTTTCCCGTGGCGCTCATCTCGCGCGCCCGACGCAGCCCGACCGCCTCGGGGAGCAGCACCGTGAGCCCCCAGCCCGGTTGGATGCCGACCCGAGCATGGGTGTCGGCGAAGCGGGCACGCTCGGAGGCGACCAGAAAATCACAGGCGAGCGCCAACTCGAGACCGCCGGTGACGGCCACGCCGTTGATCGCGCCGATGACCGGCTTGTCGGTCGCCCCGAAGGGAGCCCGGGTCCCGTCCGCGCGGCCGAAATCCGGCATGGGCCCCGGCCCCCCGCCGGAACCGAGCTCCTTGAGGTCCAGGCCGGCACAGAACGCCGGGTCGGCCCCGGTCAGCACGATCACGTCGACCGAGTCGTCGGCGTCGGCATCGGCGACCGCGCCCGACAGAT
>CAZQSU010000181.1:0-4196 GCA_964595905.1 uncultured Iamiaceae bacterium
GTCTTGGTGTTGGGCTCGTCTTGGTGTTGGGCTCGTCTTGGTGTTGGGCTCGTCTCGGTGTTGGGCTCGTCTCGCCGTCGGGCCCGTGGAGCGACTCGGAAGACGACTCGGTAGGATGGACGATCCCCTGATCGCCCCCGCCGTCGGCGAGTGGGTCCCACAGGGCCGATCGACCTGCACCTTGGAGCGATGGCGAGCAACCCGGAACTCGAATCGGAACAGCGCTACGTGGACCGGGCCTACCGCCTGCTCGACGAGGCCAGAGACTCGACCAACCGCCTCCGAACGATGGTCGAGGTCGGTGCGGGTGGCACCGCCCAGGCGCGCTACGAGCGCGACGTCATCTACTCGACGGTCGACGACCGGCTCGCCGGGCTGGATCTGGGCGACGCGTCGTTGGTGTTCGGTCGGATCGACGTCGATGCCGATGCCGACGCCGACGTCGGCCAGACCAGCTTCTACATCGGTCGGCTTCCGGTGTCCGACGCCGACCACGAGGCGGTCGTGGTCGACTGGCGTGCCCCGATCGCGGAGGCGTTCTACCGGGCGACCGGTCCCCACCCCATGGGGCTGCAGCGTCGACGACACTTCGCGAGTCGGGGTCGCACCCTGCTCGACCTCGACGACGAGTATTTCGGCGACCACGACCGTCCCGTCGACGAGGACGACCGCGTCTCGGGTCGTCGCGCCCTCGTGGCGTCGCTCGAATCGGGACGGACCGGGCGCCTCGGCGACGTGGTGGGCACGATCCAGGTCGAACAGGACCGCGTCATCCGGTCCGAATTGCCCGGGGTGCTGGTCGTCCAGGGCGGGCCGGGTACGGGCAAGACGGTCGTGGCGCTGCACCGGGCGGCCTATCTGCTCTACACGCACCGTTTCCCCCTCGAGGGTCAGGGCGTTCTCGTGGTGGGACCCAACCGGCTCTTCCTGTCGTACATCGAACAGGTGCTTCCCTCGCTCGGTGAGGCGGGGGTGCAACTGGCCGTGTTGCCCGACCTCATCGAACCCGTGGCGGTGAGCGGCGACGACGACGCCGCGGTCGCCCGGATCAAGGGTGACGCGGCGGTGGCCCGGTTGGTCGCCAACGCGATCCGTGACCGACGACGGCCGTTGCGCTCCCGGTTGCGTGTTGCCTTCGGACTGCAGCATCTCACCCTCGACGTGGAGCGGTCCGCGTCGATCGTCGCGGATGCCTCGCGACGCTTCCGGACCCACAACGCGGCCCGTCGGTTCGTCGCCGAATCGGTCTTCGCGGCGCTCGCCGAGTCGGCGCGTGAGCCTCTCACCGGGGCGTCGGTGGCCGAACGGCTCGGTGACGACGCACAGGTCCATGCGGCACTGGAGTGGATGTGGCCGGTGTTGACGCCGGCAGAGCTGCTGCACGAGCTCTACGGCTCGAAGGCCCTGCTGCGCCGCGCTGCACGGGGTGTCCTGTCGCCGCACGACGCCGAACGGCTGTACCGGCCCTGGGCCGCTCACGTCGACGACGTGATCTGGACCCAACAGGACGTGCCGCTGCTCGATGAAGCGGCGGTCGGCCTGGGGCCGCTACCGCGCCGCAAGGGTCGTCTCCGGCCGGACGGCACGCCCGAGGGGGAGATCCGGACCTGGGGGCACATCGTCGTCGACGAGGCCCAGGACCTGTCGCCGATGCAGTTGCGGATGTTGAGCCGTCGGTCGTTGAACGGATCGATGACGATCGTCGGCGACATCGCCCAGGCGACCGGTGCGTGGGCGCACGGCGACTGGTACGACGTGCTCGACCATCTGCCGGACCGACGCGGTCACCGGATCGCCGAGCTGACCATCGGCTACCGGATCCCTGCCCCGTTGATGGGATTCGCGACCCGGATCCTGCACGAGGTCGCGCCGCAGCTCTCACCGCCGACCGCGGTGCGGACCGACGGGAACGCGCCGGTCGTGACCCGGGTCGCTCCTGACGAACTCGACGACGCGGTCGCCGTGGCCGTCCGAGACGAGATGCGTGCGGTGGGAACCGGCAACGTCGCGGTGATCGTGCCCGGACCACTGGTCGACCGCATCGACCACGCGCTCGGACTCGCCGGGGTGGCCCACGGCTCCGCTGCGGCGAACGGGCTGCAACAGCAGGTCACGGTCGTACCCGTCAGGTTGGTCAAGGGTCTCGAGGTCGACGCCGCGGTCGTGGTCGAGCCGGGCGTGATCGTCGGCTCAGAACCCCAGGGGCTGCGCTCGCTGTACGTGGCGTTCACGCGCGCGACCAAGCGCCTCCGGGTGGTGCATGCCGGCGACCTGCCCGACGTCCTCACCGGGTGAGCGACGATCCGGGGGACGACTCCCGAGATGGTCTCGTGGTCGGCCTGTGGTCGCTGGGTCACGGACCCTTCCGCGGCCGACTACTTCGTGATCGGCATCACCAAACGTCAACGGCTGACGCCACTCCAGTATCTGGCGCGGACGCACGGCCGGACCCTCGTCGACGTCGTGCAGGTGCGCGGGATCGACGACGTCGAGGTGTGGCGGGCGCCGACGGCCACCCGTCCGGGCCGGTGACCGGACCGGTTCAGGGCGTGGTGACGAGGATCCGTTCGCTCACGAACCGACTGACGCCGACGTGCCGGCCGCCGACTTCGACGGTCATCGTCCCGTCGGGTGAGGTCACGGTGAGGGTGCCGGTGCGGTCCGGCAGCAACTCGGCGGTCTCCAGATAGTCGAGGATGCCGGGGGCGAACTCGAGTTCCTCGGGCACGCGGGCGACGACGAACGTGTCGCCGGCCTCGAGGTCCGACAGCGTGCGCATCTCCGGCGCCACGTAGTCGGTGCCCGGGATCGGGTTGCCGTGCGGACAGGTCGTCGGGTTGCCGAGCACGCGGGAGATCGCCACCTCGACCGAGTCCGAGATCACGTGCTCCCACTTGCCGGCTTCCTTGTGGGCTTCGGCCCACGAGAGCTCCAGGATGTCGGTCAGGAACCGTTCGGCGAGCCGGTGACGGCGCACCACCTGTTCCGCGAGCTTCTTGCCGTCTTCGGTGAGGTGGATGCGACCTTCGTCGACGGTCGCCAGCCCCTGGACGGTGAGGCGGTGCACCATTTCCGACACCGCCGGGCGTGAGACCTCGAGCCGTTCGGCGATGCGGGCCTGGATCACCTCCACGTCGTCTTCGCGGAGCTCGTAGATGGTCTCGCAGTATTCCTCGAACGCCGGATGGTATTCCGGTGCCTGGTAGATGGTCACGGCCCTCACTCTAGGAGAGCCTGATGCCCGTTGCGCCGAGACCTTCGGCCCGGGTGTCGCCCGTCGAGTGCCATCGGTCACTACCGGTTGCGGTGCGGCGTGGTTACGGTGGCGGTTGTGACAGAAGAAACTTCGAATTCAACGCAAGATGTGACCACGAGACCGACCGGAACGAAGCGCCGACGACTGGCGCGTCGTGCCCTCGGAGTCGCTGCCGGGCTGACGCTGGTGATGGCGTTCGGTGTCGGCTGCGGTTCGAGCGACGACTCGACCAG
The DNA here is from genome assembly GCA_964595905.1 of uncultured Iamiaceae bacterium. Classification (GTDB taxonomy): domain Bacteria; phylum Actinomycetota; class Acidimicrobiia; order Acidimicrobiales; family Iamiaceae; genus JAFDWI01. The sequence goes on from CAZQSU010000181.1 coordinate 3,490, forward strand.
CGGCGCGACGACGACCGCGGCCAGCGGCGAGACCGCCGCGGGCGGCTCGTCGGGTTGTACCGAGGCCCAGAACGGGGCCATCGAGGTCGTGACCACCAACTTCGACTTCAGCCCGGACTGCATCACCACCACGGGTGACCGGTTGAAGGTGACCTACGACAACAAGGAAGACGGTGTCCAGCACAACATCGACTTCAAGGACGCGAAGTCGTCGACCGGCGACGCCAAGACCGAACTGAAGGCCGGGCCGAACACCCAGACCATCACGCTCGTCGACCTGAAGCCGGGCAAGTACACCTTCGTCTGCGACATCCACGCGTCGATGAAGGGCACCCTCGAGGTCAAGTGACTGCCCTGGTCGGAACGACCGGTGGGTTCGCCCGCATGCGCTGAGCACGTCGAAAGGGGGCCGAAGCGATGCTTCCGGCCCCCTTTCGGTGTGGACTCGATTCGCCGCCGGCCCGACCCGGCGGCGTCGACGGTTCGACGCGGTGTCGGGCGAAGGCCCGGTCGTCAGCCCGGCTGCTTGACGAAGCGCAGGTAGTCCTTCTTCTTGTCGATCTTGCCGAACTTGGCCTCGGCCTCTTCGTCGCTGAAGGTCGGAGCGGCGATGACGTCGTCGCCCTGGGTCCAGTCCGACGGCGTGGAGACCGAGTGGTTGGCGGTGAGCTGGATCGAGTCGATCGCCCGCAGGATCTCCTGCCAGT
>CAZQSU010000182.1:0-4084 GCA_964595905.1 uncultured Iamiaceae bacterium
GCAACATCTATGCGCCGGTGATGATGGTGGCCGAGCGGGCCGCGGACCTGATCGCCGGGCGCACCCCGCTCGCCGCGGAGCCCGTTCCCTACTACCGCCACGGCGCGGATCTCCCGCTGTGGCCCGAGGGTGACCCCCGCAACGTCGCGGCGCCGGGCACGCTCACCGCCGGCTGACCCGCGGCGCCTTGGTCACCGCAGGATCTGGGCGAGCTCACCCAGGATCCGGGCCGCGGCGACGAGGTCGCCGGATCCGTCGGGTGGCGCTTCGCACTCCGACACCTGCTCGGCGAGCCGCCGCAGGCTCGTCGCCACGTCGTTCGCCTCGCTCTGGGTGACGTCGATGCGGTCCCCACGCAGCGGCGCCGCGATCTGGGACTGTTGCAGCCGCAGCGTCGCGGCACCGTCGGCCGGGTCGAGTCGGCCTTCGATCACCGCATGCGCGGTGGCGACGACGATGCGGACGCGGTCCCGGGGATGCACCGGTACTGAGGATTGCCGACCGGGCGGCCCGGGGTCAACGGCGGGCCCGGGCACCCGCGAAGTCGGCGACGATCAGGGTGACGACGTCGCGGGCGGCGCGAGTTGCACCCCGCCGCCGTCGTGACCGGAGCCGGGAAGCCCTTGTCCGGCCCCGTCACCGGCGCAGCCCGGCCCCCGGCACGGGTCGGGCTCGGGGACCGCCGGAACCCCGACGGAGCCGGTGCCGCCCGGGTCGACGAAGGTGCCCGTGCCGCCGAAGTCCGAACCGAAGTTCTCGGAAGGTCCGTAGCCGAACATGCCCAGATCGAGGGACGCGTCGCTGATACCGCAGTCCTTCGTGGCGTAGCTCATCAACGAGTACACCGCCGTCACCGTGCCGTGGTGGTTCTGCATCTCGTCGTAGAACGCGCCGAGCCGGAACTGACTCTCGAACGTGAGCGGAACCTGCGGAGCCGCGCCGGGCTCGTTGCCGGTGTCCGCGTACTGCGACGAGTCACCGCCCGGGCCGATGTGCGACTCGATCCGTTCCGCCGCGTCGCCCAACGCGGCGACCTCGACCCGGATCGAGCGGGGTGCGACGCGTTCGAGTGAGCGGAACTGTTCCGCCGCGGCCTGCATCGTCGCCGCGGCCTGCTCATCGGTGCCGGAGTTCACCCGGGCCGCGAGCTGCATGAACGACGGGACGTCGCCGAGTTGATCACAGAAGGCGGCCTGGTCGCCGTCGTACTTCGCGCAGCCGACCGCCATCGCGACGATCAGGATCACGACGAAGGCGATCGCGGCGACCTGCACCCCCCGGCTCCGCCGCTTCGAGCGCATGTGGTTCGGGTCGCCACCGGGAGCGGTGACGCGGGAACCGCCCGTGGCCGATACGGTCGTCTGCGACCCCCTCGCGCCGGCCGACCGTCCGCGTGCCCCCGAATCCCGACCGCCCCGTGGCGCCCGGCCCGATTCCGAGCGGGTCACCGTGCCACCGACCTCATCGGGCCGCCTCGGCCAGGTCACGCAGCTCGGCCACGGCGTGGCCCAATCCGGCCGGGTCGGCGAACAGTGCCGAGCCGGCGACGAGCACGTTCGCTCCGGCCTTCGCGGCACCGGCGATCGTCGACGTCCCGATGCCGCCGTCGACCTCGAGGTCGATGTCGTACCCGGACGCGTCGATCATCGCCGCGACCTCGGCGATCTTGGTTTCCATGGTGGCGATGTAGCGCTGACCGCCGAAGCCGGGATTCACCGTCATCACCAACACCAGGTCGACGAGGTCGAGCACGTGGGCGACCGCTGTGGCCGGTGTCGCCGGGTTCAGCGCCACCGCGGCGGTGGCGCCGAGCTCGCGGATCGCGCCGAGGGTGCGGTGCAGGTGCACGCACGCCTCGGCGTGGACGATCAGCCGAGAGCATCCCGCCTCGACGTAGCGGTCCGCCAACAGGTCGGGATCGGTGACCATCAGGTGCGCCTCGAAGGGCACCTCGACCTGCGGTCGGCACGCGGCGATCACGTCGGGGCCGAAGGTCAGGTTCGGGACGAAGTGGCCGTCCATCACGTCCCACTGGATGTGGTCGACACCGGCGACCTCCAGGTCGCGACACGCCGCTCCGAGGTTCGCGAAATCGGCGGGCAGCACCGAAGGGACGATCTTCACGGGTCGTGAGAGGGGATGCACGTCCCCCAGTCTCGCACGAGTGGCCCGACGATTCGCACCCCCGCGGTCGCCCGTGCCCCGACCGGGGCGACGCCCGGCACGGCCGTGGCGGGCATCGGTCACCGGCGGCGGTCGACCCGTAGGCTCGGCGGTATGGACCCCGTCGAGTTGACGATCGATGCCATGGCCACCGGTGGCGACGCGGTCGGCAGGGACGGGAACGGTCGGGTCACCTTCGTCGCCGGGGCCCTTCCCGGTGAGCGGGTCACCGCGACGATCGAGCGGGCCAAGAAGCGGCACGCCCACGCCCGCCTGGTCGAGGTGCTGGAGGCCTCACCGGACCGTCGACCGCCGCCGTGCCCGTACGTCGCCGAAGGCTGCGGCGGTTGCGGCTGGCAGCACGTCGAGCCGGCCGCCCAACGCCGCCTCGCCCTCGGCGTGCTCACCGACGTGCTCGAACGGCTCGGAGGCATCGCCGATCCCGACGTCCGGCCCGGCCCGCCCCTCGACGACCTCGCCTACCGCACCACGGTTCGGGCGTCGGTCACCGACGGTCGTGCCGGGTTCCATCGGCCACGGTCACACGACGTGGTCGCCGTCGACGAATGCGCCACGGCCCATCCATTGCTCGCCGACCTGTTCGCCGCCGACTACCCCGGCTGTGACGAGGTGACGATGCGGGTGGGGGTGCACACCGGTGAGCGGCTGGTCGTGGCCGCACCCCATGCCCGCCACGTCGAGGTGCCCGACGACGTGGTGGTGGTCGGCACCGACGAACTCGCGGCCGGGCGGCACGCGTGGTACCACGAGATCGTCGACGGTCGTCGCTGGCGGATCTCGGCGACGTCGTTCTTCCAGTCCCGTCCCGACGGCGCCCAGGCACTGGTCGACCTCGTCGCCGACGGGCTCGACGGGGCGTCGGGCCGGCTCGTCGATCTGTGCTGCGGGGTCGGACTGCTCGGTGGGTCGGTCGTCGCCCGCGACCCGGCGCGCTGGCAACTCACCGGCGTCGAGCGGCATCGCCCGGCGGTGCACGATGCCCGCGAGAACCTCGCCGACGTCGCAGGAGTGCGGATCGTGCGCGCCTCGATCGACTCGTGGAGCCCCCGTCGCGCCGACGCGGTCGTCGCCGACCCGGCGAGGTCGGGTCTGGGCCGTGCGGGTGTCGAGGCGGTCGCCGCGACCGGCGCGGAACGGGTCGTGCTGGTGAGTTGTGACCCGGGCGCGTTGGGCCGCGATGCCGGGTTGCTGCGCGCCACGGGCTACCGGTTCGAGCACACCACGATGGTCGATCTGTTCGCGCAGACGCCGCACGTCGAAGCGGTCAGCGTCTTCGCCCGCTGAGCCCCCGCCGGAACCCGTCGCCGTCGTTCCCGTGCTCGGGGAGCGCGGCCACGACGAGGTCCGACGCGATCAGGCGGCCCGGGTCGCGGCCAGCGCCGGCGTGGCCGGGCCCCGGTCGATCAGAGCATCTCGCCGCGGCGCACGATCACTTTGTCGATGATCCCGTAGTCGCGGGCCTCCTCGGCGGTGAACCACCGGTCGCGCTCGGAGTCCTCTTGGATCTGCTCGACCGACTGGCCGGTGTGGTGCGCGATGCGCTCGGCGAGGAGCTGTTTGGTGTAGGCCATCTGCTCGGCCTGGATGGCGATGTCCGCGGCCTGACCCTGGAACCCACCCGAGGGCTGGTGCATCATGATCCGGGCGTGGGGCAGGGCGATGCGCTTGCCGGGCGCGCCCGCGCACAGCAGGAACTGGCCCATCGACGCACCCAGTCCGGTGCAGATCGTGCCGACGTCGGGTTGGATGAACTGCATCGTGTCGTAGATCGCCAACCCGGCCGATACCGAGCCGCCGGGTGAGTTGATGTACAACCAGATGTCGGTCTCGGGATCCTGGCCCTCCAGGTGCAGCATCTGGGCCATGAGCAGGTTCGCGACCGTGTCGTTGACCTCGGTGC
>CAZQSU010000183.1:0-3881 GCA_964595905.1 uncultured Iamiaceae bacterium
CTCGTGCCGGCCGTCGACAGGTGCACGATCGGTTCGGTCCCCATGACCACGACGAACGTCAGATAGCTCGATGCCGCCGCCACCAGCGACGCGACGATGCCGTGCCGGGCGATGTCCTCGGTGTAGGGAACCTCCAGCGCGTAGAGCACCCCGGTCGCCGGGGCCTTGAAGATGGCGGCCAGGCCGCCCGCCGCGCCGGCCACCAGCAGCGCCTTCGCGTCTTCGGACCGCAGCAGGCGGCCGACCCGTGACTGCGCGGCCGATCCGACCGCGGAACCGATGTAGATGGCGGGACCTTCGAAGCCCATCGCGCCGCCCGAGCCGAGGGTCGCGATGCTCGCGAGCACACGGCCCAGCACCGGACGTTGCTCGAGGGGCCGCCGCTTGTCGTGGTACGCGGTGATGTAGGCGTCGGAGGTGGTCGGATCCGCACTTCGCGCGACGAAACGCAGACACGCCCACGCCACGACGAGCCCGCACGCGGGCGCCGCGGCCTGGACACCGAGTGGCGCGTCGAACAGGTTGCCGAGCGCAGCGGTCGCCGTGACCGCATCGAAGGCGGCGACCGCCAGGCCGGTGACGACGCCGACGATCACGGCGGCCACGAGCAGCACCTGTCGACGACGGTCGACGATCAGGGCGCGCAGGTGCAGCATCACCAGATGGCTTAGCAGCCGCCTGCGGAGCCTCGGCACATCGGATCGGCACATTGGGTCGCCGGAGGGGCCCGGTCGTAGCATGACGGCCCGCCCGATGTCCCTTTCTGCGCCCCCACCCGAGAATCCCGTCCGCAACATCGCCCTCGTGGCGCACGTGGACCACGGCAAGACCACGCTCGTCGATGCGCTGCTGCGCGCCTCCGGTGCGTTCGCGGATCGCCGGAGCGTGGTCGATCGGGTCATGGACACCGAGGACCAGGAGCGTGAGCGCGGCATCACGATCCTCGCGAAGGCGGCCTCGCTCGACTGGCAGGGTACCCGCGTGAACCTGGTCGACACCCCCGGTCACGCCGACTTCGGTGGTGAGGTCGAGCGGGCACTCACCATGGTCGACGGTGCGCTGTTGCTGGTCGACGCGGCCGAAGGCCCACTGCCCCAGACCCGGTACGTGCTCTCGAAGGTGCTGGCCGCCCGACTGCGGACCATCGTGGTGATCAACAAGGTCGACCGCGCCGATGCCCGGCCCGCCGAGGTGCTCGACGAGATCTACGAGTTGTTCCTCGACCTGGGCGCCACCGAGGACGACATCGACTTTCCCGTGATCAGCTGCGTCGCGAAGCACGGTCGTGCCGTCGAAGGTCTCGGCATGCCCGACGACGACGCGGACCTCACCCCACTGTTCTCGGCGATCCTCGCCGCGGTACCACCCCCGGGCGGCGACCCCGACGCACCCCTCCAGGCGCTGGTCACCAACCTCGACGCCTCGGACTACCTGGGTCGTCTCGCCATCGGGCGGGTCGCCCAGGGTCGTCTGGTCCACGGTGCCCAGGTGGCGCTGCTCGGAGCCGACCCCGACAAGGTCACCAAGCGGCGCCTGGCCTCGCTCATGTCGTTCACGGGTATCGGCCGCGCGGACGTGGCAGAGATCGCCGCGGGTGACCTGTTCGTCGTCTCGGGCTTCGACGAGGTCGAGATCGGTGACACCTTCGCCGACCCCGACCACCAGGTCGCGCTGCCCCGCCTCGCCGTCGACGAACCGGTGTTGACGATGACGTTCGGCCCCAACACGTCGCCGTTCGCCGGGCGCGACGGCACCTATGTCACCTCGCGCCAGGTCCGGGAGCGTCTCGAGCGGGAGGTGCTGGGGAACGTGTCGATCCGGCTCTCCGACACCGCCACCCCGGACGTGATCGAGGTCGCCGGTCGCGGAGAGCTCCAGCTCGCGGTGCTGATCGAGTCGATGCGCCGGGAAGGGTTCGAGTTGCAGGTCAGCCGTCCCGAGGTCATCGTCCGTGAGATCGACGGCCACCGGTGCGAACCGGCCGAGCGTGGCATGGCCGACGTGCCAGACGAACACGTCGGCACCGTCACCCAGGCGCTCGCCCCCCGCCGTGGCGTGGTCGTCGACCTGCGTCCGGGCGACACCGGGCGGACCGTGGTCACCTTCACCGCGCCGGCCCGTGGGCTCATCGGGTTCCGCAGCCAACTGCTCACCGCGACCCGTGGGACCGCCCTGTTGCACACGCACGCCGAAGGCTGGATGCGCTGGGCGGGCGACCTGCCGAGCCGGGCCGGCGGCGCGATGATAGCCGACCGCAAGGGCACCACGACCGGCTATGCGCTCGACAACCTCCAGGCCCGGGGGGAGTTGTTCTTCGGACCGGGCGTCGACGTGTACGAGGGCATGGTGATCGGGGAGAGTGCCCGCGCCGACGACATGGTCGTCAACGTCGTGCGCGAGAAGCAGAAGACGAACATCCGCACACACTCCCACGACGAGGGCATCAAGCTCGCCGCGGCACGCACCATGACCCTGGAGGCCGCGATCGAGTGGATCGCTGACGACGAGCTCGTCGAGGTGACCCCGGCGAACATCCGGATCCGCAAGCGCCTGCTCGCCGAGCCCGACCGCCGGCGGTCCCAGCGCCGCCGCTCCTGACGGCGCCCTAGGCCAGGGTCGACAAGGCCAGGTCCGCGGCGCGTTCCACGTCGGCGGCGGAGGCCACCACCACCGGCATCCGTCCCTGGGCCCGGCGACCGAGCGCCTCGGTGGCTGCGTCGATGCCCATCCCGCGTTCGTCGGGGACGTCGACGATGAGCCGTTCGAAGAGCACCCCGTGCAGGGGAGACTGCATGTCGGCGGCGACGTTGGCGTGACGGTAGGTGAGACGCCCGGCGCGCAGGTCACCGCTGGGGGTCACCCGGAACGCCCCCAGGGGGGCGCCGCGACGACGCAACTGCGCCGCCAGGGTCACCACGAGCCAGTGCTGCCAGGCGGTCCGCGCGTCGTTGAAGGCCAGGAGGTTGTCGAGCCTGATCGGGTCGAGTTTCCGTCGCAGCATGTCGATCGCGGGTTGGTACTGGTGGCTACGGCGTCCCCCCGCCGCTTTCGCGACATCCCGCCGGCTCGGACGGTGACGACTCACGTCCCGCATCGTGCGGTGCTCGAGGAACCGCCGTGCCTCGTCGCCGTTGCTCCGGGCGCGCTGCAGCACCTCGTCGTCGTAGGCCTGGCGGGCGACCGGGTCCGCGTCGGCGGCGGCGCTCTTGATCGCCGTGAGCGCTGCCACCAGCACCCGGTTCTGGGGGGTGTCGTACGCGCGCCGCGCCGTGAGGCAGATGAACACGTCGGTCGCACCGGCGGTCCCGGCCCGCGCCGACATGGTCTCGGCCCACAACACCGGGCCGCGCACCTCTCCCTGACAGCGCTCCGCGGTCTGGATCGTGGTGATCGACAGGTTCCGGAGCACCTCGGGCATCGCCAGCAGCAACGCGTCGGCTTCGCTCGACGTGGCGACGAGCGCCCCGGCGAGCTGACGGATCACGTCCGGTGACAGCCCGAACAGGGCGCGCGCCGCGTCGCGCACCGACAGCGGCCGGGCGAGGCCGTCCCACAACACCCGGGTCGCGGCGTGGGGATCGTCGTGGGCGACCGGCTGACGGCCGGCTGCGGCTCCCGGCACCGTGTCGGTCACGGCTCAGCCTGCGAGTTCGACACCGAGCACGTCGACCATGGTGCGCTTCACCTCGAGCGCCTCGGCGGGTTCGAGCATGTCGGCCATGACCCGGAACAGTCGGCGGCCCTTGGCGTCGTCGATCCCCTCGAACTGGGGCAGGAAATAGGCGTAGAACACCTCGAAGAGCAGGCGCGAGCGGGAGATGTCGTCCTTGGAACGCCGCCGCACGTACTTCATCGAGTCGAGGAACACCGCGGGGCCGAGA
>CAZQSU010000184.1:0-3848 GCA_964595905.1 uncultured Iamiaceae bacterium
GACGGGCGATCGACGCGGCCCGGGTGATGTCCTCATAGGAGGAGTTGGTGCACGAGCCGATCAACGACGAGGAGATCTCCAGCGGCCACCCCTCTTCCTTGGCGACGGCGCCGACCTCGGAGACCGGACGGGCGTAGTCGGGGGAGTGGGGGCCGTTGATGTAGGGCGCCAGTTCGTCGAGGTCGATCTCGACGATGCGGTCGAAGAACCGCGACGGGTCCTCGAGCACCTCGGGGTCGTCGCGGAGGTCGTCGCGATGGGCTTCGGCGGCATCGGCCAGGGCCTCCCGCCCGGTCGCACGCAGATAGTCGCGCATGTTGTCGTCGTACGCGAACAGCGAGCACGTCGCCCCGATCTCGGCGCCCATGTTGCAGATGGTCCCCTTGCCGGTGGCCGAGATCGAATCCGCGCCCGGACCGAAGTACTGCACGATGGCGCCGGTGCCGCCCTTGACGGTGAGTTCGTCGGCGACCTTGAGGATGATGTCCTTGGGTGCGGTCCATCCGTTGAGGTTGCCGGTGAGCTGCACGCCGATGAGCTTGGGGTACCGGACGTTGAAGGGCCGGTTCACCATGACGTCCACGGCGTCCGCGCCGCCGACGCCGATGGCCACCATGCCGAGGCCGCCCGCGTTCGGGGTGTGACTGTCGGTGCCGATCATGAACCCGCCGGGGAACGCGTAGTTCTCGAGCACGACCTGGTGGATGATGCCGCTTCCGGGCTTCCAGAAGCCGATGCCGTGCTTCTTGGAGGCGCTCTCGAGAAAGTCGTACACCTCGACGTTGGTGTGCTCGGCCCGCACCAGGTCGGGGAGCGCTCCTTCGAGCGCCTGGATCAGGTGATCGCAGTGGATCGTCGTGGGCACCGCGACCTGGTCCAGGCCCGCGGTCATGAACTGGAGCACCGCCATCTGCGCGGTCGCGTCCTGCATGGCGATACGGTCGGGAGCGAAGTCGGTGTAGCTCACGGCACGTTCGACACCGCCGTTTTCGGGGTCGCTGAGATGGTTGAAGAGGATCTTCTCGGTCGCCGTGAGAGGCCGACCGAGGCGCTTCCGCCCCAGTGCGACGCGCTCGGCGAGTCGCTCGTAGACCTTCTCGACGAGTTCGACCGGGGTGCTGGAGTGCACTGGTGTGGAAGCATCGGCGTTCATGTGGGGCTCCTCGTCGGACGTCGTGGTGGGGACGAGCGATGGGACCGCCCGGGAGCGGACCTGGATTCGTCCTCGATCTTGCATTCGTCCTCAATATAGACAAGTCTGATACAAGTGCGCAAGATCCGGTACCTCGACATCGCGGACGACCTGCGGGCGCGTCTGCACGCTGGAGAGTTCGGCGGCGGCCGCCTACCCAGTGAAGCCGAGTTGTCGGAGAGCTACGCGGCCAGCCGTGTCACCGTGCGCAAGGCGCTCGAGGCGTTGCGCACCGAAGGGCTGATCGCGGCACAGCAGGGGCTCGGGTGGTTCGCGTCGGGCGACCCGCTGCGCCAGCGGTTGGGACGACTGGGCACGATCGAAGCGCAACTGGCGGCATCGGGCGTCACCTCGGAGCGCCAGGTGCTCGAGTTGCGCACGATGGTCGCGCCGGCTCGTGTGCGCGACGTCCTCAACGTGGAGCGGGTCATCCGCCTGTTGCGGCTGAACCTCGCCGACGGTCGGCCCTTCGCGCTGGTGACCGTGTGGTGTCCCGAGGATCTGGGTGGGAGCTTCACCCGGAGCGAACTGACCGAACACTCCTTCCACGATCTGCTCGACGTGCCGCTCGGTCACGGCGTTCAGACGATCGCCGCGGCCCTGGCCACCCCCCGCCAGGCCGAGTTGCTCGAGGTGGCGGCCGGTTCGGCGGTGTTGGTGTGTCAACGCACGACGTACGCGACCGACGAACGAGCGGTGCTGCTCGCCACGCACGTGTTTCCCGGCGCGCTGACCGAGTTCAGCGTGGACCTGCCCCGGGCCGAGGCATCGATCGCGCCCTCGGGGATCCGCCTCGTCGAATGAGGAGCTCGGTCCTGCGGCACACCCGCGAGGCGGACGGGCCGGCTGGTCACCGGGGCGTGGTCCGGTAGCCTCGCCCCGTGCTTCGAAGTCGTTCCCTCGGTCTTCTCGTCGGACTCGCCGTGGTCGCCTCGTCGCTCGTGGGCTGCTCGCGGACGCCGTCGCGTGACGGGCTGGTCACCAAGCTCGAACAGCAGAACGGGCTGAGCGCGGCCCAGGCGCGCTGCATCGCGAACGGGCTCTACGACGGCATGCCCGACGAGCAGCCCGCGATCAGACGGCTCACTCCGGCCGAATTGCGCGCGGTCGCCAAACCCGACAATGCCGGCAAGGTCCCCGCCGAGGTCGTACAGATCCTCCGCGACGTCACCTCGGCGTGCGTGCCGGCCGCTCCGCAGCCGGCCGCTCCCTGACCGACCGTCACCGCACTCTCGGCTCAGGGCCAGGAGCGTTCGCGGGTCGAACGTCGGCCGCGGTGCACCGGTTTGCGTTCGCCGAGTTGCCAGGTCCGCCGCCATGAATCGGCATCGGGTCCCGTGAGCGTCGGCGTGGTTCCTTCGTGCAGGCGACGGCGCGCGGCGTACCAGTCGGTGCGGGCTTCATCGGCCAGGGCGGCCACGGCCACTTCGATCCGCGCTCCGAGGCGTCGGCTGTCTTCACCGTCGGCTCGCACCAGCGGTGTTCCGAAGGTGACGCGCGTGCTGCCGAGCCGGAGGCGTTTGGCGCCCTTGGGGAAGAGCCGGTCGGTCCCCTGGATGTGGACCGGCACGATCGGCACGCCACAGCGGACCGCCAGGTACGCGGCGCCACCCTTGAAGGGTTGCCCCCAGCCGTCGGGCGACCGGCCCCCTTCGGGAAAGATGACCATCGACCAGCCGTGGTCGAGCAGGTCCGCCGATTCGTCCGCCGAGCGTCGGCTGACCCGGGTGCGCTCCATCGGAATGGCGTTGAGCACCAGCGCGGAGGCCGCTCCCGAGAGGCGATTGCCGAAGAAGTAGTCCGCGGCGGCTGCCGCGAACACCTTGTGGCGGAACCGCGTCGGGAGCGCTGAGATCAGCAACGGGGTGTCGAGGTGGCTGTGATGGTTCGCCGTGAAGATCACCGGCCCTTCGAGGCCTTCGATCCGATCGAGACCGGCGACCTCGGGGTCGGCGACCGCATGGCCCAGCGGACGCACCACCGCGTCGGTGATGGCACGCCGGGCGACGCGGACGACGGGTCGCCGGGCCCAGTCGGTGTCGTAGTCGGCGCCGGTGCGTTTGATCGGCGGCAGGGGATCGACCCCGGTCGGGACCGTCGGTGCCCGGAACGGAAACTCGAAGCGGTTCAGCACCGCCGACGGGTTGGGAAGCTGCCTGCGGGCGAACGCGACCAGGACCCGCGCCCTGACCAGACGGGCGCTGGCCTCCGCGGGTCGTCGGTGTGCCGGTGCGTCCTTCACCGTGCTGCTTTCGATCTCGGGCGGCCCTGGGTCACTGGACGTCCGCCATGATGAGCGGTGGGTTGTGGAAATGGGTGATCGTGGGCTGCGGTCCGACGACGTCGGCCGCGATCTCGAACGCGTCGTCGAGCGTCGACGCGGGCCGGAATCCCAGCCGGCGCACCGCTCGAGGGTCGCCTCCGACGATGATCACCCGACCCAGGTGCGCCAGCGCGTGCGCACCCCAGTACCACATGTAGAACGGGTGGACGCCGTGGTACGCGTAGCTGGTGCGGTACAGGTGCCGGTACCACTCGTCCTCGGCGAAGTCCTTCTCGAAGCGTTGCTCGATCTCGTGCGGGTCGCGGGTCTCGGTGAGCACCTGTTCGAAGAAGTCGATGTAGCTGGGGTGGTGGATCGGGTTGAAGTCCCACG
>CAZQSU010000185.1:0-2523 GCA_964595905.1 uncultured Iamiaceae bacterium
GCCGGTGGCGACGGCGTGCAATCGGCGTTGGCCAAAGCCGTCGGCATCGGCACCGAGGACAGCAACGGCAACTGGTTCATCGGCGGTGGCGGTGGCGGCAGCAGTAGCAGCCTCATTACGACGGTTGCCGGCCCCGGCGGGAATGGCGGCGGTGGCCACAGCGACAACGGCCCCGGCATCATCAGAGCCACAGCAGGCACACCCGCTACAGGCGGGGGCGGCGGCGCCGGCAGCGGCGACAATGCCGGTGGTTCGGGGGTGGTCGTGGTGTCGTACCTGGTCGCCGACGCGGCCGGGCTGAATGTCACCGGCGGCGAGGTGTCCACCAACGGCGACGGCAGCATCGAGTACCACGTGTTCAAGTCGAGCGGCGACTCGTTCGACATCTCCGTCGCCCCGTAACCACAGCCGACCCAACCGACCGACCTGCTCCTCGACACGCTCGCCCTGTGGCACCAAGAAGCAGGGCATGTCGCTGGCCGCGGCGGCATCTTCTGCCTGCGCGACGACAGCCTCACCGACGTCGACAACCTGCCCGCGCCGGGCGTGATCGCCGCTGAGATCGTCGAAGGCATCTCCGCCGCCCTCGACGCGTTCACCGACCTCGCCGACTCGCTCGAAGCGATCGGCGATCCCGAGTAGGGGATTCCGGCTTCCAGACCGGACGCCCGGAACCTGTGGGCCGGAGACCGCGGTGGGCAGGCTGGTCGTGCGGGTCCTCCAGTCGAACAGAGGCGACTTCGAAACCAGCCGCGCCCGGACCTGGCACATCACCCCGCCCAAGATGCCTCATACAATGAATCTGGCAGTTGGTACAATGGCCCGATGAGCGCGATGGGACACGTCATGACGATTTCCCGCAACGGACAGGTCTCCATCCCGGCATCGACACGGTCCCGCTGGCAGGCCCGGCAGGTCGTCGTGGTCGACCTCGGCGACCGCGTCGTGATGCGGCCGCTCGTCGACGACCCGATCGGCGACCTCCAGGGCAGGTACGCCGGGCGCGGTCCGGGCACCGAAGTGGCCCGACGTCGGGACCGTGCCGCCGACGCGAAGCGTGAACGGATGCGGTGATCCTCCTCGACGCGTACGCGGTCCTCGCGTACCTCAAAGGCGAGCCGGCCGCCGGCGAGGTCCGAGAGCTTCTGGAGGACCGGCAAGGCATGCTCACACCGGTGGGCGTCGCCGAGGTTCTCGACCACCTCGTTCGCATGGTGGGAGTGGAGGACGAAGAAGCGGTGCTGGATCTCGCCCAGCTCGATCTGCTCGACCCGCCGGACCTCGACCCGACGATTGCCGCCTCGGCAGGCCTCTTGCGGGCGCGCTACTACCACCGGTCCCGCTGCGCGGTCAGCCTCGCCGATTGCATCGCCGCCGAGACGGCACGACACCTCGACATGCCCTTGGCGACATCAGACCCCCACCTTCTCGACGTGTGTCATGCCGAAGGGATCGCCGTGCAAGTGCTCCCCGATTCTGCCGGTGACACATGGTCGCCGAATCGGCAGACCTGAGACTGCTCGGGCCCCGCAAGGGCTCGCCACGAAGCCGCCGCCGAGCTGGGAGACCCGACCCGCCACGGGCAACCGCCACAGCGCGTGCTCCCAGGAAAGGGAGGTCATCCGCGGCGCCCGACAATACGCGCCCCGACGGGTGAGCCCCTCACCTGCCGCGTCGGGCGCGGTTGGTACCGGCCGGACGCGGGGTCGCCGTGGCGGGGTCGAGCGGCCAGTCGTGTTTGGGATAGCGACCGGCCATGTCTTTTCGGACCTCGGCCCAGCTCCCCGCCCAGAAACCGGGGAGATCCGCGGTGATCTGCACCGGCCGGTCAGCCGGCGACAACACCTCGACCACCAGCGGGATCTTGCCGTCGGCCACCGACGGGTGCGTGGTCGTGCCGTAGAGATCCTGCGCCCGCGCCGAGATCTTCGGCTGCTCACCGGTGTAGTGCACGGCGACGCGCCTCCCGTTGGCCAGCGTGAAGTGCTTCGGCACGACCGCATCGAGGCGATGCACCAGGTGATGGCCGACGAAGTCCCGCAACAGACCGCCTACGTCGAGGCGCTGCAGCCCCGCGCGACCGGTGAGGCCGTCGAGTCGGGGCGTCAGCCAAGCGTCGAGATCGGCGAGCAGGGCGTCGTCGGACACGTCGGGCCACTCGTCGCCGAATGCGCGGCGGGCATAGCCCAGGCGGGTCTGCAGCGCCCTGGACGACTCCGTCCAGCCAAGGATTTCCAGGTGGGTCGCCCGAACCCGGTCGACCAGCGCGGCGACGGTCGCCTCGCCCCGTTCGGCCGGTGCGTCGGTCGTCGCCAACACCAGGTTGCCGAGGCGCCGTTCGGTCCGCAGGCGCAGGTCGTCACGCTCCGTGTCCCATTCGAGGATCGAGGTGCGTTCGATCGCATCGCCGGCCACGACTTCGAGGTCGGCTTCGTCGAGCGCCGCGGCAAGAAGGATCCGATGGTCCGCCCGGCCTCGGGCACCTTTGG
Organism: uncultured Iamiaceae bacterium; assembly: GCA_964595905.1. Lineage (GTDB taxonomy): Bacteria > Actinomycetota > Acidimicrobiia > Acidimicrobiales > Iamiaceae > JAFDWI01. Next base: position 2,490 of record CAZQSU010000185.1, read on the forward strand.
CCTTCGCTGCCACCTCGGCGATGACGAGGAAGGG
>CAZQSU010000185.1:2623-3795 GCA_964595905.1 uncultured Iamiaceae bacterium
CCGGCCAGATCGACCGTGGCGATCTCCGGCTCGGCGTGGGGTCGACGGGTGGCGTGTTCCATCCGGGACCACAAGCGGTAGGCGACGCCCGGTTCGGTCCGCCCTGCGCGTCCCGCACGTTGTTCGGCCGACGCCCGCGAGGTCGCACCGGTCGCCAGACGGGTGAGCCCGCTGCGCGGGTCGTAGCGGGGCGTGCGGACCTGGCCGGTGTCGATCACGACCCGGACGCCTTCGACGGTGAGGCTGGTCTCGGCGATGTCGGTGGCGAGCACCACCCGGCGGCGCCCCGCAGGAGAGGGTGCCAACGCGAGATCCTGCTCAACGAGCGGCAGTGCGCCGAACAGCGGCCGGACATCGACGTCGCCGTCGCGGACGTCACGCTCCAGCAACGAGGCGACCCGACGGATGTCGGCGGCGCCCGCGAGGAACACCAGGACGTCGCCCTCGTCGTGGCGCAATGCCTGGTGCACGGCGGCCACCGTCGCCTCGGCGATGCGGGGTCGGCGACCGCGGTGTTGCTCGACCGGGCGCCAGCGGAGGTCGACCGGCCAGGCGCGACCTTCACTGAGGATGACGGGCGCGGGTTCCGCCGCGTCGCCGAGCACGGCGGCGACCCGTTCGGTGTCGGCGGTGGCCGACATGGCGAGGATGCGCAGGTCCGGGCGCAACGCCGCGCGCGCGTCGAGGGTGAGCGCGAGGGCCAGGTCCGCGTGCAGGTTGCGTTCGTGGATCTCGTCGAAGATCACCAGCCCGACCCCGGGAAGGGACGGGTCCCGCTGCAACCGACGGGTGAGGATGCCCTCGGTGATCACCTCGATGCGGGTGCCGGGCCCGACGTGACGTTCGTCACGGGTGCGGTAGCCGACGATCTGGCCGACGTCCTCGCCAACCAGGTCGGCCATGCGTCGTGCCGCGGCGCGGGTGGCGAGCCGGCGCGGCTCGAGGATCACGATCCGTCGATCTTCCAGCCACGGCTCGTCGAGCAGGCGCAGGGGCACGATCGTGGTCTTGCCTGCACCGGGAGGCGCCTGCAGTACCGCGGCGGTGGTCTGCTCCAACGCCGAGCGCAGCTCGTCGATCACTTCTTCGACCGGTAATGGCGACGCCGAACGGCCCGCGGGCACCGAAGAGTTCTCGGACGTCGGCATACTCACAGTCTCACCGCGAACGAC
>CAZQSU010000186.1:0-3787 GCA_964595905.1 uncultured Iamiaceae bacterium
AGAAGATCCGCATCCGCCTCAAGGCCTACGACCACGAGGTGATCGACCAGTCCACGAAGAAGATCGTCGAGACGGTGCTGCGCACCGACGCGACGATCCGTGGGCCGGTGCCGCTGCCGACCGAGAAGCACCGCTACACGGTGATCCGGTCGCCCCACAAGGACAAGGACAGCCGCGAGCACTTCGAGATGCGCATCCACAAGCGCCTGCTCGACATCCTCGGCCCGTCGCAGAAGACGGTCGACTCGCTCCAGCGGCTCGACCTGCCCGCTGGTGTCGAGGTGGAGATCAAGCTCCAGACGGCCTGACCCGAACGGCCGTCCGGGCCGAACCCAGACCATGCGAGACCCCGCTCCGGCGGGGTCTCGTCTGTTTTCGACCTCAGCCGAGTCGCCTGGGGTCGGCGACGGCCGAGCGGGCCCACGCGAACCGGGCCAGCGAGCCCCAGTCGTCACCCGGCGGGTCGGGCGGAGCCTGGCCGATCTCACGTTCGACGATCGACAGGATGTTGGCGGCCACCCGCGACTGGTAGGTGAGGCGCCCGGATGTGGCGGCCATGACGTCCTCGGTCAGAAAATCGCGCACGGCACCCAGCAGTTCGGTGGCGGTCGGGCGGCCGTACGGATGCGTGTCGTCGGGCAGCGCCAGGTCGGGTGGGTCGGCGCGGACGGCCGCGCACGCGTCGGGCGCGAGCAGCTCGACCAGGTCCCATTCCTGTTCGGCGACGCGGCGGCCGACCGCCGCCAACTCGTGGGAGCGAACCGCACCCGACAGGTGCGCGAACGCCTGCCCCATGCAGATCAGGCCCCAGCGCAGGGTCTGTTGCACCAGCCACCAGTGCAGGGCATCGCGGTCGACCCGGTCGCCGCCGGCCTGCTCGTACGCGGTGATCAACTCGTCGAGCGAACCGAGCCCGGCCACTTCGGGCGCCGCGCCGAACCGCCAGGCCTTCACGCACACCCAGGCCAGGTCTTCGAGCGGGTCACCGAGGTGTGCGAGTTCCCAGTCGATCGCGGCGGCCAGCCCGTCGTCGTCGACGATGAGGTTGCCCAGCCGCAGATCGCCGTGCACGATGACGGTGCGCGGAGTCGGTGGCCGGTTCGCCTCGAGCCATGCCTGAGCCTTCTCGAACACCGGGCTCTGCCCACCGACGAGGTCGTAGACGGCCCAGGTGTCGGCGAGCACGTCGCCGTCGGGTAGGCCGGGCACCTCGGCCGGATCGATCGCGTGCAGACCGGCGAGGAACGCGCCGATCTGGCCGACGAGCACGTCTCGGGCGGCCGCGAAGCGGTCGTGGTGCAGGATCCGCTTGGGCAGGGTCTCACCGTCGACGCGGTCCATGACCAGCCCGGCCGTGCCCAGGGTCGAGCCGTCGTCGTCGACGAGCACGTCGGCGACCCGCAGGCCCGCGCGGCGGGCACTGCGCATGAGCTCGGCCTCGAGTTGCATGCCGCCCCGCGGTCCGGGCCGGCCGGGCGGGTCGCGTCGCAGGATCAGACGGCGCTCACCCACGCCGAACGACCATGTCTCGCGTGACGCGCCGCCACTGAGTCGGTGCAGATCCGTCACTTCGACCTCGCCGAGGACCGGTTCGAGGGTGGCGCCGAGCGCGTCGGCGACCGCGTCGGTCGATGCCGAGCGGTTCGGGGTCACCGCAGTGCCGTCACCGCGTCGAGGTCGAGGATCTGCTGCGCGTGCCGCCCGGCCATGGTGAGGAACATGTCGTCGCCCCGCTCGGTCCGTTCCACGATCATCGACGCGCCCACCGCCATGAGCAGCCCGGTGAACGTGCCTCGCCGGTAGGCGTCCCAACAGTCGTCCCAGGAGTAGGCGGTGACCCCCGCGTCGACGAGGCGTGCGTGGTAGTCGCGGACGAGGCGCTCCTCATGGGCGCGACGATCGTCCGCGGCGAGGCCGGCACCGATGAAGTAGGCGGCGTCGTAGGCCGCGGACCCCAGCGCGGTGGTCTGCCAGTCGACGACCGTGACCGGATCACCCGAGGGGTCGATGAGCAGATTGTCGAGGCGGTAGTCGCCGTGCACGAGGGTGCGCGGACCCCGGGGGGTGAGCAGCCCGTCGATGTGCTCGAACAGCTGGGTGCCGGCCGTGACGACCTCGGAGGTGAGCCGGTCCGCGTAGCGGTCACAGAACCCCGACCACAGCAGCGCCAGCAACGGACCGGCGCCCTCACTGCGCGGGGTGTCGTCCAGCCAGTCGAATCCATCCAGGGACGCGTCGGCCCAGCGGGGCGCGTGCAACCCGACGAGTTCGGCGACGGCCACCTCGGCGATACGCACGTCACAGCCGGCGAGCTGATCACCCTGCTCGGCGGGCGCGAGGTCTTCGAGCAGCAGCACGAAACGGTCGGGGGTGGCCGCGAGGTCCGCGTAGTGCAGTCGGGGGACCCGCACGTCGAGGGTGGGGGCGAGCGACCGGTAGAAGCGCACCTCCTTTTCGTAGTTGCGCAGCGACAGCGCGGAGGTCCGGGTTCCGGCGTCGGTCGAAGGCAGCTTGGCGACGAGCGTCGCCGGGGCGTCGGTCGGTTGGTCGTAGGTGAGGGTGACGCGGACGCTGTCCGACATCTGCCCGGTGCCGAGCGGCGAGGTGGTCGCTTCGACGACCGACGCGTCGTGCAGGGTTCCCGACGACGTCAACGCGGCGGTCAGCCATGCAGGGGTCAGCGCCCCGGGCGTGTCCGCGATGGTGGTCGGGGCGGCGACGTTCACGATGGCAGCACCTCCTCGACGACCGTGTCGGGGAAGAAGCGATGATGACGTGCCCCGGTCACCTCGTAGATCGCGGTGCCCGTGCGGCCGTCGTCGGTGCGGACCTTCATCAGGTTGAGGCCGCCGCGATGGTGCCGCTCGTAGGGCTGTACGAACGATCCGTCGGCGTCGACGGCGATGCGGCGCCCATCCGCGAGAGTGAACACCGCGTGCGCGGTGAGACCGGCGATGTCGTCACCGTGTTCGCCGTAGCCCCCGCGTGACCCGTCGGTGCCGACCCAGTCGGCGTCGTAGGAGAACCCGGTGACCGGAACCGGGTCGGAGCCGTCGATGCCGGCCCAGCAGCCGTCGGTGTACACGGTCGCGCCGTTGGCGAGCTCCCAGTGCCACACGCCGAGAAACCCGTCGTCGAACTGCATCTGCCACCACAGCCACAGCGGGCAGCGCCCGTGGTCGCGCACGCCCCAGGAGTGGTCGCGTTGGCCGACCCAGCCGTCGACCTCGAAGGTCCGGCCGCCCCGGGTGTAGGTGCCGTGGTAGGTGCCGGACTGGAAGATGTGGCATTGGTCCCAGATGAGCTCGTCGCCGGCGCGCATCGTGCCCCGGCGGAGCACGTAGGGCTGGGTGCGGGCCCGCCAGGTCAGGTCGAAGGCGAAGTCCGACTCGTTCGCATCGGCGCTGATCCGCACCTCGGAGAACGGGGTGACCACGTCGACGCGGGCGCCGTCCACCTCGAGAGTGTGCGGGTCGCCGTCGTCTGCGCGCAGCCGGTAACCGGCGATCCGTTCCCCGCCGACGCGCCCCATCTGGAGCGAATCCATCCCATCACTCGCCGGGTAGTGCGCCATCGTGAAGAAGAACGCGTCACCCTCGCCACTGGGGTCGTGGACCTCGTAGAAATAGCTCTCCCGCCAGTGGCGGTGGCGGAGCACCACCTGGGGGAGCACTTGCGGGATCTGGTGGACGAAGTACTCGTCCATGGCTGTCGGCTTCGGCATGAACCTTCCATTCTGACCGGCATCCGGCGGCTCGCCGGGTGACCCGGTGGTCTACCTCATCGG
>CAZQSU010000187.1:0-3673 GCA_964595905.1 uncultured Iamiaceae bacterium
ACCGCCGGGCCCGCAAGGGCGAGTTCCGCAAGCTGTGGATCCAGCGGATCAACGCGGCCTGCCGCCAGAACGGCATCTCGTACTCGCGGTTCATCAACGGGCTGCACACCGCCGGCGTCGAGGTCGACCGCAAGGTCCTCGCGGACCTCGCCGTGACCGACTCGGCCGCGTTCGCGGCGCTGGTCGCCACCGCCAACGAAGCGCTCGACTGAACGCATCGTCGGGATCGTCGCGGTGACGCTGCGCACCCTGTCAGACCACAACGCCCGGGTCGTCCGTCTCGGCAAACTCTCGGCGCGCCGACGCGCCCGTGACGCCGAGTCGGTGTTGGTGATCGACGGCCCCACGCTGCTCGCCGATGCGTTGGCCGCAGGTGTGGTGGTCGAGTGCGTGTTCGTCGACGCCGAGCGGCTCGACGAGCGCACCGCCGAGGTGCTGGATGCCGCCGAGGCCGCGGGCGCCGAGGTGTACGCCGTGTCGGCCGGCGTACTGCGACGGGTCACCGACCCGGTCCAGCCCCAGGCCGTCGCCGCGATCGCCGAGCGGCCCATCGTGCCCGCGGGCACGATGACGCGTGCCCGATCGGTGCTCGCGCTCGTCGGGGTGGCCGATCCGGGGAACGCCGGGACACTCGTGCGCAGCGCGGTCGCCGCCGGGTTCGACGCCGTGGCCGTCACGCCGGGCACCGTGGAGCTGTTCGGACCGAAGGCGCTGCGCGCCTCGGCGGGTGCGGTGTTCGCCGTGCCCGTCGTCGAGGCCGAGTCGGTCACCTGGCTGGCCGCGACCCTGCGCGACGCGTCGATCGCCACGGTGGCCACGACGCTCGACGCGGAGGTCGACCTCGACGCCGTGGACCTGACCGGACCGTGCGCGGTACTGATCGGCAACGAGGCCCATGGACTCGACCCGGAGGTCGCCGCGCTCGCCGACGTGGCAGTGCGGATCCCGATGGTCGGCCCGGTCGAGTCGCTGAACGCCGCGATGGCCGGCACGCTGGTCTGCTTCGAGGTGCTCCGTCAGCGTCGCGCCGCGGAGGTGTCGGTCGGGTGATCGACACCATCACCCGCATCGTCGACGAAGGGATCGCCCGGGTCGCCGCGGTCGACGACCTCGACGCCCTCGCCGAGGTCGACCGTGCCCTGAACGGCAAGCAGTCCGAACTGGGTGGCATCAAGGCCACGATGCGTGACCTCGACCCCGAGCAACGCAAACAGGTCGGCCGGGCCCTCAACGAGGCCCAGCAGCGCCTTCGCGGCGCGATCAGCGAGCGGCGCGGTGCGTTGCAGGCCGAGGAGCGCCGGGCCCGGCTCGAAGCCGAACGTCTCGATCTGACCGAGCTGCGTCCCGCGCACCGTCAGGGTCACCTGCACCTGGTCACCCAGACGATGGAGCGTCTCGAGGACGTGTTCGTCGGCATGGGGTTCACCGTCGCCGAAGGCCCCGAGGTCGAGGACGACTGGCACAACTTCACCGCACTGAACCTGCCCGCGCACCACCCGGCCCGCGACATGCAGGACACGTTCTTCGTCGACCTGGGCGAACCGGGCGACGTGGTGATGCGCACCCACACCTCGCCGGTGCAGATCCGCCTGATGGAGTCGACGACACCGCCGATCTACTCGGTCATGCCCGGTCGGGTCTACCGCCAGGAGACCGCGGACGCGACCCACCTCGCGGTGTTCCACCAGATCGAGTGCCTGGTGGTCGACGAGGGCATCTCCTTCGCGAACCTCGCCGCCACGATCGACACGTTCACCAAGGCCTACTTCGGTGAAGGGTTCTCGTCGCGGCTGCGCCCGTCGTATTTCCCGTTCACCGAACCCTCCGCCGAGTTCGACATCCAGCGCCCCGACGGGTCGTGGCTGGAGCTGGGGGGCTGTGGGATGGTCAACCCCAATGTGCTCGCCAACGTCGGCCTCGACCCCGAGGTCTACTCGGGGTTCGCGTTCGGCTTCGGTCTCGACCGGCTCGCCGCGATGCGCCACGGCGTGGCCGACCTGCGCGAGATCGCGAGCGTCGACATCCGTTTCGTGAGGCAGTTCTGATGCCCGGGGTGGAGCGGTGAAGGTCCTGCTGAGCTGGTTGAACGAGTTCGCACCGATCGGTGACGACGCCGACGCCATCGGTGACGTGCTGAGCGACCTGGGTCTCGCCGTCGAGGAACAGACCACCGTGGGTGGCGGCCTCGACGGCGTCGTGGTCGCGAAGATCCTGTCGATCGAACCGATCGAGGGCGCCGACAAGATCCGCGCGGTGCTCGTCGACGCGGGTGACGGTGAGGCGACGCCGGTGGTGTGCGGCGCGTCGAACATCTCGGTGGGCGACGTCGTGCCCTTCGCCACTGTCGGTGCGGTGCTGCCCGGTGACTTCGTGATCAAGGCCCGCAAGATGAAGGGCTCGCCGAGCCAGGGGATGCTGTGTTCGACCCGTGAGTTGGGCCTGGGCGACGACCACGAGGGCATCTGGCTGCTCGATGGCGGCCTGCCCCTCGGGGTGGGGCTGCGTGAGGCGGTCGGGCTGGAGCCCGATGTGTGTTACGACCTCGAGGTCAACCCGAACCGTCCCGACGCGATGAGCGTCGCCGGCGTGGCCCGCGACCTGGCCGCCCGGCTCGGTGTGCCCTTCACCCGGCCGTTCCCCGAGATCGCCACCGCAGGGCCGGCGACGGGGGACGCGGTCTCGGTCGAGATCCTCGACCCCGACCTGTGCGGTCGCTTCCATGCGAGCGTGCTGCGCGGTGTGCACGTCGGGACCTCGCCGCAGTGGATGGCGACCCGGCTCACCCAGCTCGGGATGCGTCCGATCAACGCGCTGGTCGACATCTCCAACTACGTGATGCTCGAGCTGGGCCAACCCAACCACCCCTACGATCTGGCGAAGGTCCCCGGTGCCGGGTTGCGGGTGCGCCGGGCACGGGCGGGGGAGACGCTGGTGACCTTGGATGACATCGAGCGCTCCTTCACCACCGACGACCTGTTGATCTGCGCCGCGGACGACTCCCCGGTGGGCATCGCCGGCCTGATGGGCGGGGCGAGCTGTGAGATCGACGCTTCCACGACCGACGTGTTGGTGGAGAACGCGTGGTTCCTGCCGATGTCGGTCAGCCGGACGTCGCGTCGGCTGGGGTTGCGCACCGAGGCGTCGGCGCGGTTCGAAAAGGGGTGTGACCCCGAGGTACTCGAGCTGGCCGCGGCCCGCTTCGCCCAGTTGGCGAGCGAGATCTGCGGGGCCACACCGGCGGCGGGTTCGGTCGTCGCCGAAGGCGAGGTGCCCGCGCGCGAACCGGTCCGGGTCAGAACCGGTCGGGTGAACGCGCTATTGGGCACCGACCTGTCGGCCGCCACGATGCGGGAGCTGCTCGAGCCGATCGGGTTCGCCACAGCGGCTTCTGGTGACGACTTCGACGTGACGATCCCGTCGTGGCGCTTCGACTCGAGCGTCGAGGTCGACGTGATCGAGGAGATCGCCCGACTGCACGGCTACGCGAACGTCGCCCCCCAGCCACTCAGCGCGGCCCGGGTCGGGCGGTTGAGCAAGTGGCAGACCGAGCGTCGCGCGCTGCGGCGGGCGATGACCGGGTTGGGGCTGTCGGAGGTCCAGCCGATGCCGTTCCTGGCGCCCGACGACCTGGAGCGCTGCGGTCTCGACGTCGAAGGCATCGAGTTGTTGAACC
>CAZQSU010000188.1:0-3661 GCA_964595905.1 uncultured Iamiaceae bacterium
GAGTTCGGCCTCGTCGTAGTCGGCGTAGGAGATGATGATCACCTTGTCGCCCGGGTTCACCAGGCGGGCCGCGGCGCCGTTCAGACAGATCGACCCCGACCCCGCGGCACCGGCGATCACATAGGTCTCGAGCCGCTGACCGTTGTCGATGTCGACCACCGCGACCTGCTCGTATTCGCGCAGGTCGGCGGCGTCCATGAGGTCGGCGTCGACGGTGATCGAACCCACGTAGTGCAGATCCGCGTCGGTGACCGTTGCCCGGTGGATCTTGGATTTCATCATGCGACGACGCATCGTGGACCTTCCTCACTGCCGACGCCGGTGACGGCGCTCAGGTGGTGGGTGCCGCTGGGCGCGGTCACCCCCTCGTTCGATGTCACCTCCAGTTTGCCCGGTCGTCGCCCGCGACGACCAAGTCAGGTGTCACCCCGGCGCAGGGCCGGTCACGCCGGGGGCACGATGACCCCGATGTTGTCGAGCAGGCGGGGCCGGCCGAGGCGGCCCGCGATCAACAGACGCAGCTCGCCCGAGAGTCGGGCCACCGGCTCGAGCGTGGCCGCGTCGACCACCGCCGCGTAGTCGAGATCGATCAGTTCCTCGGCCGCCACGATCCCGCGCATGACCGCTTCGACCTCGGCCGCATCGCGTGCGCCCCCGAGGACCGCGGCACGTCCCGCGCCCAGCGCGGCGTACAGGGTGGGCGCCACGGCACGTTCGACCGGGGTGAGGTACACGTTGCGACTCGACATCGCCAGACCGTCGGGCTCCCGGATGACGGGCACCCCGACCACCTCGACCGGCAGCGACAGATCGGCGGCCAGGCGCCGCACGACGCAGAGCTGCTGGTAGTCCTTCTCGCCGAAGTACGCGCGACACGCCCCGACGATCGCGAACAACTTGGTGACCACCGTGGCCACCCCGGCGAAATGGGTCGGACGGCTGGCCCCTTCGAACCCTTCGCTGAGCCCGGTCACGGTCACCGTGGTCGCCACCGACGTCGGGTACATCTCGTCGACGTCGGGGTGGAACACCACGTCGCCTCCGGCGGCGGCGACGATCCGCAGGTCACGGTCGAGGTCACGGGGGTACGCGGCGAGGTCCTCGTCGGGAGCGAACTGCAACGGGTTGACGAAGATCGACACGACCACGACGTCGCACGCCGCGCGCGCCGATCGCACCAGTTCGGCGTGTCCGTCGTGCAGGTAGCCCATGGTGGGGACGAAGCCGACCGTCGACCCGGCGGCCCGTGCCGTGTCGAGTCGACCGCGCAACTCGTCGATGGTGGTCACCACGTCGGTCACGACGCCTCCTCGTGGTCTCGTGGGTTCGCACTCCCGGCGCGTCGCTCCCCAGCGTCGCCGCGGCGGGCGGCGACCAGCCAGTCCGGGACGAGGCCGACGTCTCCTGCGAGGCGCGCGGCCAGTTCGGCCACCGCGGCGTACCCCGGTCGCTCGTCGGGGTCGATGCCCTCGAGATGCCGCCTGACGGTGCCCCAGTCGCCCCGCCGCACCGGCCCGGTCAGGGCGGCCGCGGGGCCGAGCTCGGCGACCCCCGCCAGCGTCTGGTCGGCGAGCGACAGGAACGCCTCGACCGGCACGCCGGTGGAAGCGGCGATCCGTTCGATCTGACCGCACAGGGCGACGAGGTGATTCGAGGCGACGACCGCCGCCGCGTGGTACGCGACCCGCGCCTCGTCGGCGACGGCGACCTCGTGGCCCCCCATCGCCGCCACGAGCGATGAGAGCAGTGCGCGGCCGTCGTCGTCGTTCGCGTCGACGGCGAACCACGCACCGGCCACCAGACGGGCCGCTCCGGTCGACGGGTCCGGCAGCGACACCAGCGGGTGCAGCGCCCCGCGTCGGGGGTGGCCCGCGAGCGCGTCGAGACCGAGTGACCCGGCCACGTGGACCACGAGGGCACCCGCCGAGGGGGCGATCTCGGCGGCCACCTCCGTGACCGTCCGATCGGGAACCGCGAGCAGGACCAGGTCGGTCCCCCCGGCGACACCGGCGAGGTCGTCGCCGTGCGCCACCGGGGCCGCCACCTGCCACCCGAGGTCGGCCAGCACCCGGGCGAACGACCCGCCCGCCCGTCCCGTACCGACGATGCGCACCCGGCGCGGCGCGTCCCGGCCCGGTGCTCGACCGTTCACCGTCGACCACCGCCCACACCCACCGGCGCGTCCGTGTCGCCCCTGGGCCGTGCCGGGACGGTAACCTCGTGGCCGTCCCGGCCCGTGCGCACGCGTCCGGGGAGACCGTCGGGAGGCCGTCCCGTGGAATCCAGCATCGACATGATCCGCGTCCACGCCGCACACGGTGCGGACTTCACCGATGCCGAACCGCTGCTCGCGGGCATGGCGGCGACCCTACCCAATGGCGACGAGCTGCTCGATCCCCGCAAGATGGCTGCGACGTCGAAGTTTCCGCTCGCACCCAGGATGACCCTCGCGCTCACCCCGGTCCGGATCGTCGTGTACCGCAACGGTTGGGGCTCCAAGGTCGGCAGTCCCCTGGGGCACGTGCCGCTGTCCCGAGTGTCGGGCATCGAGATCACCTGGAACCGCAAGTTGGCGGTGGCGGCGTTCGCGCTCGTCGACGCCCCGCCGGTGGTCGTGGTCGCGACCGAACCCGAGAGTGCCGAGCACTTCCGCAACAGGTTCCTCGAACTCCGCGGTCGCATCGGGCCCCGCTGAGGTCCCGTCGACCCGAGGGCGAGGTCGGCGGGCCCGGGGCCACCGGTACGCATCGCGACGGTTCCCGGGTCGACTCAGCCGGTCAGGTCGTCGAGTCGACCGATGCGCTCCACGGTGCCGGCCGACAGGCGGAGGTCCTCGTCGTCGACGAGGTCCGGCGCGAGCTCCGACAGCGGCGCGAGCACGAAGCGGCGTTGGCGCATGCGTGGATGCGGAACGGTCAGTTCCGGATCGTCCAAGGCGACCCCGTCGATCCAGAGCACGTCGACATCGAGGGTGCGCGGGCCCCAGCGCACCTCGCGTACCCGCTCCGCGGCGGACTCGAGACGGCGACACACCGCGAGCAACTCGTGCGGATCGAGGTCGGTGTCGAGCTCGACGACCAGGTTGAGGAACGGACCCTGCTCGCCCGGTCCACCGACGGGCTCGGTCTCGTACACGTCGGAGACCGCCGTGACCGATCCGCCGAGCGTGCCGATCGCGTCGGCCAGGAATCGTTCCCGCTCACCCAGGTTGGAGCCCAGCCCGAGATACGCGCGGGTCACCCGTCGCCCCGCGTCGACGCAGCCGTCCTGGTGATCCTCACGCCGGACGTGGCGAGTTGCTGGGACACCGGTGGTCGGAGTTTGCGAACGGCGAGTTCGATCGCACTCACCGGTACGGCGCGCACCGCGTCGGAGGCCAGCAACGCCGTGACCAGCGACTCGGCGAGGTGCTCGAGGAGTCGGGGTGCCGACGCGGCACATTCGGCCTCGACCAGGTCGCACACGGCGCCGTAGTCGATGGTGTCGGCCAGATCGTCGGATCGTCCGGCCGCGGAGAAGTCGCCGATCAGATCGATGTCGATCTCGAGGGGCTGAGCCTGTGAGCGCTCGAAGGGCAGGACCCCGCACCGCGCGCTCAGCCGCAGTCCGCGCACCTCGATGCGATCCGCGCTCATTCGGGGCGATGCCACGATCTGCGGTG
>CAZQSU010000189.1:0-3625 GCA_964595905.1 uncultured Iamiaceae bacterium
TCACCGGCCGTCACGGGCTCTTCGCCACCTACGAGGCGTTCGCGATGGTGTCGGCGTCGATGACGGTGCAACACGCCAAGTGGCTCGAAGCCGCCCGCGAGCTGGCGTGGCGCCGACCTGTGCCGTCGTTCAACGTGCTGCTCACCTCCACGTGCTGGCGCAACGACCACAACGGCTTCAGCCACCAGGGCCCGGGTCTGATCAACACGGTCCTGAACCAACGCGCCTCGGTGAGCCGGGTCTACTTTCCGCCCGACGCGAACTGCCTGCTGTCGGTGGCCGACCACTGTCTGCGCAGCAGCAACTACGTCAACCTCATCGTCATCGACAAACAACCCCAGCTCCAGTACCTGTCGGTGGCCGACGCGGAAGCCCACTGCGGTGCCGGCGCCGGCATCTGGCACTGGGCGGGCACCGAGGCCACCGACGGATCGGACGGATCGAGCGGATCGAGCGGATCCGACGACCCGGGTGCACCACCGGATGTGGTGCTCGCCTGCATCGGCGACATTCCCACGATGGAGACCCTCGCCGCGGCCGACCTGCTGCGGCGCTGGGTGCCGGGGCTGCGCGTGCGAGTGGTCAACGTCGTCGATCTCATGCGGATCAGACCGGCAGCCGACCATCCGCACGGGACGAGCCCGGCCGAGTTCGCGTCGTTGTTCACCGACGACACCGATGTGGTCGTCGCGTTCCACGGCTACCCCGACGCCGTGCACGGCCTGCTGCACGGTCAGGGCGACACCGACCGGTTCCACGTGCACGGCTACCGCGAGCAGGGCACCACCACGACCCCGTTCGACATGGTCGTGCTCAACGAGATGAGTCGCTACCACCTCGCCGCCGACGCGGTCCGGCGGGCGCGGCGCCACCTCGGCGGTGCGTCGGAACTCGCCGACCACTGTGAGGCGATGCTGGCGAAGAACCACGACCACACCCGCGCCCACTTCACCGATCTACCAGAGATCGCGGACTGGACCTGGCCCGGCTGAGCAGTCCGCCCCGCGCCCGCTGGCCGCGGGCCGGACTGGGTCAGTCGACGTCGGTGGTGTGCAGGCGGCGGGCGGTGTAGGCCACGCCGAGCAGGCCCACCACGATCGGCACGATGAACGACGCCGTCAGGTCGCGGTCGGCGAGTTCGAGCCCGGCGCCGGTGTAGGCCGACAGTACCGAACGCAGATACGACAGGATCGACAGCCGCGCGGCGCCGTCACCGGCCTGGGCGACGAAGTTCTCCCAGATCAACAGGTACGCGAAGCCCCACACCAGGGCGCGCCGGAAGCGCAGTCCCAGCGCGGTGAACAGGCCCGAATACGCGATCAGACCCAGCAGGCTCGCCCACAGGGTGCCGATGACGAGATCGGCACCACCACCGGTGGCAGCGGCCATGACCACCGAGGCGCCGAGGGTGAAGGGCACACACACGACCAACGTGGCGATCCACGCGGCCAGGGCGATCACCCACCGGGGCACCGGCGGCAGCCACAGATAGACCAGTGAGCGGTCGTCGACCAGATCGCCGAGCGCGCCCGCGCCGAAGACCAGCGCCACCACGGGGGTGAGCAGCGACAGGCCGTACAGGTTCACGAACCGGGTGCCCGCGACCGTCGCGTCGAGCGTGGAATCGTCGGTGACCACGGCGCCCACCAGCACCCCGACCACGCCGAGCGCGGCCAGGGCGAACAGCCGCCCCCGGGTCGCCTGGTTCCGCAGCAGCAACCAGGTGAGGGCACGCAGCGACGCGACCACCCGCGGGCGCGGACGCACCGATGGCGCAGCGGACGACGTCGGCGACGTCGTCGGGGCGCTCATCGGCCACCCACCAGGTAACGGAACACGCTGTCGAGGTCGTCGTCGAGGGGCGCGAACTCGCGCAGGTGCACGCCGCACTCCACGGCGGTGGTCGCCACGAGTGCCCGGAGCCGCGTCACGTCCGTCGTCTCGATGTGCACGGTGTCGGCGCTGATCAGCCTCACGCCGGTGACCGAACCGGCACCCAGCAGCGCGCCGGCGAGCACCGCTGGCGCGTCGGTGACGATCTGGATCCGGTGCGGACGATCGTCCATCAGGTCACGGATCGCGCGGAAGTCGCCGGTCGCGGCGAGCCGGCCCTTCGCCAACACCAGCACCCGCGAACCGAACCGTTCGACCTCGTCGAGCACGTGGGACGACACCAGCACGCACCGACCCTCGTCACCCAGACGGTGGAACAGGTCGATCATGTGGCGACGCTGACGCGGGTCGAGCCCGGTGAGCGGTTCGTCCAACACCAGCACCGCCGGGTCGTGGACGAGCGCGGCGGCCACCTTGACCCGCTGGCGCATGCCCTTGGAGTAGGTGGTGATCTTCCGGGTGTCGTCCGGGTCGAGTTCGACCACGCCCAGGCATCGACGCGCCGCGGCTTCCGGGTCGGCGACGCCGTGCAGGATCCCGGCCAATCGCACGAACGCGAAGGGCGTGTGGGTGTCGAACATGGTCTCCTGCTGGGGGACCAGTCCGATCCGGCTGCGTGCAGCGGCATCGACGCGGGGATCGGCGCCGAAGACGCGCACGGTGCCCTGCGACGGCGCGGTCAACCCGCACAACAATCGCAGCAGCGTCGATTTGCCGGCGCCGTTCGGGCCGAGCACCGCGGTCACGCCCGGGCCCACGACGAAGCTCACCTCCGACACGGCCACGACCCCGCCGAACCACTTCGACATCGCTTCGACGTGCACGATCGTGTCCGTCGCCGGAGCCGCCGGAGGCGGCGGGGGAGGTGGCGGCGGAGGCAGCGTCCGGGTGGTCACCGGGTCACCTGCATGCGGGCGTAGCGGATGCGGGTGACGAGCGTGGCTCCGACGATGATCCCGAGTCCGACGACCCAGACCAAGGCCGTGGCGACATCGGCGGGTGCGCCGGTGCTCGTCACCCCGAACGTGCGGGTCGTCAATGCGTCCGGGAGCTGCACCGCCAATCCGACGAGTGCCAGGTTCGGGTGCGCGTCCTGCAACGACCCACCGATCGCGCCCGACGCGAAGATCACCAGCAGGATCGCCGCGCTGGCGAACCCACGTCGGTCGGTGAACGACGAGATCGCCATCGTGATCGACGTGAACAACGTCGCCACCACCACGCCGGCGCCGAGGATCCGGCCCACCATCACCAGCGTGTCGCCGGTGTTGCCGACCGTGTAGCCCTGCAGCGTGTTCGCGAGCAGGAACAGCAACTGCGGGCCCGCGGTCACGATGAGCAACGCCGACAGGATCGCCGCGCCCTTCGCCACCAGGTAGGTGTCACGGGTCAGCGGCGAGGCGAGGTACAGCCCGAGCATGCCGGTGCGGCGATCCGGGCACAGCACGTCCGGGGCGCTGAACGTGGCGAACAGCACCACGGCCAACATCACATAGCCGTAGTAGTCGGCATAACTGGGCAGGCTGGAGGCCACCTCGGGGGAGTCCTTGGCCAGAGCGACGACGCCGACGAACACGATCGCTGGGACGTACGAGAAGAAGATCACCGCCGCCGGCAGCAGCTTCGACCACACCGACCGCCGCATCCCCAGCATCCGCTGGATCGAATACCACCACACCGCCCTGATCGACGCGCTCCGACCGAGGCGCTCCCCGTCGTAGCGGCGGTAGCC
>CAZQSU010000190.1:0-3579 GCA_964595905.1 uncultured Iamiaceae bacterium
GGAACTGAACCGCAACCCCGACAACTACTTCGCGGACGTGGAGCAGGCCGCGTTCACCCCGGCCAACGTGGTGCCCGGCATCGGGTTCTCACCCGACAAGATGCTCCAGGGTCGGCTGTTCTCTTACGGCGACGCGCAGCGGTACCGCCTCGGCGTGAACCACCACGAGATCCCCGTGAACAAGCCGCGGTGCCCGGTGCACAGTTTCCACCGCGACGGCCAGATGCGCACCGACGGCAACCTCGGCGGCACGCTGCACTACGAACCGAACAGCGCCGGGCAGTGGGCCGAGCAGCCCGCCTTCGCGGAGCCGCCCCTCGCGCTCGGCGACACGGCGGCCGACCGGTGGGACTTCCGGGCCGACGACGACGACTACTTCACCCAGCCCGGCGATCTGTTCCGCTTGCTGGACGCGGGTGCCCGGCAGCGTCTGTGCGAGAACACCGCCCGCAACCTCATCGGTGTTCCCGACGAGATCAAACAGCGGCACGTCGACCACTGCACGAAGGCCGACCCGGCCTACGGCCAGGGTGTCGCCGAGGCGATCCGCAACCTGGGCTGACCCCGGGGCACCCCCGCCCGTCCCCGTCCGGCCTGATCGGCCGGGCGGACCGACCGGCCGACCCGGCCGATGAGGGGTCGGGGTCAGAGCGTTCCGTAGACGCGGACGAGGAAGTAGTACAGATCAGCGCGGCTGTAGCAGGTGGGTCGCTGCCAGGCGGGCCGCGGCGCGCAGTCGGCGTCCATGTCGGCCCGGAACATCGAGTCGAGTCGGGCGCGGGTTCCTTCGGGATCGGGGACGAGCCCGCCGGCCTTGAAGCGCTTGTAGTTGCGGTACGCGAAGTCGTGGTGCCAGCACGCTGCGGTGAAGTCGTAGGTGGCACCGGTGTCGTTCATGTGGTCGGGCAGGAACCAGTTGGAGCACCCGTCCGTGGAGAAGACCAGACCCGGGTTCCGGGCGCGGAACGCCGCGCTCGACGCCTGCGCCTCGAAGGTGGTGGCGCTCTCGTGGAGCAGCCGGTCGACGGTGTCCTTCTGCTGTTGCAGGGGCGGAACGCACGAGGTGAGCGCCAGCACGACGGCCACGACCCCGGCGGTGAGCGGTGCGAGACGTCGCATGGGGTTCCTGTGCCCGGAATGTGCCACCGTCAAACCTCCCCCGTCCCTCTCCGACGGACGCCGAACCATCGCCTGGCGAGGCAGGGTACGAGCCGATCAGACGGCTGTCAAGGGGTAGTCGACCTCCGCGAGATACAGACCTTCGGACGGTGCGAGCCGACCGGCGTTCGCCCGGTCACCCGATGCGATGACACCCATGAGTTCGCCGGCGCTGCGGCGACCCAGCCCCACCTCGACCATCGTGCCGACGATCGAACGCACCATCTGGTGACAGAACGACGAAGCGGCGATCGTGAAGACCAACTCGCCGGGTTCGCCGGCCGCCCACCCGGCGGTGAGCACCCGGCGGCGCAGCGGGGCCGGGGTGCCGTCGGCGCGCGTCGCGGCGCGGCAGAACGCGGAGAAGTCGTGCTCGCCGATGAAGGGGTCGCACGCCAGGCGCAGCGCGGCGAGGTCGAGGGGAGCGGCGACGTGCCACGCACGACCGGCCCGGAACGGGTCGGGTTCGGGACGGTTCCACACCACGTAGTGGTAGGTGCGCGAGATCGCCGAGAAGCGGGCATCGAAGGTGTCGGGCACCACCGCCGGGTCGCGGACCGCGACCTGCGGTCCGACGATGCGGTTCACACGGCGCGCGAGTTCGCCGAGGTCGGTGCCCTCGGCGACGTCGAAGGAGACGACCTGACCCACCGCGTGGACGCCCTTGTCGGTGCGTCCCGCGCAGCTCAGCGCGACCGGTTCGTCGAGGCGCAGCACGCGCCGGATCGCGTCGGCCAGGTCGCCGGCGACGGTGCGCACGCCCTCGTTCGCGGCGAATCCGTGGAACCCGCTGCCGTCGTAGGCGACGGTCAGGCGGATCCGCACGCGGGTGACCCGATCGTTCGACAGGCCCGTCGGGTGACCCGCTCGGAACTCAGACCAGTTCGATGCGGGCCATCGGGGCGTTGTCGCCGTGGCGCGGACCCAGCTTGAGGATCCGGGTGTAGCCGCCGGCGCGGTCCGCGTAGCGCGGGCCGAGCTCCTCGAACAGCTTCGCCGTCACCTCGGCGTCGCCGAGGAACGACAGCACCTGCCGGTGGTTGTGCAACCCACCCTTGCGGGCCTTGGTGATCATCTTCTCGGCCACGGGACGCACCGCCTTGGCCTTGGCCTCGGTGGTCACGATGCCCTCGGCGGCGACGAGCGACGCGACGAGGTTCGCCATCATCAGTCGCTGGTGCTGGGAGCTGCCGCCGAAACGGCGTCCCTTCTTGGGAATGGCAGGCATGGCGTTCAGCCCCTTCCGCTCGGACGGAGCGTGAGGCCCCGCTCATCCAGTTTCGCCTTGACCTCGTCCAGCGACTTCTGGCCGAAGTTGGTCAGGGCCAGCAGGTCGTCCTCGGACTTCGAGAGCAGTTCGCCGATCGTGTTGACCATGCCGCGCTTGAGACAGTTGCGGGGACGTTCGGAAAGGTCGAGGTCCTCGATGAGCAACTCGAGGTCGGGCGAGGTGAGCGCCGGGCTGGGCGATTCGGCCAGCTCGAGACCTTCGGGCTCGTCGGCCATGTTCGCGACCAGTTCGGCCAGGTTGCGCAGCGTCGCCCCGGCCGAGGCCAGCGCGTCACGGGGCGAGATCGAGCCGTCGGTCTCGACGTCGAGCACCAGGCGGTCGTATTCGGTCGACTGTTCGACCTGGGTCGGCTCCACCAGGAACGTGACCCGACGCACCGGTGAGTACACCGAGTCGATCGGGATCACACCGATGGTCTCGTTGCCGTTCGCGTGCTCGGCCGAAACGTAGCCGCATCCCCGTTCGACCGTCAGGTCGATCGCGAGGCGGCCCTTGTCGTTGACGGTCGCCAGGTGCAGTTCGGGGTTGAGCACTTCGACGTCGGCGGTGACGGCAATGTCCCCCGCGGTGACCTCGGCGGGCCCACGGACGTCCAGGCGTACCGTGACCGGCTCGTCGGCGACGCTGGTGAGCACGACGTCCTTGAGGTTCAGGATGATGTCGGTGACGTCCTCGACCACACCGGGAACCGTGGTGAATTCGTGCAGCGCGTCGTCGAAGCGGACCTCGGTGATGGCCGCGCCGGGGATCGATGACAGAAGGGTCCTGCGAAGTGAGTTACCGATCGTGTGGCCGAAGCCCGGCTCCAGCGGGCTGATCGAGAATCGCTGCCGATGGTTGTCTTCTTCACCGATCGGCTCGATCGTCGGGCGTTGGATGACCAGCATGCGTTGCTCCAGGGAAGCGTCGTTTCGGATGAGGATGTCGAATGCGGATTCGGGGGCCGGGGAGCTCCCGAGAGGAGGACTACTTGGAGTAGAGCTCGATGATGAGCTGTTCGCGCACCGGCACGTCGATCTGCGCCCGGGTGGGCACGTCGGCCACGGTCACTTCGAAGCCACCGTCGGAGGTCTCGAGCCACGCCGGGGTGATCCGGTCGAGGGTGTCCATGTTGTGCCGGATGACGATCA
>CAZQSU010000191.1:0-3529 GCA_964595905.1 uncultured Iamiaceae bacterium
CCGGCGACGTCGGACGAGAACCTGACCCCGACCTCGGCCGCCTGTGCGTCGCCGGAATCGGCGGTGACCGGGGCCTGGTCGGTCGTGAACAGGGTGCAGGGGCACGTGGGCGGTGGCGCGGGTTTGCAGCCGGCGAACGACGCCACCATCAGCACCAGCGTCACGCTCCCCACGACGATTCTCCGAGCGCTGCTCCGGGGTCGGTTCATCGGGTCTTGAGAGCGCCGGCACCGCGTCTTGATACGACCGGACGGTCGCGTTGCGACGACCCCACGGTCGCGGCCCCGGGGGAAGCGTCCGGTATCACCCGTGGCGGAGGAGGCTCTTGATCGTCATGCGAACGTCACCGCTGTCGTCGTCGGGGCCGGTGGCCGCGCGTCGGGTGGGTGGGCGTGCCGGCCGCACGCTCGTGCGCCGTCGCCTGGTGGTGGTGGATGCCGCGGCGGCGACCCTCGCCTGGAGTGCCCAACTCTTCGTCGGCGTGCCGGTCGACGCCGGGGTCGGCCCGCTCACCGCCTCGGCCCTCGTGGCGTGCGCCGTGTTCGGCCTCGTCGGCTGTGTCGCCGCGCAGGACGGCTACCGGTCGTGGCTGCACGTCGGCGGACCCGAGAATCTCGCCCGGGTGCTGCGTGCCGCTGCGGCTTCGGTGGTCGTCGTGTTCGTCGCCGCGGACCTGGCAGACGTCGTCGTCTCGCCCGGTCGGACCGTGCTCGGAGGGTGCTGGACGTTCCTGGCGGTGGGGGCGGGCCGCTGGTTCCTCTCGGTCTGGACGAGCCGTCGCCGGCGGCGCGGCGCGCTCGTCGAGCGCTCCCTGCTGGTCGGCTCCGGCGAGGCGGCCTATCGCTTCTGGCGGCACGTCGCCAGCCGCCCCGACGCGGGTCGGGAGGTCGTCGGCTTCGTCGGTGTCGCGCGTGCCGCGGGTGAGCCGTGGTGCCTGCGGCGTCTCGGCGCGGCGATCGAGGCGCCGTCGGTCGCCGCGGCCAGGGGCCTCGACGGGATCCTGATCACGCCCGACGCCCTCGGGCCCGACGAGTTGGGGCCGGTGATCCGGGATGCCCACGCCCGCGGTCTCGACGTCGAACTCGTCGGCGGTCCCGCACTCGTCCACCCGCGGCGACTCTCGGTCACCGACGTCGCCCACCACCCGGTCCTCTTCGTCGAACCGCATCGTGCCGGTCGCGCCCGCGATGCGATGAAACGCCTCTTCGACCTGGTCGCCGGTGCGGTCCTCCTCGTCGTCGTGAGCCCGCTCATGGCCGGGGTGGCGCTCGCGATCGTGCTCGACGACGGCCGGCCCGTCTTCTACCGACAGCAGCGGGTCGGCAGGGACCGCGCGCCCTTCCGGCTCTGGAAGTTCCGGACGATGCAGCGGGGCGCAGACCGCCACGAGCAGCACCTGCGCCATCGCAACGAACGTGGGCGCGGCCCGCTGTTCAAGATCGCGGACGATCCACGCACCACGCGGATCGGTCGGATCCTCCGGGCGACCAGCGTCGACGAACTCCCGCAGCTGTTCAACGTGGTGGCCGGCTCGATGAGTCTGGTCGGACCCCGACCGGCACTGGTCGACCAGGAGGCCGATTTCGACGTCGAGTTGCAGACCCGCAGTCGGGTGAAGCCCGGGATGACCGGGTTGTGGCAGGTGGAGGCGCGCGACAACCCCGACTTCCACGCGTACCGCCAGCTCGATCTGTTCTATGCGCAGAACTGGTCGTTCGCGCTCGACGTCGCCGTCCTCGTGTGGACGGTCCCCGGGCTGTTTCGCCACGGTCTCGCCGTGCGGCGGCGGCGGTCGGCGGCAGCGGAGCGGTCCGCCGCCGGAGCCGTGGCGGCGGTGCCCACCGGGGCCGACGCGCGCGGGTCCGCCACCGGCGTCGACGAGGCGGGTTCGGGGATGTTGCCGCTCGAGCAGACGACCTTCGCTGGGTTGGGGCCACGATGATCATCGGGATGCTGTCCGACGCGCACGGTCACGTCGAAGGGTTCCGGACGGGTCTCGACGTGCTGCGTCGGCTCGGCGCGGACCGGATCTTCTTCCTGGGTGACGCCGTCGGTTACCTGCCGGGCGCCGGTGTCGTCGAGGCGATCGCCGCCGAGGGGATCTCCCCGATCGCCGGGAATCACGAGGCGATGCTGCTCGACGCTTCGTGTGGCGTCGACGACGACGTGTTCCGGCTCGACGAGACGCGCCGCGCGCTCGGTGACACCGGCCTGAGACGGGTGGCGTCGTGGCCGTCGAGACGGGCGCTGGAGACCCGCGTCGGCCCGATGCTGCTGGTGCACGACAGCCCGTCGGGCGGCCGTTACGTGTATCCGGATTCCGACCTGTCGGCCCTCGGCGACCTGCCCTGGCGGGTGGTGTGCATGGGCCACACCCATCGGGCGTTCGTGCGGCACACCGCGTCGACGACGTTCGTGAACGTCGGAAGCTGCGGTCTCCCCCGCGACGACGGCCATCTCGGTGCCGTCGCGACGCTCGACACCGTCACCGGCGAAGCGCGGATCACGCGCTTCGACCTGCGCGGGGCCCATCGTCGGGCGCTCGCCCGCATCGGGCCGGTCCATCGCAGCGTGCGCGCCTCGATGGACCGGCGGAACCCTCTCGCGCGGCCCGTCCGACCGTCGGCCGTGCCGACCACCCCGGTGCGGGGTTCCCGGTGACCCGACCGGTCACGGCCCTGGTGACCGCCGTCGGCGGCATCGGCGTCGGTGAGCAGATCCTCAAGGCCCTGGTCCTGGTGGGTCGTTACCGCCTCGTGGCGTGCGACATCGACGATCGCACCCCGCAGTTCGCGCTCGCGGACGCCTCGGAGGTGCTTCCCGAGGCCGGCGATCCGAGTTACCTGTACGAGTTGTTCGATGCGTGCGAGCGTCACGACGTCGACATCGTGTTCATCGGTTCCGAAGCGGAGCTCGAGGTGGTGAGCGAGGTGCGCGAGCAGTTCGCCGCTGCCGGGATTCTCGTGGCGATCAACCTCGCCTCCACGGTGCAGACCTGTTCCGACAAGCATCTCACGTCGCAGTTCCTGGCGGCACAGGGCTTCGCCGCTCCCCGCGACGTCCTCGTCACCAGGCATCACGACTGCGACGGGATCGACTGGTTCCCGGTCGTGGTGAAGCCCTGTCGCAACGGCCGCGGCTCGCGTGACTGCTTCCTCGCACAGGACCAGATCCAACTCCACGCCCTCCTCGACTACCTGGCTCCCCAGGCCGCCGCGGTGATGGTGCAGGAGTACGTCGGTGACGCGGCGAGCGAGTACACCGTCGGCGTCCTGCACGATCTCGACGGCAACTTCCTCAACTCGATCGCGGTGCACCGGCGTCTCGACCTGCAACTGTCGGTGCGCCAGTCGGCCCGGAACGAGAGCGGGAGCCGTGCCCTGGGCGATCAGCTCGTGATCTCGTCGGGGGTGAGCCAGGGCACCATCGGCCCCTTCCCCGAGGTGACCCGTACCTGCGAGACGATCGCCCGCGCGCTCGACGCCCGCGGCCCCGTCAACGTGCAGTGCCGTCTCGTCGACGGCGAGGT
>CAZQSU010000192.1:0-3511 GCA_964595905.1 uncultured Iamiaceae bacterium
TGACCGCGGCGATCTCGTCCTCGGCCTGCAGGGTGCGCACGCCGAAGTTCTTGTGGCGCGACAGCTCGTGCAGGATGTCCGATGCCGGGGTGATCGGGTACGAGCCCAGGTACACGGGAAGCTTCGCGAGGTGGCCCGCGGCGATGATGCCCCAGGCCAGTGCGGTCGAACCGGTGATGTTGGTGTACGTACCCGGGGCCAGGTGGGCCGGCTTGACCGTGTAGGAGTTGCCGAAGAGCTCGGCGGTCTCGCCGAAGGCGTGGCCGGCACCGAAGGCGACCCGGTTCGCTTCGGCGACGGTGGGGGTCTTCCCGAACTTCTGGGCGATCCAGTCCAGCGTCGGCGCGGAGGGACGCGAGTACATCCACGACACCAGGCCGAGCGCGAAGAAGTTCTTCGAGCGCTCCGCGTCACGCGGCTTCACGCCGAGCGGTGCGACCGCGTCCTTGGTGAGCTGGGTCATCGGGACCTCGTACACCGTGTAGCCGCGCAGCGAGTCGTCCGCGAGCGGATCGGCCGCGTAACCGGCCTTCGCCAGGTTGCGCTCGTTGAAGGCGTCGGTGTTGACGATGATCGTGCCGCCACGCTCGAGACGCCCGAGCTGGGACTTGAGCGCGGCCGGGTTCATGGCGACCAGCACGTTGGGCGCGTCGCCCGGCGTGGTGATCTCATGGTCCGAGATGTGGACCTGGAAGGCCGACACCCCGGCGACCGTGCCGGCGGGAGCCCGGATCTCGGCGGGGTATTCGGGCAGGGTCGCCAAGTCGTTGCCCAACACCGCACTGGCGTTGGTGAACCGCGTGCCGGTGAGCTGCATGCCGTCGCCGGAGTCGCCGGCGAAGCGGATCACGACGCGGTCGAGTTCGACCGATTCCGATTGACGTTGGGCCGTATCGGCCACGAGGGCCCCCTAGAAGGAGTGACGATGACGATTCAGGTTGCCGCGCCCGTCACCGGATCGCAAAATCACCGGGGGCGTTCGTGACCGGTGTCTCAGCTGACGGGCTCAAGCGACGGTGATCGACGCATCCAGGTAGACGTCCTGGATCGCATTGAGCAACTCGACCCCTTCGGCCATCGGGCGTTGAAACGCCTTGCGTCCGCTGATCAGGCCCAGACCGCCGGCGCGCTTGTTGATCACCGCGGTGCGCACGGCTTCGGCCAGGTCGCTCGCGCCCGAGGACGCGCCGCCGGAGTTGATCAGTCCGATCCGGCCGGCGTAGCAGTTCACGACCTGCCACCGGGTCAGGTCGATCGGATGGTCGGTGGTGAGCTCGTCGTACACCAGCGGGCTGGTCTTGCCGTAGCCCTTCAGGGCATTGAAACCGCCGTTGACCTCGGGCAGCTTCTGCTTGACGATGTCGGCCTCGATCGTGACGCCGATGTGGTTCGCCTGTGCGGTGAGGTCCGCGGCGGTGTGGTAGTCGACGCCGTCGACCTTGAAGCCCGGGTTGCGCAGGTAGCACCACAACACGGTGAACAGGCCCAACTCGTGCGCCCGCTGGAACGCTTCGGCGACCTCGACGATCTGTCGACCCGATTCCTCGGACCCGAAGTAGATCGTGGCGCCGACGCCGGCCGCCCCGAGATCGAACGCCTCGTCCACCGAACCGAACATGATCTGGTCGAAGCTGTTGGGCAGGGTCAGCAGTTCGTTGTGGTTCAACTTGGCGATGAACGGGATCCGGTGGGCGTAGCGACGCGAGCACATGCCGAGGACGCCGAAGGTCGTGGCGACGGCGTTGCAGCCGCCCTCGATCGCCAACTCGATGATGTTCCGTGGATCGAAATACGCGGGGTTCGGTGCGAACGAGGCCGCAGCGGAGTGCTCGATGCCCTGGTCGACCGGCAGGATCGACACGTAACCGCTGTCCGCGAGGCGGCCGTGACCGAAGAGCGAGGCGAGGTTCCTGAGCACCTGGGGCGACCGGTCGGTGTCGACCATCACCCGGTCGAGATAATCCGGTCCGGGCAGGGTCAACTCCGCGGCGGGGATCCCCTTGGCTTCGTGACCCAGTAGGTCGTCGGCCTCGTCACCGAGTAGGGCTGCGATGTCCACTTGGTTCAAGCTCCTGATGTCATGTCAGCGGCCGTCGACACGGCCGTCGGTTCCTTCACGCTAGCGCAGCGAGGCGAGGCGATCGACGACGTCGCCGAAGTCCGGATCGTGTTGCTGGACCCACGAGAATCCTGACCGCGCGGCGGGCAGGTCGCCGGCCCGTTCGTGCAGGTCCGCGAGCGCGTACGCCATGCGCAGATGGCGCTCCTTGGGCCTGGACACCCGCCGCCGACCCGCCTCCATGAGCGCGACGGCGTCGTCGAGACGGCCGCGGTCCGCCAACGAGCCCGCCATCACGATGCGCCCTTCGGCCACCAGATCGGCGCTGGGCGACGCGCGGCGGAGCGCATCCCAGTACTCCTCGACCGCCCGATGTCGGCCCAGGGCCCGTGCACAGTCGGCGAGGACCGGATGCTGCTCGGTCGAACCCGTGAGGCTCACGAACGCCTCGAGTTCGGCGGTGGCGTCCTTCCAGCGTCCCAGGCGGTAGTGGGTCAACCCCGTGAGTTCCCGCACCTCGGCGACGCCGGGCGCGTCGCGGGCGAGCGGGCGAAGGATCTTGAGCGCATCGCCGTACCGCTCTCTCGAATACGCACGCGACGCCTCTTCGAGCTTCGACTCGGACGACGCGGCCCGCTGCGCCGAGCCGAGACCGTCGAACAGTCCCCTGGTCGCCGGCTCGTGACCGGAGCCGCCGCGGGACCCACCCTGCTTCGCCCCGTTGGCCTGCTTCGCGCCGATGACCGGCCGCGATCGCCGGGATCCTCTCCGGACCGCACCCTGCGCCTCGACCTCGACGCTCTCGAGGATCCACTCCTCGGTCTCGGCGACCGGATCGGGCCGCCCCGTGCGCTGGGGATCTCCGACGTCGTCGCGCTCGGGCCGCGACTTGGGGGGTTCGATCCCACTGGTGCGGCCGCGACGGGGGTCGACCCGTGCCGCTCCACGCCGCGCCACGCCGCCCCAGTTCGGCTTCTCGCCCCAGTCGGTGGCCTGCGAGCGCCGTTCGGGCCGGCGCGACGTGGGGCCCCGTCGCCCCTTGGACGGCGGACGCCTGCGAGGTCGATCGTTGCGCTTTCCTGGCTGCGGCATGGGTCTCCAACGCTACACAACGTGGACGAAAACGACGAATGCCCCCACCTCGCGGTGAGGGCATTCGTACCAAAGAAATCCGGCGGCGTCCTACTCTCCCAGGGAGTCTCCTCCCAAGTACCATCGGCGCTGGTGGGCTTAACTTCCGTGTTCGGAATGGGAACGGGTGTGACCCCACCGCCATGGCCACCGAAAACTGTTGATTGTCAAATCGATCTTTGAAGACTCCAAAGCGAGCACGAACGTCATTGTCGATCCAAGCCCTCGGCCGATTAGTACCGGTCAGCTGAACGTGTCACCACGCTTACACTTCCGGCCTATCGACGTGGTCGTCTAACCACGGGCCTTACCTGGTTGTCC
>CAZQSU010000193.1:0-3453 GCA_964595905.1 uncultured Iamiaceae bacterium
TCGTAGGTGAGGATGTCGAACATGCCCTCGGCGTCGGCCGGGGATTCGACCGGGTACTCGATCGGTCGGGTCGCCGCCAACGCGTCGGTGTCGAAGGCCGCCGAGCGGCTGAGCGCGAAGGTCGACCAGCGCTGCCACTCTGGACGGAACCGGTCGACCGCGAACATCTCCATGAAGGTGGCGAACGCCTCGTTCAACCAGATGCCGTTCCACCAGCGCATCGTCACCAGATCGCCGAACCACATGTGGGCGAGCTCGTGGGCGACCACGTCGGCGACGCGTTCGAGTTCGGGTTGCGTGGCGACGTCGGGGTCGACCAGCAGGGCGGTCTCCCGGAAGGTGATGCACCCGAGGTTCTCCATCGCCCCGAACGCGAAGTCGGGGATCGCCACCAGGTCGACCTTGTCGCCGGGGTAGTCGATGCCGTAGTAGTCGGTGAAGGTGCGCAGCGCCGAGGCGCCGATGTCGAGCGCGAAACCGGTGAGCGCCCCTTTGCCGAGCGGGTGCACGACGCGCAGGGGCACGCCACCTGCGTCGACGACGTCGGTCGCCTCGAGCGGTCCGACGACGAAGGCGACGAGGTAGGTCGACATCTGGATCGTGTCGGCGAAGCGCACCGCGACCTTGCCGTTGCCGGCGTCGGCCCGGTCGATCTCGGCGCCGTTGGAGATCGCCAGCAGATCGTCGGGCACCACCAGGGTGACCGCGAAGATCGCCTTGAAGTCGGGTTCGTCGAAGCAGGGGAACGCCCGGCGAGCGTCGGTCGATTCGAACTGGGTGGTGGCCAGCGTGCGGACGACGCCGTCCGAATCGGTGAACGTCGAGCGGTAGAAGCCACGCAGCTTGTCGTTGAGGACCCCGTCGAAGGCCAGTGCCAGGGTCGCC
Source organism: uncultured Iamiaceae bacterium (assembly GCA_964595905.1). Taxonomy (GTDB): domain Bacteria; phylum Actinomycetota; class Acidimicrobiia; order Acidimicrobiales; family Iamiaceae; genus JAFDWI01. The sequence goes on from CAZQSU010000193.1 coordinate 886, forward strand.
GGTCCGGCCGGCGCCGGTTCGTCGACGGCGAACAGGCTCACCCGTTCGCCCTCGACGTCGTAGGAGACCTCGAGCTCGTGCGAGGTGCCGTCGAGGAAGACGATGGACGCCTCGGTGACCGTCAGCTCGGCGGCGTTCAGCACGATCTGATCGAGCGGTTCGACCAGGTCGACCTCGATGTCGACGGTGCCGGTGAAGGTCGCTGCATCCAGGTCCGGCTCCAGGGTCAGGTCGTACCTGGCCGGCACCACCGTGCGGGGCAGTCGGTGGGGGTTGGGACTGCCGGACTGGTCGGACACGACGGGCTCCTCGGTGCTGGTCGGACAGGGTCGGAAGGCCCTGATCGTACCGCCGGCCGGCCGAGGTCCGACCGCTCGCCCGTTCGTGGCGGCGGATCGAAGCGGGGATCACGCATCGGCTACGGATGTGGCGATCAGGTGACGAACTTGAGAATCGCGTGGCGATTGCTAGCCTTGCCGGGTCATCGATGTGACAGGTGTCTCGTGATCGACGGGGCACCTGGAGCCGACAGGAGTGCGTGACGTTGCGACGACCGCTGTGGCGATCTGGGGGCACGGTCATCGCCGCGGCCGTCGCCGCGCTGGTGAGCGTCGTCCCCGCCGGCGCGGACCCGCCGACGCCGTCCGAACCCCCGGTCGAATCGACGACGGCGCCGACGCCCGCCTCGACGACCGCCCCGCCACCGACCACCGTCGCACCGGGCGCATCCACGACGACCACGTCGTCGACGACCACGACGGTGCCCGGTACGACCCTGCCACCGGTCGACACCGACGCGCTCGATGCCGACTCTTCGGGCTTCTCGAGCCTGCCCGCGCCCCTGATCCCCTCCGCCTCCGACGATCCACTGTTCCATGCGGCACTCACCGTCGACGACGACCTCGTGAAACTGGCCAAGGCCAAGGTCGCCTATGTGAAGCAGATCGCCGCGACCCGCAAGGTGGCCGCCCGGGCGGCGAGGGTCCGGTCGAGGTACGACGAGGTGAACTCGAAGGACGCCGCGGCACGCCGCCACCTGGAGAACACCCGGTCGATCCTGCAGGCCGCGGCACTGCACGCCTACGCCGGCTACGGCTCCGTGGAGTCCGCGACGGATACGGCGGCGACCGACGGGGCCACGGTGCTGCCGTACCGCACGTACGTGCGGGTGACCATCTCGGACGCGACCCGTCACGTGACCGAGGCCCGGGACACCCGTGGCCGGACCAAGGCCGTCGCGGACGCGGCACGAGCCGAGGACCGGGCGGCGCGGGCACGACTCGCGGCATCACGGGCCGACGAACGCGCGGCGAAGAAGGCCGTCGCCGACGCGAAGAAGAAGCTCGATGACGACCGCGCCGCGCTCAGGGATCTGATCGCGTCGATGCCCGGGCTGGCCCCGGGAACGCTCGACCGCCTACCCGACGGCGTCGAACTGCCCGAAGGGGCGACGCCGGTGGAGAGCCCTGCCGGGACGATCGTGGTGCCCGCCGGTGCCGATCCGCGCACGGTCACCGCACTGCAGTTCATCGTCGCCCAGATCGGCAAGCCGTACCTGTGGGGTGGCACCGGTCCGAACGCGTACGATTGTTCGGGGCTGATGCTGCGCGGTTTCCAGGCGGCCGGCGTGCGGTCGATGCCCCGGGTCTCCCAGGGCCAACAGGTCTGGGCGACGCCCGTCGACGCCAAGGACGCCCAACCGGGCGACCTGGTCTTCTTCGGCACCCCCGCGTACCACGTCGGCGTCTACATCGGCGGCGGCCTGATGATCGACGCGCCCTTCACCGGGGCGCGGGTGCGGGTCGACCGGGTCTGGTCGTCGGTGAGCGGCTACGGCCGCGCCCGCTGGTAGGTCGGCCGCGCCGCTGGGTCACGGGTAGCCTTTGAGCCCCTATGACCTCCGACACGGCAGCTTCCGGGTCCACGCTCGACGTCGTCGCGATGGGCAGCGCGATCGTCGATGTGCTGGCCCGCACGACCGACGCCTTCATCGACGACCACGGTCTCGTCAAGGGATCGATGGAACTGGTCGACCTGGCGACCTCCGATGCGCTGTACGCCGATCTGTCGTCCGCGATCGAGGCGTCGGGCGGGTCGGCTGCGAACACGGCGGCCGGGCTGGCATCGCTCGGCGGCCGGGCCGGGTTCATCGGCAAGGTGGCGGCCGATCAGTTGGGCAAGGTCTTCGCCCACGACATCGCCGCGGTCGGCGTCACCTCGTCGACGACGGTCGCCGCCGAGGGGCCGGCGACGGCCCGGTGCCTGGTGATGGTCACCCCCGACGCGGAGCGGACCATGTGCACCTACCTGGGCGCCGCCGGCACCCTCGAGGCCGACGACGTCGACGCGGAACTGGTCGCGTCGGCCGAGGTGCTCTACGCCGAGGGGTACCTCTGGGATGCGCCCCCGGCGAAGGAGGCGCTCATGCGGGCCTTCGACGTCGCCCACGACGCCGGGCGTCGCACCGCGTTCACGTTGTCGGATCCGTTCTGCGTGGACCGGTTCCGTGACGAGTTCGTCGAGCTGATCGACGAACGGATCGACCTGGTGTTCGCGAACCAGCACGAG
>CAZQSU010000194.1:0-3408 GCA_964595905.1 uncultured Iamiaceae bacterium
GGCCGGTCGCGGTGAACTCGTCGAAGGTGCCACGGACCTTGGTGACCATGGCGTGGCGGGCGACGAACCCGAACCGGCTGTGGGCCGGGTCGATCGTGTAGTCGCCGTGGAGGGTGGGGTCGAGAGCCATGAGTGGCGTCCTTTCGTCCTGGTCTTGTTGACACGTCAATCATAGGCGGAGATGCATGATGCGTCAACTACTGATGCGGCCTCGGCCCTTGGCAGCGACCGCGATCTGGAACAATGCTCAGATGCGACTGAACCGGACCTTCGCCCGCGGCTGCGCCGCGCTCGCCCTGCTCACCGTCGGAGCGCTGCGGGCGAGCGGCGCGGGAGCCGCCGATCCCCACGACCAGGCCGACGCCCTGTTCGACGCGCTGAACGGGCCGATGGCCCCGTTCGTGGTCACCCCCGACCAGTTCGGCATCGACCCGACCAAGGTGCTCGCGGACGTCCCGGCGATGATGGGCACCGTCGACGGTGACCGGGCGCGGGCCACCGTGGAAGGCCTCGTGACGTTCCCCCGCAACAGCCACGATCCCCAGAGCGACCTCGACGCGGCCGCCGACCACGTGGCCGGTCTGTTCGACGACGCCGGGCTCACCCCGCAGTTCCAGGACGTCACCCACGACGGCAAGTCGATGCCCAACATCTACGCGCAGGTCCCCGGCACCGGATGCAGCGACAAGACCCTCATCGTGAGCGCCCACTACGACGCCACCCCGTCGGGCAACCAGGGTGCCGACGACGACGCCTCGGGTATCGGGGCACTCATGGAGATCGCCCGAGCCGTGCGCGCCAATCCCCTGCCCGTCACCGTGCGGATCGTGGCGTTCTCATTCGAAGAGGACGGCCTGGTGGGCAGCATGGCCATGGCGGCGAGGGACGCCGCCAACGGCGCAGACATCGTCGGTGCGGTGTCGATGGACATGGTCGGCTACACCACCCCCGAGATCGACCCGCTGACCGGACTGCCGGGCACGTACCTGGCGATGGTCGCCGACCCGACCTCGGCAGTGCTCGCGCACGCGTTCGGTGCCGGGGCGTACTGGTACCAGCCCGAGTTTCCGGCCGCCGGAGCGGTCATCGACCCGGCGGTGCTGTCGGACATCTTCCGGTCCGATCACTTCTCGTACGTGTCGAAGGGGTATCCGGGCATGATCGTCACCGACACCGCGAACTTCCGGAACCCGAACTACCACACCCCCAACGACACCGTCGACACCCTCGACTGGGACTTCCTGACCGGGTCGACCAGGGCGATGGTCGCCGGGGTCGCCACGTACGCGTCGTCGGACCAGAACGCCGACGGCGTCGCGGACCTGTGCGCCGCGCCGGTGACGCCGACGACCACGAACCCGTCACCGACGACCGAGGCTCCCACCACGAGCACCCCGGCATCGACGAACGGCCACACCGCCCCACCGGCCACCGCGATCGGCACCAAACCCGACTACACCGGTTGACGCGACCGGTTGACGCGACCGGTTGACGCGACCGGTTGACGCGACCGGTTGACGCAACGGTTTGGCCCGAGCGCACCCGGGCCAAACCCCTACCGACTTCTGCTGATGAGGATCAGTCGCCGCCCGAGGCGTCCTCGACGCGCACCTTGCCTGCGGCGATCCAGGGCATCATGTCGCGCAGCTCGGCACCGACCTGCTCGACCTGGTGGGCCTTGCCGGCCTCACGCAATTCGGCGAAACGCTTGCCCCCGCTGCGGACCTCGCCCATGAACTCCTCCGCGAACGAACCGTCCTTGATCTCACCGAGCACCTTCTTCATCTCGGCCCGCACCGATTCGTCGATGATCCGCGGCCCACGGGTCAGATCGCCGTACTCGGCCGTGGTGGAGATCGAATAGCGCATGCCGCTGATCCCCTGTTCGTACATGAGGTCCACGATCAACTTCAGCTCGTGCAGGCACTCGAAGTACGCCGACTCGGGCTGGTAGCCCGCATCGACGAGGGTCTCGAACCCGGCCTGCACCAGCGCGGACAGGCCGCCACAGAGCACCACCTGCTCACCGAACAGGTCGGTCTCGGTCTCTTCTTCGAACGTGGTCTCGAGCACCCCGGCCCGGGTGCCACCAATCGCGTCGGCATAGGCGAGCGCCAGGGCGTGGGCGTTGCCCGACGGGTCCTGGTGCACCGCGATCAGATCGGGCACCCCGCCTCCTTCGGTGTAGGTGCGGCGCACCAGATGGCCCGGCCCCTTCGGGGCGACCATGGCGACATCCACGTCGTCGGGGGCGACCACGTAGCCGAAACGCACGTTGAACCCGTGCGCGAAGAAGATCGCATCCCCCGGGTTCAGGTTCGGGCGGATGTCGGCCTCGAACACGTCCTGCTGCTCGGTGTCGGGCAGCAGGATCATGATCAGGTCGGCTTCGGCGGCCGCGTCGGCGACACTGAGCACCCGCAGGCCCGCCTCAGTGGCCTTGGCCCGCGACGAAGAGCCCTCCCGAAGCCCGACCCGCACGTCGACGCCGGAGTCGGCCAGGTTCAACGCGTGCGCGTGCCCCTGGGAGCCGTAGCCGAGGATCGCGACCTTGCGGTCGGCGAGCACGGAACGGTCGGCGTCTTTTTCGTAGTAGATGGTTGCCATGGTTGCTAGGAAGCCTTTGCTTTGTCGATGTGTCGGATACGGGACGTCGAACGCTCGAGCTTGGCGAGCGCGATCCGGCCGGTGCGTTGCATCTCGATGATGCCGAAGGGCCGGACCAGCTCTTCGAAATCGTCGATCTTGTCTGGCTCACCCTCGAGTGACACGACCATCGAGGTGTGGGCGACCGCCAGAATACGCGCTTCGAAGATCTGCGCGAGCTCCAGCACCTCGTTGCGACGGTCGCGGTCGACGGCGACGGTCACGATGCACAGCTCGCGCTGGATCGAATCGCGGGGATCCAGCTCGGTGATCTTCACGACGTTGATGAGCTTGTTGAGCTGCTTCACCATCTGCTCGATCGGGGTCAACTCGACGTCGACCACCACCGTGATCCGGCTCAGGCTCTCGTCGTCGGTCGGCGCCACGGCCAACGATTCGATGTTGTAGCCGCGGCGGGCGAACAGGCCGGCGACCCGGGCGAGCACACCCGAGCGGTTCTCGACCAGCACCGACAGGGTGTGGAGGCGTCGTGCGGTCATCAGATCTCCTCGGAACGCTGGAACGGTGGCACGACGATGTCGTCGTTGGAGCGCCCACCCGGGACCATCGGGAACACCTTCTCGCGGTCGTCGGTGCGGAACTCGACCACGACGGGCCGGTCGTCGATCTCGTTCGCCTTGTCGATCGCCGGGGCGACCTCCTCGGGCGACTCCACCCGGATGCCCTCACAGCCCATCGCCTCGGCCCACTTGACATAGTCGGGCCGATCCAGTGACAGGTACACCTCCGAGTACCGCTCCT
>CAZQSU010000195.1:0-3332 GCA_964595905.1 uncultured Iamiaceae bacterium
CGCGACCACGACGGTGGGGTTCGTCGTCTATGACGACGGCAGCGACAAGCTCCTGGTGAACGCTCTGCACCCACCGTCCTTCCGCGCCGGGCACGAATACACCATCCGGATGGAGACGACGATCCACAACGTCGCCATCCCTGTCGACGGTTCGTGGAAGCTGTCGGCCACCGGTACCGACGGCGTCGAACACACCTACTGCAATCCGACCGTCGGTGATCCCCAGGTGGAGGTCACCACGACCAGCGACGGCTATCCCATGGCGAAGGTCACCTGCAAGATGCTCGTGACCCGGACCGGGGAGACCACCATCGACACCACCTACATCTCCGGCAACGCCGACCACTCCGGCAGCAGCCAGACGTCCAGCTACGTCTTCGGTACGACGACACCAGAGACGTGGACCTTCGCGAGCAAGACGCTCGGTCACGCCGACGTGAAGGTCACCGCCGCGGCGAGCGGCGTGAAGACCGAGGTCACCACGACGGTCGACTCGCGGGTGGCACTGGAAGGCACGTTGAAGTTGTGGCGGGTCCGACTCGACAGCGACGGGGTCGACAGCACCTTCGGCGCGAAGGAGTATCTCGCCGGCGACGACGCCTACGACAGCACGTGTGACACGATCGCCGTCGACGGTGTCTCCAGCGACACCTTCACGTGCTCGATCCTGCAACCCGCGGCGCCCTTGTACGTCTACGGCGCCGACTACATCGCCTCGGCCGACGCGCAGTACACGTCCGATCGCGTCCGCGCCGTTCCCGCGTCGAGTGCCAGCTGCGCCGACCTCAACTGCGCGTACGTCAACACCAACGAAATCCACGCCACCCGATCATTCGAGAACCCGTCGACCCACGCCGTGTACGGCCAACTCGTCGACGCCGGCGTGAAGGTCGCCACCGAGGTGGACCTGACCCCCTACGGCGGCGATGTCACCGTCGGTGGCACCGTCGACGTGTTCGCCCTCGACGGAGACGGGAACCGCACCGTCACGCTCTGTGACGACGTCGACTTGGTGGTCTCGGCCGACCCCGGAGAGGGTACCGCCGACTGCGACATCCACCTGCCGGCCGGCACGACGAAGATCGGGTCGCAGTACACGCCCACCGGACTGGCGAACGGCACGAACTACGTCGCCGACGTCACCGGCACGTCGACCATGTCGGTCGACGTCGACCCGGCCGACACCGTCACGACCCTTACCGCCGACCGGACCGATACCACCGCCGGGTCGCCCGTCACGCTCACCGCCAAGATCACCTATCCGTCCCAGTCCACGCCAGGCGGCGACCTGACGGCCGTGCCCATCCGGGTCGGCCGAGTCACCTTCACCGACACCGTGAACGGCAACACCACCGAGATCACCGACTGCCGCACCGCGTTGACCGTCGCCGACGACGGCACGGCCACCTGCACCTTCGTCCCGAGCGCCGGCGTCCATGACTTCACCGCCGCTCTCGTGAACACCGTGGCCTATTCACCGAACCTGAACGCCTCCTCCGACACGATCAGCGGCTTCTCGGTCGCCAAGGGCACGCCCACGGTCTCGGTCACCTTGACCGCACCCGCCGGCGCGCCCACGACCGTTGCCGCCGACACCCCGGTCACCCTCACCGCCCACGTCGGTCCCGGCACCCCGGGCGGAACGGTCGACTTCCTCGATGCGGGCCATGACATCGCCGATTGCACCGCCGTCACGGTCGCCTCGGGCACGGCCACCTGCACGATCACCCCGACCCCCGGGTCGCACGCCTTCACCGTGACCTACTCCGGCGACACCGCCCTCAACCCCGGGTCGTCCGACGCCGACGACGCGATTGCCCTGGTCGTGTCGGCCTACCCATCCGAAGTGACCGTATCGGCGAGCCCGACCGGGTCGGCCGCCTACGGCACACCCATCACCCTCACCGCCATGGTCCACCGTGACGGCGGGAGCGGCGCGCAGGCCGGGTTCACCAATACGGTCACCTTCACCGACGGCGGCGTGGTGATCACCGCGTGCGGCGCCCAGTCCGGCCCGAGCGTCACCTGCACCATCACTCCCGGCCCCGGCTCGCACACGTTCGCCGCCCACTACGCCGGCAGCGCCGAATCGGCCGCCGCCGACTCGGCGCCGCTCACCTACCAGGTGACCTCGGCGGCCACCTCCGCCTCGGTGACCGCGGCCAACACGGCGGCCGGCACCCTCAGCCTCGTCGCGGCCGTCGCCGCATCATCGGGCACCGTCGCACCCGGCGGCACCGTCGACTTCACCGTGAACGGCGCCGCGGTGGCGGACTGCCAGAACGTGACCCTCACCCCGGTCACCGGTACCGCCGGGTCCACCGCCACCTGCACCTGGCAGGGTGACGTCACCGCCTCACCGGTCATCGGCGCGCACTACGACGGCTCGAGTGGCTTCGCGGCCTCCGACGCGACCCCGGTGACCTTCGAGCCGCCACCGGCCTGCACCGGCGGCACGGCGACCCTGTGGCAACAGATCGCACAGGGCGGCACCGTCACCCTCGCCGCCGGCGCGGCCGGCACGATCACGGTGCAGCTCGCCGGCGCCTTCCAGCCGTGTGCCCCCGGCAACGGTCTCACCCTGGATGCCACCGTCGAGTTGTTCGGGTCGACCCTGACCGGATCGGTCACCGGCGCCACCCTGACCACCGCAGCGGGCATCTGTCTGGGTGGCGGCACCCTGCACCTGGCCGACGACTGGCACCTCGGCGGCGCCACGGTCACCACCCCGATCTGTTTCGACGTCGACGCCGACGCCTCCCTCGGCACGATCACCTCGGGGCAGCTCGTGGCCACCGGTGCCGCCGACAGCCTCGCCTACGTGACGGTGACCGGCACCCCGGCCACCCGGGCCACCGTCGGCTTCACCGGCACCGCCGATGACCCCACCATGCACGTGGCGATCGGGGCCGGCACCCAGGGCGCACCCGTTGCCACGGTCGGCCTCGACGTCGCCTCCGACGGCAGGTTCACCGGCACCATCACCACTCCGGGCCTCGCCCTGTTCGGGACGCCGCTGACCGGCCTCGACGTCACCGTCACCGGCACGCCCGGAGGCGCCGTGGCGTATGCGGGAACCACCTCGCTGGGGGCGGCGACCCTCACCGACTCGCTCAGCCTCGAAGCGGCCACCATCGGCCTCGGCGCCAACGGCTTCATCGTGAACGGCACCGCCGTGGCCGGTGACGCGGCCACGCCGCTCACACTCGCGATCAGCGGCTCGGTCACCGACCCGGACCACTGGCAACTCGCCCTGTCGGGGACGTCGGAGTGGTCTCCGCTGTCGGGTTGGACCCTCACCGGACCCTGGTCGGGCACCGTGACCCACGCCT
>CAZQSU010000196.1:0-3303 GCA_964595905.1 uncultured Iamiaceae bacterium
CGGTGTTGGCCGGGCTCGCCATCTACGACACGATGCAGCTCATTCCCAACGACGTCGCCACCGTCGCGGTGGGCTTCGCGGCCAGCATGGGCCAGGTCTTGCTGTGTGCGGGTGCTCCCGGCAAACGGTTCGCTCTGCCCGACGCGCAGGTCGTCATGCACGAAGGCTCTGCCGGGCTCGGCGGTGCCGCGGCCGACGTCGCGATCCAAGCCCAGCACATCACTGCCACCCTCGATCGGCTGCGCAGCATCATCGCCCGGCACACCGGCCGTCCACTCGACGAGGTGATCGCCGATGTCGGTCGGGACCGCTGGTTCGACGCCGAGCAGGCCGCCGACTACGGCTTCGTCGACACGGTGGTGACCTCACTCGATGAGGTCTTGCCCGCGCCCTCCTCTCGTCGAGTCGGCCTCGTGGGGTCGAACGCATGAGCTCCTATCTCGTCCCCACCGTCATCGAACACACCCCACGCGGCGACCGTTCCTCGGATCTGTTCAGCCGACTGCTGGGCGAACGGATCATCTTCGTCGGCACACCGATCGACGACGACGTCGCGAACGTCGTGATCGCCCAACTCCTCCACCTTGCCGCCGAGTCACCCGACCAGGACATCCATCTCTACATCAACTCACAGGGCGGCGAGCTGTCGTCGACCCTGGCGATCTACGACGCCATGTGGCACGTCGCCCCCGATGTGGCCACCCTGTGTGTCGGCCAGGCCAGCGCCACCGCCGCGATCTTGCTCACCGCCGGCGCCGCGGGCAAGCGGGCGATCCTGCCCCACGGCCGTGTGCTGCTCGTCCAGCCCCACGTCGCCGCGAGCCGCGGCTCGATCAGCGACCTCGCCGTGGAAGCCACCGAAGTCGCCCGCATGCGCACCCAGACCGAAGCGATCCTGGCCCGCCACACCGGCAAGCGTGCCGAAGACATTCGGGCCGACACCGACCACGCCCTGGTACTCGCCGGCCAAGCCGCCGTGGACTACGGCCTCGTCGACGAAGTCCTCGAACCCGGCAAGTTGAACGGCCGCTGAGCCGCTGGCCTCTGGCGTCTCCCTCGGGCGGCGGTTGGAGAAGTTCAGATCCGACGACGTGCATGGGAAATTTGACGGCAAGCATCGAGCAGGACTTCCGCTCATCGATGGCGGACCACTTCGACACTGTGGTATCTAACCACCGCGCAACCATTCTACCGAAACGCTACGCTTGGCCGCACGACGAAAGGAGCGGCGCATGGAGCACAAAGCGATGACCCTTCGCCTCCCCGTGGAGCAGGCCGAAGCGCTGGAGAAGGTCGCAGAGATCGATGGTGTGTCGGTGACGGCGGCCATCCGGGAGGCGATCGGCCAGCACATTTCGACGCGAGCCGCGGATGAGGAGTTCCGAGAGCGCCTCGCCGCGTCGATGGAGCGGAACCGACAAATCCTCGACCGGCTCTCGAAGACCTGACATGCCCCATGGGCGTCCAGTACCTCAACCTCGGCGATCTGTTGGTGATCGCCTCCGCAGTTCTCGGGATCGAGGCCGAGGTACTCGCCAAGGCATCGAACCTTGTGAGTGGAGACTCGGCACTGAACGCCCCTGCCGCCTCGTTTGGCGGAGTCGAGTTCTATCCAGCACTCGAGACCAAGGTCGCGGTCCTCGGCTACCGCCTCGCTCGAAACCACGCGCTTCCGGACGGGAACAAGCGCACGGCCCTGCTTGCGATGATCGAATTTGCCGAGCGAAACGGCCGATCCTGGCGGCGTCTTGACGAGGCCGACACCGTTGAAACGATGGTGAGCGCCGCTGCAGGAACGATGAGCGAGGAGGCATTCACGGCTTGGGTTGCACGGCAGCTGGAGCCGGTGTGAGACCGCGTCAGATGACGACCGCTGTGCCGTGTCGCCTGCTCAGGCCGCGAGCATCTGGGCCGAGCCGACGCTACCTGAGCGGATCTGCCCGGCGGCACGCTCGAGCACCGACGCGAGATCGACATCGAGCGAGGTGATCACTGCGGCGAGCAGATCCGACGAGATCTCCTTGCGACCGCGTTCGACCTCGGACAGATACGGCAGCGAAACCGCCGCCCGTTCGGCCACATCAGCCAACGTGCGCTGCTGCCGGCGACGCTCCTCACGCAACACGGCGCCCAGGACCTCGGACCAGCGAGGATCGTCCACCGACGAGTACGTGGCGTCGTTCGCCTCAGCGGCCTCGCCGACCGCAGCGGAGCGGGACCCACGAAAGGGGATCACCTCGGCTTCGTCGCCACCCACGCGGGTCGGGTCCTCATGGGAGTCGGTGCGGGGGGCCATCGCGGCGAGCATAACCGTGGGGAACCGGGGTCGCGTTGGCAAACCGATCGCCGCGCCTGCTTTGGGCGGGCCACTTCAACGTCCGTCGGACCGGCGAAGAAGCACTCGGTCAGCGTTGTCACGACGCCGCCTGTCGAGCCGATCGACAGGAACGTTCGTCGAGTCATATCAGCAGCCTGTGCTCCAGAACATGGGAGCCGTCGCACAGGCGGCAGCCGACGTGGGGCATGCTGGAGATTCCGGGGCCGGCATCAGCGCCGCACCCGGAGTCATTCGACGATCGGGGTTCTCTGCATGCGCCAGGTGGTGATCGACGGGCCGGGCCGGGTGACGGTGGCGAACGCGCCGGACCCGACGCCGCCGGGACGGGACGGGGTCGTGGTACAGGTCGATGCCACGGCGATCTGTGGTTCGGACCTGCATTTCTACGATGGCGATCTCGACGTGGGGGAGGGCATCGCGGTCGGCCACGAATTCCTCGGCACGATCGTCGAGGCCGGCCCGGAGGTGACCCGCGTCGCCGTCGGCGACCGGGTGCTCACCGCATCGGTGACCGGGTGCGGACACTGTGCGGGGTGTGCCCAAGGCGACCCGGTGTGTTGCGTGGAAGGGCCACAGGTGTTCGGATCGGGCATGCTCCCCGGCGGTCAGGCCACCGCGGTCGCGGTGCCCGCCGCGGACTTCCAGCTTCTGGCGATCCCCGAAGGGGTCGACGACGAAGCGGCACTGTTGCTCACCGACAACCTGGGCACCGGATGGGCCGGCGCGCTGCGGGCCGACATCCCGCCCGGTGGAACGGTGGCGGTGATCGGGCTCGGCGCGGTCGGGTTGTGTGCGGTGCGTGCCGCGTTCGCGCTCGGCGCCTCCCAGGTCTTCGCCGTCGACCCGGTCGCGGGGCGTCGCGCCCGGGCCGTCGAATCAGGAGCCACCGCCGTCGAAGGCTCCCTGGCCGACACCGTCGCAGAGGCGACCGCCGGTCGGGGGCTCGACGCGGTGATCGACGCCGT
>CAZQSU010000197.1:0-3276 GCA_964595905.1 uncultured Iamiaceae bacterium
TTCGGTGAGCGCAGCGGGATCGAACATGGGAACATCATAAGAAGGGGGTGTGACATTTCGGGCCGGTTTCTAGCCCGGATTCCGAAATATCTCGGGAAAGACTTTTGCTTACAGAAGGGGTCACGAGACGGGGGCCTTCGGTGCCTGGAACGGCACGTCTCGGAGCGCGTGACCGTCGATCTGCCTCCCGCTGCGCGGCCCGCCTGCCACACTGTGGGACGTGGAGGAACAAGGGGACGCACTCGCGCCGGGTCTGTACGACACGCTTGTCGATGAAGCGCTCCGCGAGCGTCTACAAGCGCTGGACGCCGACCGCCTCAGGGCACGCTTTGCTTCCACCGATCCGGCTGAGCTGCCCGACCGGGTGGCCGAGGTCGTGGCGGACTGGGTCGAGGCAACGCTGGCATCGGTTCGTGGCGACGATCGGCAGGCTGCGGCGCTGACGATGACGCAGCGCATCCTTGAGGTACTGCGGGGATTCGATCTGCCCGCCGCAGTCGACGCCACCAGGCTGGACCCGGATCTGGATCGCCTCCAGGCGATCGAACCGCTCGATCCCACCGGCGCAACGCGCCCGATCGCGCAGCCACTCACCCCGTTGCGCGACACCGTCCTGCTCACCAACGCCACGGGAGAGGCCGCGATCGCCCACGAGATCGAGGCTGAGATCGAATCCGCGGATGCCATCGATGTGGTGTTGGCCTTCATCCGGTGGACCGGTGTGCGCGACCTGATTCCCGCGCTGCGCCGCCACGTCGAGGCCGGCAAGAAGTTGCGTGTCATCACGACCGTCTATACGGGCTCGACCGAGTCCCGGGCGCTCCAGGAACTCGTCAACATCGGGGCGCAGGTCAAGGTTTCCTACGACACTCAGTCCACGCGTCTCCATGCGAAAGCCTGGTGCTTTCGCCGCTCAAGCGGATTCTCGACGGTGTTCATCGGCTCGTCCAATCTGACGTTCTCGGCACAGGTGACCGGTAAGGAATGGAACGTGCGTGCCGCCGAGCCACGCAACGCGGATCTGATCGAAGCATTCGATCGGACCTTTGCGACCTACTGGGCCGATCCGCACTTCGAGCCGTTCGACGCCGAGACCTTCGCGAAAGCGACCAAGCGGGAACGACCGGGCGAGGCCACGATTCTCACGCCGTTCGCGATCCAGCCGTATCCGTTCCAGCGGCGGATCCTCGAACGCCTCGCGGTTGAACGCGCCCGAGGTCGCCACCACAACCTGGTCGTCGCCGCGACCGGCACCGGCAAGACGGTTGTCGCGGCACTCGATTACCGGGCGCTCCGTCGACAGCTCGACCGGGCGCGGCTGCTGTTCGTCGCGCACCGCAGGGAGATCCTCGACCAGTCCCGTGCCACCTTCAGGCATGTGCTCAACGACGGCGCGTTCGGTGAGCGGTGGGTCGACGGCGACAAGCCGACCAACTGGGAGCACGTGTTCGCGTCCATCCAGTCGTTGACCACCGGTGACGTGCAGCGGATTGATCCACGCCACTTCGATGTGGTCATCATGGACGAGTTCCATCATGCGGCGGCCGCGACGTACACCGGGCTACTCGACCACCTTGAGCCAAAGGAGCTCGTTGGGCTCACCGCCACGCCGGAACGTGCGGACGGACTGGACATCCTGCGATGGTTCGACGGTCGTATGGCGACCGAGCTGCGTCTCTGGGACGCGCTGGAGCAGGACCTGCTGGTGCCGTTCCACTACTACGGCATCGCGGATGGCACCGACCTGACCCGGGTGCGATGGAAGCGTGGCCGCTATGACTCAGCAGAGCTGACCAACCTCTACACCGGTGACGACGTCTGGGTCGCCAAGGTGATCGAAGCGGTCCGGGCCAAGGTCGGTGACCCGACGGCCATGCGGGCGTTGGGTTTCGGTGTGTCAATCGATCACTGCGCATTCCTGGCTGAACGGTTCAACGCCGTCGGGATCAAGGCCCGAGTCGTGTCCGCGACGACTCCCAAACAGGAACGCCAAGACGCATTGCATGCGCTGCGCGATGGCACGGTGAACATCCTGTTCTCGGTTGATCTGTTCAACGAGGGCGTCGACATCCCGTCGGTCGACGTGGTGTGCCTGCTGCGGCCCACCGAGTCGGCCACCGTGTTTCTCCAGCAACTCGGTCGTGGCCTGCGCCACAGTGAAGGCAAGGCCGTGTGCACGGTGCTGGACTTCGTCGGTCAGCAGGCCAAGCAGTTCCGTTTCGATCTTCGTTACCGCCGCATGCTCGGTCGCACTCGCCGGGAGCTTGAAGACGACCTGAAGAGCGACTTCCCGTTCCTGCCCGCGGGCTGCTCGATGCACCTCGACGCGGTCGCGAAGGACATCGTGCTCGACAACGTGCGCAATGCCCTGCCCAGCCGGTGGCCCGACCAGGTGCGAGAGTTGCAACTGCTCGGCGATGTCTCGCTCACCAAATATCTGAACGAGACAGGACTGGAAGTCGACGACCTCTACGGCAGGCGGACCTTCACCGAGATGCGTCGGGCTGCCGGGTTCCTGCCCTCCGATGCGCCCGAAGGCGAGGTCGAGCTGGGTCGGGGATTGGCTCGCCTCTTGCACCTGGACGACTTCGAGCGCATCGCGACGTACCGCGCGCTGCTTGACCGAGATGCGCCGCCGCGGAAGGTCGATCTGGGCGAGCGCCGGATTCGACAGTTGCAGGGCATGCTGCTGACGTTGCTCAACCCTCGGAAGGGCCAGTTCACGTCGCTCGATCAAGCTGCGGCCAGGCTGTGGCGCCACGACGAATTGCGGCGAGAGCTGGTCGAACTGCTCGGCCTGCTCGACGACCAGGTGATCCATCTGCCTGAACGGTTGGGTGTACCCGGTCCGATCCCGCTCACCGCCCATGCCTCGTACACGCGTGAAGAAGTCCTGGCCGCGTTCGGCGCATCGGATGTCACCAAGCCGTTGCCGCTCCAAGCGGGCGTCTACTGGCACGAGCCAACGAATACCGACCTGTTCTTCATCACGCTGCAGAAGACCGAGAAGGACTACTCACCGACGACCCGCTACCGCGACTACGCCATCAGCGATGAACTGTTCCATTGGGAGTCCCAATCGACGACGCGGGCTGCGAGCCCGACCGGGCAGCGCTACATCCACCACCAGGAGCGTGGTACGCACGTGGTGTTGTTCGTCCGTGAAGCCAAGCGGTCGCCGAGCGGTGGAACGGCACCGTACTTCTGTGTGGGTACGGCCCGTTACGTGGAGCACCGGTCGGACCGGCCGATGCAGATCATCTGGAAACTCAACCG
>CAZQSU010000198.1:0-3267 GCA_964595905.1 uncultured Iamiaceae bacterium
CGTCCATCGTGGCGATCGGCCCGTCGACGATGTCGACGATGCGGACCTCGACGTGTGCGAGCGGATCGCCCACGCACAGCCCCTCCCCGGCCTCGGTGCGCGCCCAGGTCTCCCCCAGGACGGTCGCACCGGCGATCTCGGCGATCGGCAGCGCCTCGGTGGCGCCGTAGTTCGAGTAGATCTCGCCGTCGACGAGCATGTTCTTCACCGCCGCGTACAGCGGGCCGTACACCTCGGCGCCACCGGCGACGATGCGCTTGATGCTCGGCAGCTTCACATCGTTGTCCGCGCAGTAACGGGCCAGGTTGGTCAGGACCGCGGGTGACCCGAAGAACGAAGCGACCCGGTGGCGTTGGATCGTCGCGACCAGCTTGGCGGGGTCGGCGGAGCCGGGACCCTTGGTCGCGAAGTTCATCGGTGGCACCACGACCGTGCCCCCGTGGAACAGACCGATGATCCAGAAGATCGGAAAGGTCGGCATGTCGATGACGTCGCCGTGGTCGGCCAGACGCCACTGCGCGGCGACGCCGTCGATCATCGCGGTGAGGTTCCGGTGGGTCATCACCGTGGGTTTCGGATTGCCGGTGCTGCCCGTGGTGAAGGCGATCACGCACGGGTCGTCGACGTCGACGTCGGGCAGGGTCGGCTCGCCGGGGACCGCTCGCTCCAGTGAGGCCAGCGTCGTCACCCCCGGCAACTTCGGCGGCCCGACGACGATGTTCTTGGTGACCGTCCGCTTGCCCCAACCGAAGGCCAGACGCCCGGCCTGGGCCTCGGGCGTGCCCAGGAAGACCTCGGGTCCGACCCGGGCGATCGACCGACCGACGCTGCGCAGCCCGTGGCTGTGGGGCTCGATGCCGACCATGACCGCGCCGACCCGCCAAAGGGCGAGCGCGGCGACCATGGCGTCCTCGCACGGCGGGATCATGAACGAGCACAGGGTGCCCTCGCGGACGCCGAACTCCCGGAGCCCCACGGCGACCGCTTCGGCCCGACGGCTCAACTCGGCATAGGTGGTGGTAGTGATCCGGGGCTTGACGCCGATCCACCGGTGCTCGTGGACGAGCGCGAGGCGGTCGGGGTCGGTGGCGGCGATCCCGCGGATGCGGTCGGGCAGGTCCATGATCCGGCCCGCCACGGGTGCCGCCGGTTCGTCGGCCCCGGTCGGGTCGGCCTTCGTGGTCCCCGTCATGACGCCTGGCTCACGGGGACGGTGGCGTCGAGCAGGTCGGTGACCAGCCCGGTGACCCGGTCGGGGTCCTCGAGCATCGCGAGATGGCCGGCGTCGTCGATGAGCTCGACCCGTTCGGCATGGAGACGATCTTCCAGGCCGGCGGCCTTGGCGCGTGACAGCACCCGGTTCTGGGTGCCCCAGGCGACCCAGATGGGCACGTCACCGGGCGTCTCGGCGGTGTCGAGTTCGCCGTAGGCGTCCATGTCGTCGAGGACGTCGACCAGCGCCGGCATCTGGTCGGCCCGGAACTGACAGGCGAGCAGTTCGGGGTCGTGCTGGAGCCCTTTGGCCACGCCCTTGCGGCCCAACTGGAAGCGTAGTGTCGGTGCCCCGACGAGCTTCGGGATCCCGATCCTGCGGGAGATCGACCGGAGCGAACGGGCGGGCCCGGCGGCGACGTGCTTCATCTTGTGGACGAAGCCGATGCCGCCTCCGCCGAACGAGGCCTCGGTCAGCGGGTTGACGGCCAGGACGCCGGTGACGCGGTCGGGGTGGGCCCGGGAGACCTGGATGGCGATGTTCGATCCCATGCAGTTGCCCACGAGGGTGACCGGTGCGAGCTCGAGGTCACCGATGAACGCGCCGACCAGGTCGACCATGTCGCCGAGGGTGGCCGGTGGGTCGGGCAGCGGCGAGGCACCGAAGCCCGGTAGGTCGACCGCGAGGGTGCGGTGGGTGGCCGACAGGGTCGCGATCTGCTCCCTCCAGATCGTCGACGACGTGCCGCCGTTGTGGAGGAAGACGATGGCCGGCCCCGACCCTTCGTCGCGGTACGCGATCGTGGTTCCGTCGTGGGTGTAGGTCTTCATCGGCGACTCCAGTGGCGTCGGACGGCGCGGGGCTCGAACGGTGAACAATAGTGTACACGACCGTCCACCGTTCGCCGGACCCTCAGGGTACGCCCCGCGAAGGCCGTCGCGGTGCGTCAGTCGGGAAGCCAGGAGCCGTAGGCCGGATGTTCGCGACCGATCGGGAGCCTCTGTGGCGTGCCGTGCCGGGCCGAGTGGTACCACGCGGTCACCACCTCGAGCGCGGCGCGCGCCTCGGCCAGGGTCACCGGGGTCGGCGCATCAGCCGAAAGTGCGTCGACGAAGGCCTGGAACTGACCGGTGAAGGCATCGGGCACTGCCGCCACGTCGGCGAGCAGCGCTTCACCCACCCGGC
Organism: uncultured Iamiaceae bacterium; assembly: GCA_964595905.1. Classification (GTDB taxonomy): domain Bacteria; phylum Actinomycetota; class Acidimicrobiia; order Acidimicrobiales; family Iamiaceae; genus JAFDWI01. The sequence goes on from CAZQSU010000198.1 coordinate 2,399, forward strand.
GGGTTTCGTCGTCGCGCCACAGGAACGTCCACGGTTTGCCGGCCGGATGGTACGGCTCGGTCGCGGACTCGATCTGCACGTGTTCGAAGCACCACGCGAGACGTGACGACTCCTCGGCCGCCCCGGTGGTGACGTTCATGGTCACCAGTCCCCCATCGCCGGTCCGGCCGATGGCGACCGCGCAGTCCTCGGTCGCGACGTCGTTGACCCGGGTGTCGACGAGCGCACGGATCTCGGCGAGCGGACCGCCGACCCAGGTCAACAGGTCGTGGATGTGCACGCCGTGGTTCACCACGGTGCCACCGAGGGCGCCCTGCCAGGTCGTGCGCCACGCCGCCTCGTCGTAGTAGTCGGGTTCCCGGCGCCACCACGTCGAGGAGTGCGCGGTGAACAGCCGGCCGGTCACCTCGGCGGTGACCAACGCCCGAGCCTGCGCGGCGCCGCGTCCGAAGCGGTACTGCAACACCGGCATCAGCCGCGCACCGTTCGGCGCGGCCTCGACGGCGGTCGCCAACCGGTCGCACGCGGCGAGCGAGTCGACCAGCGGCTTCTCACAGATCACGTGGACACCCGCGTCGAGACAGCGCACGATCTGGGCCTCGTGGAGCGCAGGCGGTGTGCACAGGTCCACCACGTCCACCCCGGCATCGAGGAGCTCGTCGAGCGACGCGTACGCCTCGAGGCCCCAGTCCGCGGCCGCGCGGCTGCGGCGCATCCCGTCGGGCTCGACCAGCGCGACCGCCGTGGCGCCCTCCACGTCGATCCACGAGAGCAGATGCAGCTGGCCGACGCCCATCCCGACCACGCCCACCCGCAGGTCCGTCACCGGTCGCTCCCCCCGGAACGGGCACGGTCACGGGCGTCGAGCG
>CAZQSU010000199.1:0-3212 GCA_964595905.1 uncultured Iamiaceae bacterium
CGCCGACTTCGGCCCGTTCAAGATCTCGATCGTGATGACCCGCCACAACGTCGACCAGCTCGACGACTTCGCCGCCATGGCCGACCGCTACGGCGCCCAGCTGCGCGTGACGCGGCTGCGGCCATCGGGGCGGGGCGCGGAGTCGTGGCACGACCTGCATCCCACGAACGCCCAGCAGCGCACCATCTACCACTGGTTGCAGGCCCACCCCGACACGCTCACCGGCGACTCGTTCTTCCATCTGAACGCGCTCGGCGAATCACTGCCGGGATTGTCGATGTGCGGGGCGGGCCGGGTGGTGTGCCTCGTCGACCCCATCGGCGACGTGTACGCGTGCCCCTTCGTGATGCACGACGAGTTCAAGGGCGGTTCGGTGCGCGACCCGGGGGGTTTTGCGAACGTGTGGCGCAACTCGGCCACCTTCAACTCGTACCGTGACCCCCATGAAGCAACCGGTGCGTGCGCGACCTGTGAGATGTACGACGCCTGCCGGGGCGGTTGCATGGCCACCAAGTTCTTCACCGGTCTGCCGCTGGACGGCCCCGACCCCGAGTGCGTGAACGGCCACGGCGAGGTCGCCCTCATCCAGGCCACCACGCGCGGCGTGGCACGTCCCCAGGTCGGCCCCGGCCACTCCAAGCCGGTGAAGGTCGATCTCGGAGCGAAGCCGGAGGTCGTCGCCGCCACGCGGTGACGACCACGACCTCGATGCTGCCCCGGTGACCCTCACCGACCCGATCACTCTCGGCGACCTCGAGGCGCCCAACCGGCTCGTGTTCGGCCCGCACGAGACCAACCTGGCGCGGGGCCGGGCGATCTCGGATCGCCACGTCGCGTACTACGCGCGCCGCGCCGCGGGCGGTGCCGGCCTGATCGTCACCGAGGAAGCGTCGGTGCACGAATCGGACTGGCCGTACGAACGGGCGCCGCTCGCCACCGACTGCGGCCCGGGCTGGCGTGCGGTCGCCGACGCCGTGCACGCCGTCGGCACCGGCACGCTCGTGGTCGCCGCGCTCGGCCACGCCGGCGGGCAGGGATCCACCGCCTACAGCCAGGCGCCACTTCTCGCCCCGTCACGGGTGCCCGAGGTCAACAGCCGCGAGGTCCCCAAGTGGGCCGAAGACGACGACATCGCCGCGGTGATCGACGGGTTCGCCACCGCCGCCGGGCTCGCCGCGGCGAGTGGCCTGGACGGCGTCGAGGTGAACGCCGGGCAGTACTCGTTGGTGCGTCAGTTCCTGTCGGGGCTCACCAACCTGCGCGACGACGCGTGGGGCACCGACAAGCTCGCCTTCGCCCGGGCGGTGCTGGAAGCCGCCCGCCGTGGCCTCGACCCGTCGGCACCGGGCACGCCGGCACCGGGCGCGCCGGCGGCGAATGGGCCGGCGAAGCTGCTCGGGCTGCGCCTGAGCTGCGATGAACTCGCGCCCTGGGCGGGGCTCACCCCAGAGGCGGCCGCCGAGGTCGCCGTGGCACTCGCGCCGCTGGTCGACTACCTCGTGGTGGTGCGCGGTTCGATCTTCACCACCAACGCCACCCGCCCCGACTTCCACGAGGCGCCCGGGTTCAACCGTGAGCTGTGCGCCGCCATCCGACGCGCGCTGCGCGATGCGGGGCACGAGGTTCCCGTCGTGTTGCAGGGGTCGGTCGTCGACCCGGCGATGGCCGACGCCGCCCTCGACGACGGCACCGCCGATCTGGTGGAGATGACCCGGGCCCAGATCGCCGACGCGGCCCTCGGCACGAAGATCGCCGCCGGGCGCCGCGAGCAGGTCCGGCCCTGCGTGCGCTGCAACCAGCTCTGCCAGGTGCGCGACGCCCGCAACCCGATCGTGTCGTGCATCGGCGACCCGTCGTCGGGGCACGAGACCGACGATCCCGCGCCGGTCGCCGATGACCAGCACGAGCCGGACACCGGAGACGCCGGAGGGGTCCTCGTGGTGGGTGGCGGCCCCGCCGGTCTCGAAGCTGCCCGGGTCGCCGCGTTGCGTGGCCACCGGGTGCGTCTGGTCGAAGCCTCCCAGCAGCTCGCCGGGCGACTCCGGTTCCCCGTGATCGCGTCGGGCAACCCGGCGCTCGCCGACCTGGCCGACTGGCTGGTCGACGAATGCACCCGCCTCGGCGTGACGCTCACGACCGGCCACGCCGTGACCGCCGACGACGTCGCTGCCGCGACCGAAGCGGGTGAAGCGGTGATCGTCGCGACCGGGTCGATCGACGGGGTCGCGCCCTACAAGGTCACCAAGGGGGGCGACGCGCGGATCATCTCCGCCGCGGACCTCGCCGCGTACTGGGCCGCCGGGGGCACCGGCGGGGTGCCGTCGTTTCCCGACGAGTCCGGCGTCGCCGGTGCAACCGTGGAGGGCGAAGCGGACCGCGCCGACGGCGACGGCGCGCCGGTCGACGTCGACCCCGACGTGCTGGTGGTGCTCGACCCGATCGGCGGACCGATCGGCGTCGCCGTCGCCGAGGCGCTCGCCCGACGACCCGGCGCCGAGGTGCACCTGGTCACCCAGGACCACCTCGCCGGCAACGAACTCGCCCGCACCGGCGACCTCGCCCCGGCGAACGGCAGGCTGCAACAGGCCGGGGTGGTCATCGAACGCCGCACGCTGGTGCGCCGGGTCGGCAAGCCCGACAAGGCCGGTCGGGTCGCCGTCACCCTCGAAGACCGCTTCACCGGCGAAACCCGCACCCTGCGCGCGGACCGCGTGGTCGACGCCGGGTTCCGGCTGCCCGACGACGCGCTCTGGACCGAGGCCGGTGGCGTCGGCACCCGCATCGGCGACGCCGTCGCACCCCGGACCGTGCACGAGGCCGTGCTCGAGGCCCGCCGGGCGGTCGTGACCCTCGATGGCGCGACGAAGGTGGCGGTGGTCGACCGGTGAGCACCACGTTGCTGTACACGCCGCTCGAGATCGGGCCGGTCACCGTCGCCAACCGGATCGTGTTCTCCGCGCACCTCACCAACTACGCCGTCGACGGCAGGCCCAGCGAACAGCACGCCGCCTACTACGCCGAGCGGGCACGTGGCGGCACCGGGCTGATCATCACCGAGGAACACTCCACCCACCCCACCGACTGGCCCTACGAGAAGCTCATCCACGGGTTCCACGCCGACGTGCTGCCCGGCTACCGCCGCATCACCGAAGCCGTGCACGAACACGGCACCCCGATCTTCGCCCAGATCAACCACAACGGCGGCCAGGCGT
>CAZQSU010000200.1:0-3146 GCA_964595905.1 uncultured Iamiaceae bacterium
GTGCGTCAGGTTGCCCATGACCGTCGAGAGTCGATGAGCAAGGTCACCGAGGATCTGATCCGACGCGGCGTAGCCCATCGCGCAGACCCGACGATCGAACGCGGACCTCGGGGCCTCCCGATCATCTCGGTCGGCCGTGAGATCACTGACGAGGACGTCAAGTCTCTGGAAGACGATTGAGCACGTACCTGGCCGATTCCAGCCTGTTGATCGCACTGGTCACGCGCGACCACGTGCATCACGCGGCATCGATCGCCTGGTTCGCGAGCGCGAAGCCCGACATCGCCACCTGTCCGGTCACACAGGGTGCGCTGTTGCGGTTCTTGATGCGTGAAGGCCACTCCGCAGAACACGCAGCAGAAGTGCTCGACGCGTTCCGCGCAAATCGGTGGCACCACTTCTGGGCCGACGACATCGAGTACACCGCGGCGACTCTCGCGGGAACCCGGGGCCACCGCCAGGTCGCCGACTCCTACCTTGTGGGTTTGGCGGCGCACCACGGCGGCACCCTCGCAACCCTCGACAAGGGTCTGGCTGCGGTGCACCCCGAGGCCATCCTCGTTCAGAGCTGACGTGACGCGGGGCCGGGGGCCCCGCCTCCCGGTGCTCGATGTCGACCTTGCCAAGTGCCGTGTCAGGTGACGCTTGCGCGGTCAGGGCAGGTCTTTGGCGTGGCTCGCGAAGACGCTCAGGCGTTGGCGCACACGCAGTGCGCCGCGGACGATGAACCCACGGGGAGCAACCACGTCCGGTGGCCACCGGCCACTGGTGTGGGTGCGAGCAGACGCTACGTTCGTCGCCGGTGACGTCCGGCCCGCATTGCTGTCAGGGCCCGGCCAGGACCACCAGGTCGTCACGGTGCACGATCACGCCGGCGGCGTCGCCGTCGAGGTCCGCGGTGCGGCGTCCGGCTGCTGCCCGGGCGGCCGACGCGGCGAGACGGGACAGTCCCTTGGCGACGATCGCTCCGTCAGGACCGACGATCTCGACGGCGTCGCCGACGCCGAAGCTGCCGGTCACGCCGATGACGCCCGCGGGCAGCAGCGAGTGGTTGCCGCCCACGAGAGCCCGCACCGCACCCGCGTCGATCGCGAGGGTGCCGCGGCGGGGCCGGGCGAACGCGATCCAGAGTTTGCGGGCAGACAGTCTGATCTCCCCGGGGGTCACGAACGTGCCGGTGCCCGGCACGCCGGCGACCGCGTCGGTGAGCACGTCGGGACGCGAGGCCCGCGCGATCACGGCCCGCACGCCGCTGAACGCGGCGATGCGCGTGGCGGCCAACTTCGACGCCATCCCACCCGAACCCACGACGGTGCCCGAGCCACCGACCTGGGCGTCGAGTTCCTCGTCGGCGGCACTGACGGCTTCGATGAGCGTGGCTTCGGCGTCGTGGCGCGGATCGGCGGTGTACAAGCCGGCGATGTCGGTCAACAGCACGAGCGTGTCGGCCTCGATCAGATGTGCCACCAGGGCGGCGAGCCGGTCGTTGTCTCCGAAGCGGATCTCGTCGTCGGCGGTGGCGTCGTTCTCGTTGACGACGGGCACCACGCCCAACTCGATGAGCCGCCTGAGCGTGCTGCGGGCCTGGAGGTACTGGTCGCGCACCCCGAAGTCGAGCGGCGTCAACAGCACCTGGCCGGCCACGAGCCCGTGCACGGCAAGGGAGCGCTCATAGGTGGCCATGAGCCGAGACTGACCGACCGAGGCGAGCGCCTGGCGGGTGATCGCATCGTCGGGCCGCTGACCGCCACCCAGCCCGAGCGCCGTGAGCCCGGCGGTGATCGCCCCGGAAGTGACCACGACGACCGTATGGCCTTCGGCGCGCAACGTTGCGACGCCGGTGCAGAACTTGGCGATCGCCGCGTCGTCGACGCCACCGGCTTCCGTGGTGATCGACGAGGTTCCGATCTTGGCGACGACCACATGACCGGCTGTGGCGGCCATCAGGCGTCCTCGTAGTAGTCGAACGCGAAGTCGTCGATGACGACGGTGTCGCCCTCTTTCGCGCCGGCCTTGACCAGCGCCCGGTTCACGCCGAGCCCACGGAGGCGGTCCTGGATGTAAGCGATGGCGTCGGGCGACGATCGGTTCACGAGCGCGACGGCACGGGCCGCGCTGCGTCCGGTGATCACCCAGGTGCCATCATCGAGGTGCTCCACCCCGACATCTTCGGCCAGGGGTCGGTGCACGACGAAGCCGACGTCGCCGACGGTCGGATTTTCGATGCGGGCGGCGTCGACCATCGCGGCGAGACGACCGACCAGACGGTCGAGCCCGTCGCCGGTGACCGCCGAGATCACGATCGGCGCGTCGGCTTCGGGTCCGGGCGGGTCGACGGGCGCTGCCGTGGTCCCCGACCCGGTGGCGTGGTCGACGAGCTCGTCGAAGCCGGCACGGGTGTGGTCGTCGGCGAGGTCGGCTCTGCTGCCGACGACGAGACGGGGACGCTCGAGCAGTTCGGGCTGGTAGGCACGCAGCTCGTCGAGCAGGATCCCGAGCTGCACTGCGGGGGTGTGGCCGGCCGTCGGTGACAGGTCGATCAGCACGCAGAGCACCCGGGCACGTTCGATGTGCCGGAGGAAGTCGAATCCAAGGCCTTTGCCGTGACCGGCGCCTTCGATCAGTCCGGGAATGTCGGCGACGATGTAGTCCCAATCGTCGCTGCGCACGACACCCAGGTTGGGCTCGAGCGTGGTGAACGGATAGTCGGCGATGCGCGGTTTGGCCGCGGATATGCGTGAGATCAGCGTCGACTTGCCGACGTTGGGAAAACCGACGAGTGCGACGTCGGCCAGCAGCTTGAGTTCGAGGTTCCACCAGTGTTCTTCGCCGACCTCGCCGAGCTCCGCGAAGCTCGGTGCCCGCCGCTTGTTGGCCAGGAACCGGGCGCTGCCGCGGCCCCCGTCGCCGCCGCGTGCGGCCCGCCACCGTGTGCCCGGTTCCGACAGATCGGCGATCGTCTCTCCGTCGGCGTTCTTGACGATCGTGCCCACGGGCACGGTCACGGTCTCGTCGGCGCCGTTCCGGCCGTGCTGCTTCTTGCCGCGACCGGCCACGCCCTTCTCGGCACGTCGGTGCGGATGATCCTTGAACGCCAGAAGGGACGACACGTTGGTGTCGGCGACCAGCCAGACGTCGCCGCCGTC
>CAZQSU010000201.1:0-3017 GCA_964595905.1 uncultured Iamiaceae bacterium
ATCCGCTGGCACCACGAGATCGGGAGCTGACATGGCGCTGACCACGCTCGCCCCACCGGCCGGCCGCGACCCGGGCGACCACGGACCGGGCGCCGTTCCGATCGTCGACACGTCGACCGCCGGCAAGCCGCTGGGTTGGTGGGGGATGATCGGCCTGATCGCCTCGGAGGGCACGCTGTTCGGCCTGTTGTTGTTCGTCGCGCTGTTCATCAGGGCCAACAACCATCCGTGGCCGCCCGCGGGCATCGCCGATCCCGAGTTGGTCCGCAGTGGGATCCGCACCGCGATCCTGCTCGGTTCGTCGATCCCGGCGTTCTTCGCCGAACGGGCGCTGCGCCACCGCCGACTCCGGCGGTTCCAGGCGCTGTTGGTCGTCACCATGGCGATGGGTGCGATCTTCCTGATCGGTCACGCGCTCGAGTACCTGAAACTCTCCGAGGAGCTGACCCCCACCTCGAACGCGTACGGCTCGGTGTTCTATCTGGTCACCGGCCTGCACGCCGTGCACCTCACCGTGGGGCTCATCGTGCTGGGCTACATGCTGGTCCAGGGCATGCGGGGCCGCTACGACTCGGGAGGCGAGCCGGTCGGGGTGCAGTGCGGCTTCCTGTACTGGCACTTCGTCGATGCGGTCTGGATCGCCGTGTTCAGTGTGCTGTACCTGTCGGAGCGGATCTGATGGCGGCCGGGCCGACCCGTGGCCTGCGCGGTGGGCGCGCGCGGATCCACCACGTCGACGACGTCGACGAACCCGTCCCTGGTGCCACCTACGAGGTGCCGCTGGTCGCGCTGATCTTCGCGGTGGTCGTCGGACCGTTCAACTGGTTCGCGCACCTGTCGCTGACCAGCGCGGTCGTCTCGTGGCAGTGCTCCCGCGACACGACCTGGCCGGTGAACGCGTTCACGCTCGTGTTGGGCCTGATCGGGGTCGCCTCGATGCTGGTCGCCTGGCGGATCCACGTGCACGCCAGGCGGGTTCCGGCCTCGGCGCGGGCGCGCGCGGTGGCGTTCATCGCGTTCGTCGGGCTGCTCTGGGGTGGGATCTCGCTCGTGGCGACCATCGCCGAGGGGATCCCGAACCTGGCCGGCGTGTCGTCGTGTCCGCGCTGAGCGCGCAGGTCTCCGCGGTCGTCCTCGCGCCCGTGTTCGCCCACGGCGTGGCGACGGCCGCCTCGGCGGACGTGGTCATCGTGTTCGCCATGTCGCTGTGGGTGCTGGGAGGCCTTCGGATCCTGACCGGACGTCCCGGGGTGCGGCGGGTCGTGGGGCCCGGCCGCCTGTTCGGCGGGTTCGCCGCGTTCGTGCTGCTCGGCGCGGTGCTCAGCCCCTGGTTCGACCCGGCCGCCGATCAGGCCTTGTGGGTGCACATGATCCAGCATCTCGTGATCGGCCTGATCGCCCCGCTGCTGTTGTGCATGGCGAAGCCGACCCTGGTGTTCTCGTCGGTGCTCGACCCGCCGGCCAGGCGGAAGCTCGACCGGCACGTCGCGGTGCTGCGTCGCCGTTGGGGTCTGCGTCGGCATCTCGCCGGCTGGGCCGTCGCCGTCACGGCGATGCACGTGGCCGGGTGGTGGACCTGGCACGTGTCGGCGGTCTTCGACCTGGCCCTCCGCCACGACAGCGTGCACGCGGCCGAGCATGCGACCCTGTTCACGGTCGGCATCCTGCTGTGGTGGGTGTGCCTCGGTGCGCGCTGGGACGACCGTGGCCCCGCGGCGGTGCTGGTGCTGTTCGGGGCGGCGGTGGGTACCGGGATGATCGGGGCGCTGCTCACGATCGCCCCCGACCCGGTGTACGCGACGACCACCGCGGGTGTCGAGCGCTGGGGGTTGACCCGGTTGTCCGACCAGCAACTCGGCGGGGTGATCATGTGGGTCGTCGGCGGCGCGGTGTACCTCACGGCCGCCACGGTGATCGCGGTGCGCTGGCTGTTGTCGGGCCCGGCGCGGGGCCAGTCGATCGTGGCCGGGTCGAGCGGCGTGTCTTCCTCGCCGTAGGTGATCGGGACCGGGTGATCGCCTGCCGGGTGCGCAGCTCGTCGTTCGCCTGACCGGGCCGATGCGACCTCGACCGCAACGGTGATCTGGTGTTTCGTGCCCGATGTTTTCGGGCAGTGCCGCGGCAGACGACGCCCGAAGACGAGGAGACGATGACGATGGCCGACAAGAGCGCCCCCGAACGGGTCGATCCCGACGAGGTCGACGAGGTCGACCCCGGAGGTGGCAGCGATGCACTGGGACAACGCATCGACCGTGACACCGAACGTGCCGAGGACATCGCCGCCGAGACCGACGACCCCGATGAAGCCGCCCGCCGCTTCGAAGAGGAGAAAGAAGGCCCCCGGCCCGAGGATCTGCCGACCGAACAGCGACCCTGACCCTCCGATTCATGTCGCGCACCGAACGCCGCCCCATGACGCTGCGCGACCTGACCATCGAGATGATCGGCACGTTCGTGCTGGTCCTCACCGGCACGCTCGCGCTCGCGCAGTACGGCACGGCGACACCCGCCGCGGTGATGGTGGTCGCGGTGGCGTTCGGCCTCGGGATGGCCGCGGGCTTCTCGGCGGTGGGGCCTGAACGGTTCCGGTGGATCAACCCCGCGCTGACCCTGGCGGCCGCGCTGAACGGCCGCATCAGGGTCCGCACCTTCGCCCTGTCGGCCGTGGGTCAGGTCCTCGGAGCGATCGCCGCGTCGCTGGTGTTGGCGGCGATCCTCGGTTTCGATGCGGTGCACCGAGCGGTGCCCTTCGCCCCGCACCTGGGCGCGGCGCTCATCACCGAGGTCGTCCTGTCGGCCATCCTGGCGCTCGTCTACCTGCACAGCACCGACGACTTCGAGCACCTGGCCGCCGCCCGGGTCGCGGTGGTGCTGGCGTACATCGGCATCCACGTCGCCGCACTTCCCATCAGCGGCGCGTCGGTCAACCCGGCCCGCAGCATCGGTCCCGCCCTGGTCGCGCTCGACTTCTCCGACCTCTGGATGTACGCGCTCGCGCCGCTGGCCGGCGCGGTCAT
>CAZQSU010000202.1:0-2941 GCA_964595905.1 uncultured Iamiaceae bacterium
GCCAGGTCCGACCCGGCGCCGGGTTCGCTGAACAGCTGGCACCAGGCCCGACGGCCGCACGAGATGTCGGGCACGAACCGTTCGATCTGTTCATCGGTGCCATGGGTGACGATCGTGGGGGCCGCGAGCCCAGGCCCCAGACCGAGGGGCCCGCCCAGGGCCCCGTGCGCGGCGATGGCGGCGGCGATGCGCAGCGCGTCGCCCCGGCTGGTGGCGTGACCGAGCGGCTCGACGGTCAACATCGGGGTCGACCAGCCGGCCATGCCGAGCCGTTCCCACCATTCGCCGACGGTGAGGTCCGGGTCCCAGTTGTCGTCCAGCCAGCCGCGCAGGTCGTCGAGCAGGTCGGTCGTCATGCCGCCCCGTCTGGTTCGGCGGCCGCGGCACGGAACGTCTCGCGCAGGCGGCGTTTGTAGATCTTGCCGTTGTCGGCCCGGGGGAGCGGCGTCAGGAACTCGACCCGCCGCGGGCACTTGAAATGGGCGAGTCGGCCACGGCAGAACGCGACGAGCTCCGCGGCGAGCGCATCGTCGGGCGTGACCCCGCCGCGGGGTTCGACGACGGCGAGCACGCTCTCGCCCCACTCGGGGTCGGGCACGCCGATCACCGCTGCGTCGGCCACGGCGGGGTGCTCCAGCAGCACGGCGTCGACCTCGGCGGGGTAGATGTTCACGCCGCCCGAGATGATGAGGTTCGAGCTGCGGTCGGTGAGATACAGATACCCCTCGTCGTCGAAGTAGCCGACGTCGCCGAGGGTGAAGGAGTCGCCGCGGTAGGCCGACGCGGTCTTGTCGTCGTCCTTGTAATAGGCGAATCGGTCGTTGCCGGGATTGCGCAGGTACACCAGGCCGACCTCGCCGGTGGGCAACGGTTCGCCGTCGGCGTCGCCGATCATCACCTGGCCCTCGCTCAGGGGTCGACCGACCGTGCCGGGGTGGGCCAACCAGGTTTCCGAATCGACGAAGCTGCCGACCCCTTCGGTGGCGGCGTAGTACTCCCACACGATGGGACCGAGCCATTCGATGAGGCGTTGTTTCACCGGCACCGGACACGGCGCCGCGCCGTGCAGCACGTAACGCAACGACGAGACATCGGCTCGGGTGCGGCGGTCGTCGTCGAGCGCGAGCAGCCGGTGGAACATGGTGGGCACCATGTGGCTGTGGGTCACGCGGTGGGTCTCGATCAACTCGAGCGCCACCTCGGCGTCCCAGTGGTCCATCAACACCACGGTCGCCCCGTACGCGATGGGGATGCTGAGCGAGAACGCGAGGGGAGCGGCGTGGTAGAGCGGCCCGGTGCACAGGTGCACGTCGCCGCCTTCTTCGCGATAGCCGCCGACGTTGGCCACCGTGGTCGACCGGTGCTCACGGTACACGCCTTTGGGGCGGCCGGTCGTGCCCGACGTGTAGAGCATGGTGGTGCCGATCATGGGTGCGTGCACCGGCGTGTCGGGCTCCGCCGCGCACGCGTCCTCGTACGACTCGAAACCGGGTCGGGCCGTGCCGGTGGCCGAATCGGTCATCAACCCGACCCGACATCTGGGCGCGGCCTCGAAGGCACCGGTGGCGACCTCGGCCAGGTCCGCGGTGACGATCAGCGCCTTGGCCTCGCAGTCGTCGACGATGTAGGCCGCTTCGTCGGCGGTGAGGTGCCAGTTGACGGTGGTGAGGCGGAACCCGCCGGTGCGGCACGCGAACACCGTCTCGGCGAACGCGGGGCCGTTGCCGGCCATGATCGCCACGGCGTCGCCCGGTGCGAGTCCGCGGCGGGCGAGGGCGTGGGCGAGGCGGTTCGCCTGCTGGTCGAGTTCGGCGAAGGTCCGGTTCCCTGCCGGCGAGATGATCGCGAGGCGCTCGGGCGTGGTGGCCGCCCAGTGCGCCAGCTCAGGCATCGCCGACCCCGTCGGTCGCGCCGGCCGGGGGCGCGGCCGCGGCGTCGTCGGGGGTGAACAACGCCAGGTTCCGACCGTCGTCGAGGGGTTCCCAGACGAGGTGCACCTCGTCGCCGTTGTGCACGTCGCCGGCGTCGACGCCGACGATGTTCGACATGACGCGCACCGTACGCCCTGCGTGACCGGCGTCGAGGTCGACCAGGGCGACGACGTAGGGGACGAGGGCCGCCATGCCCGGGTGCGCGGGGCGATGCTGGACGCTGTGCGCGTGGATCCGTCCACGACCACTCGACGGGCGCCACGTGAGCGCGTCGGCGCTCAGGCACCGGGGGCACACCTCGCGCGGGTAGAAGATCGGCTCGTCACACGCCGTGCACCACTGCACGAGGTAGGCGTGGTCGCGGGTGGCGTCCCAGAAGGTGTCGGTGGTCTCGGTCGAGGTGGGCTGGAAGCGCTGGGGGCCCGACGGTTCGGCCGGTTCGGAGCGATCGCTCACAACGTGGCCTCCGTGCCGAGCACCGCGGTGGACATGCACGACAGCACCATGCCCGACCCGTGGGCCACCGCGACCTCGGCGTCGGGCACCTGCCGCTCACCGCATTCGCCCCGGAGTTGACGGACCGCTTCGACGACGAGGAACATGCCGTACATGCCCGGGTGGGTGTAGGACAGTCCACCGCCGTTGGTGTTGGTGGGCAGCGTGCCGCCCGGTCCGGTGTCGGTGGCCTCCACGAACGGGCCGCCCTCGCCCTTGGCGCAGAATCCGAGGTCCTCGTAGTGCAGCAGTTGGGTGATGGTGAAGCTGTCATAGCCCATCAGCACGTCGACGTCGGCCGGGGTGATGCCGGCCATGGCGAAGGCGTGCGGGCCGGAGATGGCGCCGGGGGTGACACACAGGTCGGGCATCTGGGTGATCATCCGATGGGTCGTCGCGGTCGACGCACCGAGCACGTAGACGGGCGGTCTGGCCAGGTCGCGGGCCCGCTCGGCCGACGTGACGATGAACGCGCCGGCCCCGTCGGTCACCAGACAGCAGTCGAGCTTGTGCAG
>CAZQSU010000203.1:0-2939 GCA_964595905.1 uncultured Iamiaceae bacterium
CGGTCAGGGTCGGTGGCGCCGTTCTGGTTGCCAGGCCAAAGCACCCAGCAACACCATGGTCATCTGATCATCGGCCGCCGCGATCACCTGGCGCTGTGCGGTGTCGTCGGCGGGGTCGGCGTCCACGAGTGCCTCGATGGTGGCGACGATCATCGTCACGATCAGGTCTGCGAGCCGCTGGATGTCACTGGTCGGCCAGGTCGATCGTTCACGGGCGAGGTCGACGGCCAACTCGGTGGCGAACAGCTTGATCTCACGGCCGATGGCGTGACGCAGGGTCGCTGATCCTCCGGCGCGTTCGCGCACCAGGAACCGGAAGTGGGTGGGATGGTCGCGCACGTGCACGCGCAGGATCTCCAATGAGGGGCGGATCGCATGGGCGCGATCGGTGACCCCTTCCCGGGCGGCTCGGAGCAGGTCGTGCAACGTGCCGATCGACTCGTCGACCAGGGCGAGGCCGAGCTCGTCCATGTCGCGGAAGTGTCGGTAGAACGCGGTGGGGACGATGCCGGCCTGTTTGGTCACCTCGCGCAGACTGAGCGAACCGAAGCTGTCGGTTTCCAATCGGTCGAGGGCGGCGTCGAGCAGGGCGCGGCGGGTTCGGCTCTTGCGTTCATCGCGGCTGGAATCGTCGGTGCGCCCAGCGTGGCTCGGTCGGCGCGACCCGGCGCGCTTGGCGCCCGAGGCGCGCGTCGAGGACGGTCGGGAGCCGTCGGCCCGTGGGCGGTTCGACGAACCGCGTTTGCCGGTGTCGCTTCGAGGCCGGGGATCCGAAGTCGAGCTCACCGCCACGATCCTAGACCAGTGCACACTCGTAGCAACACGCGTACACACCAGGTCAAGGTGCCACTGGCCCGGTATGCACAGTGTCACACTTGACTTGTGAGCCGATGCGTGGCTTCATAGTGCACATATGTTCACTGAACCCGGAACACCGGGATGAGTCTCGTCGGCACGCTCACCCGTCAGGTCCTCGCCTCGCCACTCGTCGACGCCCTGACCTGGCCCCACGGCGTCGACCGCTACCTCGAGTTGGTCAAGCCCGCCTGGTCGCTGAACGACCTGCGGGGAACGATCACCGATCATCACCACCCCACCGCCGAGACCGTGGCGTTGAGGATCCGCCCGAACGCCAACTGGTCCGGCCATCTCGCCGGTCAACACGTCAACGTCGGCGTCGAGATCGACGGCACGTTCCACACCCGCTGCTACTCGATCACCGACGCCGAAGCTGGCGTCGGCGACATCGACGCGCCAGGCAGCTTCGGGCTCTGCATCAAAGCGCACCCCGATGGCCTGGTCTCACGTCATCTGGCCGCCAATGCCACGGTCGGCATGTCGGTGCTGCTCGGCCCGGCCGAAGGCACCTTCACCCTTCCGGCCACGCGCCCGGAACGCACCGTGTTCCTCAGTGGGGGCAGCGGCATCACCCCGGTCCTGGCGATGCTGCGCACGCTGTGCGCCGAGGGCCACGACCGTCCGGTCACGTTCGTGCACTATTCGTTCGGCCCCGACGATGCGCTGTACGCCGACGAGGTCGCTCGTCTGGCCGAGGCGCACCCGAACGTCACCTCGGTCCGCGCCTACACCGATCATCCCGGAGGCGACCTTTCCGGTCTGTTCCATCTCGGCCACCTCGACGCCATCGATCCGGCGTGGCGCGACAGTGAGATCTTTGTGTGCGGTCCGCCCGGTCTGATGGATGCGGTGACACAGGTGGTCGATGCCGCCGATTGCGGCGACCACCTGCACACCGAACGCTTCGAGCTCGCCCGGGTTCCTGGCACGGCTGATCGCGCGTCGGCCCACGGCACGGTGACCTTCGTCGGCGACGGCGCCGGGCCGGCGGGCCCGGTCACCCTCGACAACTCCGGCGCGTCGCTGCTCGACCAGGCCGAAGCGGCCGGGCTCACCCCGGCGCATGGCTGTCGGATGGGCATCTGCCACACCTGCACCCGACCCAAGACCTCTGGATGTGTCCGCAACGCCATCACCGGTGAGCTCAGCGAACCGGGGCCCGAAGACATCCAGATCTGCATTTCTGCCCCCGTCGGCGACGTCGTCGTCGAGCTCTGATCGAAAGGAACCCCGGTGACCTACACCTCGCCGCTCACCCCTGAACAACGCAAAGGTCTCGGCGCCGAACTCGACGCGATCCGGGCCGAGGTCGTCGCCGACCTGGGCGCCCGCGACACCGAGTACATCACCAACCTGCTGCGCATCCAACGCGGCCTCGAGGTCGCCGGACGAGGCCTGTTCTTCGGCGGGTTCTTCCCACCGGCGTGGATCGGAGGGGTCACCGCACTGGGCCTGTCCAAGATCCTCGACAACATGGAGATCGGGCACAACATCATGCACGGCCAGTACGACTGGACCCGTGACCCCAAGCTGTCGTCGGCAACCTTCGAATGGGACACCGCCGCGCCGGCCAAGCACTGGAAGCACAGCCACAACCACCTGCACCACACCTACACCAACATCCTCGGCCAGGACCGCGACGTCGGCTACGGGCTGCTGCGCATGAGCGACGACCAGACCTGGAAGCCGGTGCATCTGGCCAACCCGGTCATGGCGCTGTGGCTGGCCACGTTCTTCCAGTACGGGGTGATGCTGCACGAACTCGAGATCGAGCGGATCATCGCCGGGCACCGGGAGTGGGCCGAGACCCTCGAGATCCGCCGGGAGATGGCGGCCAAGCTGGCCCGCCAGTCGTTGAAGGACTACGTGCTGTTCCCCGCGTTGACCGGCCCGATGTTCCTGTCGACCGCGGCGGGCAATGCCGCGGCGAACCTGATGCGCAACGTGTGGGCGTTCACGATCATCTTCTGTGGGCATTTCCCCGACGGTTCAGAGGTGTTCGACCCCGACACCCTCGACGACGAATCCCGGGGCGCCTGGTATGAACGCCAGTTGGTCGGCTCGGCGAACCTGACCGGATC
>CAZQSU010000204.1:0-2921 GCA_964595905.1 uncultured Iamiaceae bacterium
ACAAGGTCATGGCCTCGGAGATGGTCGAGTTCGAGAACGGCTCGCTCGGTCTCGCGCTGAACCTCGAAGAGGATTCGGTCGGGGTCGTGATCCTCGGCGAGTACACCGACATCCGCGAAGGCCAGACCGTCAAGCGCACCGGCCGGGTGCTCTCGGTGCCCGCCGGTGACGGGCTCATCGGGCGCGTCGTCAACCCGCTCGCCCAGCCGATCGACGGCAAGGGTCCGGTCGAGACCGTCACCCTCATGCCGGTGGAGGGCGCCGCCCCGGGCATCTCGGACCGCCAGCCGGTGACCGAGCCGATGATGACCGGCATCAAGGCCATCGACGCCATGATCCCGATCGGGCGGGGCCAGCGTGAGCTGATCATCGGTGACCGTGAGACCGGGAAGTCGTCGATCGCGCTCGACGCGATCATCAACCAGAAGGGCACCGGCGTCGTGTGCGTGTACGTCGCCATCGGCCAGAAGGCCTCCACGGTCGCCGGTGTGGTCGAGTTGCTGACCCAGCACGGCGCGATGGACTACACGATCGTGGTGGCCGCCACCGCGGACGACCCGGCACCGATGCAGTACATCGCCCCCTACGCCGGGTGCGCGATGGCCGAGTACTTCATGTACCAGCAGAACAAGGCGACGCTGTGCGTGTACGACGACCTGTCCAAGCAGGCCGCCGCCTACCGTGAACTGTCGCTGCTGCTGCGCCGCCCGCCGGGCCGTGAGGCGTACCCCGGCGACGTGTTCTACCTGCACTCGCGGCTGCTCGAGCGCTCCGCCAAGCTGCACGACGACCTGGGTGCCGGCTCGCTCACCGCGCTGCCGATCATCGAGACCCAGGCCGGCGACGTGTCGGCCTACATCCCGACCAACGTGATCTCGATCACCGACGGCCAGATCTACCTCGAGCCGGACCTGTTCTACGCCGGTGTCCGACCGGCGGTGAACGTGGGCATCTCGGTGTCGCGGGTGGGTGGCAACGCCCAGACCAAGGCCATGAAGAAGGTGGCCGGCACCCTGCGGCTCGACCTCGCCCAGTACCGCGAGCTCGAGGCCTTCGCGCAGTTCGCCTCCGACCTCGACGCTTCGGCCAAGGCACAGCTCGCCCGTGGTGAGCGCACCGTGGAACTGCTCAAGCAGGGCACCGGTGACACCAAGCCGATGGCCGAACAGGTCGCTGCGATCTACGCGATCGGTCAGGGATTCATGGACGACATCCCGATCGACGACATCCTGCGCTTCGAGGCCGAACTGCTGACCTCGCTGCGCGACTCGAAGAGCCCGACGCTCGCCAAGATCGCCGAGACCGGCGCCTGGGACGACGACATCGCCGCGGCCCTGAAAGCCGAGATCGACCACTTCAAGAAGAACCTCTGGAAGCCCACGGAGGTGGCGGCCTAGCCGGGCCGGGAGCGCATCATGGCCGATCAGCCGAAGGTCATCCGAAAGCGGATCCGCAGCGTCGAGTCGACGCGCAAGATCACGCGCACCATGGAGATGGTGGCGACCGCCAAGCTCCGCGCGGCCCAGGATCGGGTGTCGTCGTCGGGTCCCTACATGGAGAACCTCCGGCATCTGATGGGCGACATCGGCGGCAGCGACGTCGACGTGTCGACCTGGCCGCAGTTCGACGTCCGCGAGGTGAAGCGGTCGCTCGTCTTCGTGGTCACCGGCAACCGCGGTCTGTGCGGCGGCTACAACGCCCACCTGGTGTCACTCGCCCGACGGGTCGCCGACGCCAAGCTCGCCGAGGGCATCGAGGTCGATCTGTACGTGGCCGGCAAGAAGGGCGCGAACGCGCTGCGTTTCGCCGGGTACGACCTCGCCGCGACCTACAGCGACGAACTGCTCGACAACCCCACCCTCGACGAAGCCGAGTTCTTCCTCGACCAGATCCGCTCGCCGTTCCTGCGCCGCGAGGTCGACGAGGTCGTCATCGTCTACGCCCACTGGGAGAGCGTGGCCCGCCAGCCGGCCAGCACCCTGTCGCTCTACCCGATCGCCCCCGACGCGGCCGCCGAGGGCGCCTCGGGTGCACCGATCTTCGAGCCGTCCGCGTCGGGGATCCTCGACCGGCTGCTGTTGCGCTACGAACGCCAGGTGATGTACTCGGTGCTCGCCGAAGCGGTGGCATCCGAGCAGATCGCCCGCAGAATGGCGATGAAGCAGGCGACCGACAACGCCGCCGAGATCGCCGACGAATTGAACCTCCAGTACAACAAGGCCCGCCAGGCGATGATCACCAAGGAGCTCTCCGAGATCATCGGCGGTGCCGAGGCCCTCAAGGGCTGACCCCGACGTGTTCTCGCACTCCGCCCCCGTCACGACCGCTCTCGTCTCGCCACCACCGTCCGTGGCACGACTCGCAACGAAGGAAGACCCACGATGACCGACACGACGACCCAAGACACGGCGACCGGTGCCGGTGCCGGTGCCAAGACGATCGGCCGGGTGAGCCAGGTCATCGGCCCGGTGCTCGACGTCGAGTTCGAACGCCAGGAGGACCTCCCCGAGATCCACACCGCGCTCCGGCTCACCACCGGTGAGGGCGACGACGCGGTCTCGATCGTGGCCGAGGTCGCCCAACAGATCGGGCGCAACCAGGTGCGTGCGGTGTCGATGTCGTCGACCGACGGTGTCGTGCGCGGCACCGAGGTCGAGAACACCGGGGCGCCGATCTCGGTGCCCGTGGGCGAGGAGTGCTTGGGTCGGGTGTTCAACCTGTTCGGTGAGCCGGTCGACAAGCGTGGCCCGGTGGACGCCAAGCAGTACCGCCCGATCCACGCGCCGGCCCCGAAGTTCCAGAGCCTCACCACCCGGACCGAGCTGTTCGAGACCGGCATCAAGGTGATCGACCTGCTCGCCCCCTACGCCAAGGGCGGCAAGGTCGGCCTGTTCGGCGGCGCCGGCGTGGGCAAGACCGTG
>CAZQSU010000205.1:0-2903 GCA_964595905.1 uncultured Iamiaceae bacterium
TGGGGTGGCTGAACAGCAGCACCCAGCTGTCACCCTTCCAGTCGTAGAAGTCGATCTGCCCGTCGGTGCTCTCGGCGGAGAAGTTCGGGACGGTGTCACCCAGTCGGATAGCCATTTTTGCCTCTTGGTATCGGTGTGCGGAACTGCGGATCCGGGACCGATCGCCGACTTTTCACGTCGTCGGCGGCCTCGGGTATCCACCGACCGGCAACCGCCCGGCGAATACCTGACCCATTATGTCGGGATTCGGTCCGGATTCCAAACGCCACCATCCACCGCCGCTCGAGCCGAACGCGCACTTGGAGGTGCCGCGCGGTGCACAGGGGATCTCCCGGCGTTCGCAGTCGCTCCGCGATCAGCCGGGGGTCGGTTCGTCGCCGGACTCAGCCGATGCCGCGAGAACGGGTCCCTCGCGGCGCACATCGGGCTCGATGAACAACAGCCTGGCGGCCGGTTCGACCTCGCGGACCCGTACCTCGGTCCGGTCGATCGCGTCGCTCAGGTCCACGTACGAGAGGGCATGATCGAACTCGACCTTCGCGGCGATGAGCAGATCGTCGGGGCCGAGGTGCTCGGTGCGCAGGTGGATGACGCCGCGCACCTCCGCGCCCGCCAGTACAGCGGCGCGGATCGCCTCGGCGCGTGGCGCGTCGGCGGCTTCGCCGATGAGCAACGATTTCATCTCGATTGCGAGGATCGTGGCCACGACCAGCAGCAGTACCCCGATCGAGATGGTTCCGAGTCCGTCCCAGAGCGCGTCGCCGGTGAAGTGGGCGAGCAGCACGGCGGCCATGGCGAGGACCAGACCGGTCAAGGCCGCCGTGTCCTCGAGCAGGACGACGGGTACCTCGGGGGACTTGGATCTTCTGATGAACTTCCAGATCTCGAGGTCGTTGCCCACCATCGCCTTCGCCTCGTGGATCGCGGTGCGCAGACTGAACGACTCCAGCACGATCGCCACGGCCAGGATCACGACCGCCACGCCGATGTCGGACACTTCGTGGGGGTGGCGGATCTTGTTGATGCCCTCGACCACGGCGAACACGCCACCCATCGTGAACAGCACCACGGCGACGACGAACGCCCAGAAGTACCGTTCACGGCTGTACCCGAAGGGGTGCTCGGCGTCGGGCATGCGCTTGGCGCGCCGTCCGCCGAAGAGCAGCAGTGCCTGATTGGCGGTGTCGGCGACCGAGTGGATCGATTCGGCGAGCATCGACCCCGACGCGGTGATGAGGAAGCCGACGAACTTGGCGACGGCGATACCCAGGTTCGCGACGAAGGCCGCGAGGATCGCCTTGGTGCCGTTGGATTCCGATGACACGTGCTGCTCCCGTGGAGTCGGTCGGAGAGGTGAAGAAATCTACCCGCCGCCTTCGGGACGGGCGGCCCCGGCTGCTCCGGGTTCTTTGGAGCGTTGGCGTCGCATACGGAGGCGAACCCGCCAGAGAACGGGTCGTCGACGTGGCGTCGGGGTGTCGGAACCCGTGGTAGACACCCACGATGGCCGACCGGGTACTCGACGAACTGGGCTTCTACACCCTTGCCGGGCAGCCGGATTCGTCACGTGACCTCGTGGCCGAGGTGGTCGAGGGCGAGGCGCTCGGGCTGGGCACGGTGTTCATCTCCGAGCGCTACGACAAGAAGGAGGCCGCGACCCTCTGCGGCGCTGCGGGAGCGGTGAGTGACCGCATCACGATCGCCACGGCCGCCACCAACCACAACACCCGGCATCCGATGGTCACCGCGGGGTTCGCACGCACCATGCAGAGCCTCACCGGCGGTCGTTTCGTGCTCGGGTTGGGCCGGGGCATCCCGCTGCAGCAGGACGCGTTCGGGATGGGTCGCGTCACCACCGCCGAAATGGAAGACTTCGCCGACCTGATGCGGCGGTTGTTCCGCGGTGAGGTGATCGTCGGCCACGACGGTCCGGCCGGCTCGTGGCCGGTCCTGCATCTGAACGGCTCACTCGACGAACACCTGCCGATGAACCTCGTGGCGTTCGGACCCAACTCGCTGGCGCTCGGCGGTCGGTGCTTCGACGAGGTGGTCCTCCACACGTTCTTCACCGACGAAACCACGGCACGCTGTGTGCGCACGGTCGAGGACGCCGCCGAGCAGGCCGGGCGCGACCCCGACTCGGTACGGGTGTGGGCATGCCTGGCCACCGTCGGCGACCACATCGACGAAGAACGACGGCTCATGAAAACCGTCGGTCGACTGGCGACGTACCTGCAAGCCTACGGCGCGTTGCTGGTGCGCACCAACGACTGGGACCCCGCGGTGCTCGAGAAGATCCTGGCCGACCCGGTCGTGTCGGGAACGCCCGGGCTCGACGTGGTCGGCACCACCGACCAACTCGAACACGTGGCCGACCTCATCCCCGACGAATGGCTCGCCCCCTCGGCAACGGGCAGCCCGGCACAGTGCGTGGCCGCGGTGCGGCACCAGTTCGACCTGGGATGCGACGCGGTGATCCTGCACGGCGCCACACCCCACGAACTGGTGCCGATCATCGACGAGTACCGGCGGGGACCCTCCGGTGGGTGAGCAGGACTCGGTGCCGGCGGACACGCCGGTCTCTGCCGCACGGGTGACCGAGCTCCTTCGTGCCGCTGGGCACGACGTGGCCGTCGACGCCGTGCATGCCGAACCGGTCGGCACCGGCCAGATGGGGGCCGGCTACCGCTTGACCCTCGACGTGCCGGGCGACCGGGGGGCGCTGCCCGACACGATCGTCGCCAAGGTCGCGGCCGGGTCACCGGAGAAGCGGGTGATCGCGGCCGGTGCGTACCGCACCGAGGTGCGCTTCTACCGGCGTGTCGCCTCGACGGTG
Organism: uncultured Iamiaceae bacterium; assembly: GCA_964595905.1. GTDB lineage: Bacteria > Actinomycetota > Acidimicrobiia > Acidimicrobiales > Iamiaceae > JAFDWI01. The sequence goes on from CAZQSU010000205.1 coordinate 2,837, forward strand.
GCGATCCGCACCCCGGCCTGTTGGGGGTCGTGGATCAGCGACGACGCCACCGACTTCGTCCTGTTGC
>CAZQSU010000206.1:0-2820 GCA_964595905.1 uncultured Iamiaceae bacterium
TGGTCGGCTCCGACTACACCGACGTGGCCGGACCCACCGAGTTCTCGTTCAACGGCCGGGTCGCGGCGAACCTGGGGACGCCGGTGGTGCTCGCCGTGAGTGGGCACGGGCGGAGCGCCGACGACGTCGCACAGGTGGTCGACATCGCCACCGCGGAGCTCGCCGACGCGCACGCCACGACCATCGGGGTCGTCGCGAACCGGTGTGATCCCGACCTGCTGGACGACGTCATCGCGGCCCTGGAGCCGGCCGGCATGCCCTCCTACGCGCTGCCCGAGGTCGCGATGCTGTCGGCGCCCCGGCTCGACGAGATCGCCACCGCGCTCGACGCCGAGTTGTGCTTCGGCGACCCCGACGCGCTGGCCCGCGAGGTCGTCGAGCACCGGATCTGCGCGATGACCGTCGAACACATCCTCGCCCGCGTCCGTCCCGACCAGCTCTGTATCGTGGCCGGCGATCGGTCCGACGTCCTCGTCGCGCTGGTCGCCGCCCATGCCACGCCGGGCCTGCCGTCGCTCGCCGGCATCGTGCTCGACGGCGGCTACCGTCCCGGCCCCGAGGTGTCCGCGCTGATCCGCGGCATGGACCAGCGCCTGCCGATCCTGCTCACCGAGCACGACTCGTTCCGGACCGCGCAGATCGTCGCCGAGACCCGCGGGGTCATGGCGACCGGCACCCAACGCAAGACCGACGTGGCGCTGTCGACCTTCGAACAGCACATCGACTCGGACCAGTTCATCCGCATGCTCGAGGTGCCGCCCAGCGACGTGGTGACCCCGCTGATGTTCGAGTCGACACTCGTCGATCTCGCCCGCTCGCAGCGGCGCCGGATCGTGCTGCCCGAGGGCACCGACGAACGGATCCTGCGGGCGACCTCGACCCTGCTGGAGCGCCAGGTCGCCGACCTCGTCCTGTTGGGACCGAGGGCCCAGATCACCACCAAGGCCGCCGCGCTCGGCGTCGACATCGCCGCGGCCGAGATCATCGACCCGGGCGATTCGGAACTGCTCGAAGTCTTTGCGGTCGAGTACGCCCGATTGCGGGCGCACAAGGGCGTCGAGGTCGACGTGGCCCGCGACATCGTACGGGGCGTGTCGTATTTCGGGACGATGATGGTGCAGCTCGGCCACGCCGACGGAATGGTGTCGGGAGCGACGCACTCCACCGCACACACGATCACCCCGGCGTTCCAGATCATCAGGACCGTCCCCGGCACGGGGAAGGTCTCGTCGGTGTTCTTCATGTGTCTGGCCGACCGGGTGCTCGTCTACGGCGACTGCGCGGTGATCCCCGACCCGACCGCCACCGAACTGGCCGAGATCGCGATCGCCTCGGCCGACACCGCAGCCCGCTTCGGCGTGGAGCCCCGGGTGGCGATGCTGTCGTATTCGACCGGCGAATCGGGCTCGGGCGCAGATGTCGACAAGGTCCGCAAGGCGACCGAACTGGTCACCTCACGACGTCCGGACCTGCCGGTGGCCGGGCCGATGCAATACGACGCCGCGGTCGACGTGGCCGTGGGCGAGGCCAAGTTGCCGGGTTCGCCGGTCGCGGGGCGGGCCACCGTGTTCGTCTTCCCCGACCTGAACACCGGCAACAACACCTACAAGGCCGTGCAACGTTCCGCGGGGGCGGTCGCGATCGGGCCGGTGCTCCAGGGGCTGCGCAAGCCGGTGAACGACCTGTCGCGGGGTGCGACCGTGCGTGACATCATCAACACCGTCGCGATCACCGCCGCCCAGGCCTGACCAGCGACGCGTTTTGGGTGCGTGTTCCGGACACCTGGTGTCCGGAACACGCACCCAAAACGAACCGGCGTGTGGCGGGGCTGAACGGTGGGGTCCTCTAGGGTCGGTCCGTGACCGCGGCGACGAACCTGGCCGGTGGTGGACGACGGATGACCGGGACGGTGCTGGTGTTCAATGCCGGGTCGTCGTCGATCAAGTACGAGCTGATCGACACCGCTTCCCATGAGGTGCTGGCTTCGGGGTTGTGTGAGCGGGTCGGCCGCGCCGACGCGATGCTGCACCACCGCTCGGGCGACACCGAGGTGAACGCACCGGTGGCGGCGCTCGACCACACCGCAGCGGTGCAGGCGGTGATGGACGCGTTCACCGACAATGGCCCCGACCTCGCCGAGGCCGGGATCGTCGGGGTCGGCCACCGGGTCGTGATGGGCGGCGCCGACTTCTCCGAGCCTGTGGTCATCACCGACGAGGTGCTCGCCGCAATCGACTCGCTCGCCCCGTTGGCCCCGTTGCACAACCCGGCCAACGCCGCGGCGATCCGGATCGCACGGAAGCTGCTGGGTGACGTACCCCACGTGGCCGTGTTCGACACCGCGTTCTTCCACGACCTGCCCCCCGCCGCCGCGCACTATGCGATCTCGCCGGAGTTCGCCGCGAGCCACGCGATCCGTCGCTACGGGTTCCACGGCATCAGCCACGAGTACGTGTCACAGACCGTGACCCGCCACCTGGCCGGCGACGACACCGACACGGCCCACGGGCTGCGCCAGATCGTGCTGCACCTGGGCAACGGCGCATCTGCCTCGGCGGTGGTCGGCGGACGGCCCGTGGAGACCTCGATGGGTCTGACCCCCCTCGAAGGGCTCGTGATGGGCACCCGCAGCGGCGACATCGACCCGGCGGTGCCCTTCTATCTGCAGCGCCAACTCGACATGAGCATCGACGAGGTCGACCACCTGCTCAACTACGACTCAGGCCTGCGTGGCATGACCGGCACCAACGACGTGCGCGACATCCAGGCCCGGATCATCGACGGCGATGAAGCCGCCCGAGCGGCGATGGACATCTACGT
>CAZQSU010000207.1:0-2806 GCA_964595905.1 uncultured Iamiaceae bacterium
GCCACGGCCGAGTCGCCTCGACTGTCCGCGTGCCGTACCGCTCCGCTGGGAGCGGCTCCATTGAGCCTGTCGGTAACCTGAGTGGCGTGTCCGCCACCGGGTCTGCCGACGACACGACCGACGAGATTCGCGCGCTGGTCGTCCAACGACTGCGGGCGATGAGCACCGCCGAGCGATTCCAGCGCTGCGTCGAGATGACGGCCGCCGTCGAACAACTCACGATCGCCGGCATCCGAGCCGCTCATCCAGACATCGACGACGTTGACATTCCGCGGGAACTCGCCAGACGCCGGTACGGCGATGCGCTCGCCGACGCCGCGTACGGTCGAACCGGCAGATGAGCAATCCGCTGATCGAGCTGGTCTTCATCGTTGTCCGAGTCCTCGACAGAGTTGCCATCCCCTACGCATTGGGTGGGTCGCTGGCGTCGTCGGTCTTCGGTGAACCGCGGGCGACCATGGACGCCGACATCGCGGCGAAGGTCGGACCGGAACAGATCGATCCGCTGCTCGCAGCGCTTTCAGAGCACTTCTATGTGCCCGAACAGACGGCGCGTGCCGCATGCACCGAGGGAGGTTCGTTCAACGTTCTCGATGTCGAGACCGGTTACAAGGTCGACGTCTTCGTCGTGTCCGAAGCGCTCCTGGACCGTCGCCAGATCGAAAGGCGCATCACCACACCATTGGGCGACGAAGGTCGTGTCGTCGACGTCACTGCTCCAGATGATCAACTGCTTCGCAAGCTCGAATGGTTCCGTGTAGGTGGGGAGACTTCGGACCAACAGTGGCGGGACATCCTCGGCCTGCTGGCCATGAGCGCCGAGCGGATGGACCTCGACGATCTGATGCGGACGGCGCACACCTTGGGCCTCGATGACCTGCTCGCCGAGGCGATCACACAAGCCGAGATCAGATAGCCGAACACTCCGGAATCCGGACCGCGGCTCCGGTCGGCCCACGACGATCCGCGGCGGTGAATTTGGGGACGATGTGCGATTCGGCGGCATAGGCGTCGGCCATTCAGGTGAACGTCCTGGCCGTGTGCGCCGGCGTCAGACGGCTCCGTCGCGGCCGAGATGGGTGTCGAAGAACGTCACGATCCTCTTGCGAGCGTCGGCCGCGGACGGCTCGTGGTACGCGTTGCCGCTGAGGCGCATCGCGACCCGCAGCACCGCGGGGACGTCGCCCGGGTCGTGGTCGTTCATGAACGAGTGCCCGGCTCCCGGGTACTCACGGACGTCGTGGGGGACGCCGGCCCGCTCCAACGTGTGCTCGAGCTTCGCCGCGACGCCGCGGAGCGACCGGTCCTTGGCGCCGTAGCTCGCGACGATCGGGCAGGCGTCGGCCAGATACGTCTCGAAATCCTTGGGGAGCCGGCCGTAGTTGGCGCTCGCCGCGGCGAAGCCACGATTCGGCGCCATGACCAGCGCGAAGCCGCCGCCCAGGCAGAAGCCGATGATGCCGACCGTCCCGGTGCAGTCGGGTTGCTCGACGAGCCACGACCGGGTCGCCTCGACGTCGTCGAACGTCGGGCCGCACTGGGCAGCGAAGTCCCGCATGAACTGACGGACGCAGTGGATCCTGCTGCCCCGGTGGTACAGATCGGGGGCGATCGCCGCGAAGCCCTCCGACGCCAGCCACTCCGTCTGGCGTTCCAGGTCACGGCTCATCCCGACGATGTCGAAGATCACGACGACTCCCGGCCACGGCCCCGCGGTCTCGGGACGCGCGGCGTACGCGTCCATGCCCTCGGCCGCGGCGATCTGCACTCGGGAGGTGATCGGTATGGCGTCTTCTTCCTCGGTCGGGTGCGACTCAGCTGCGGGGGAGTTCGTTGAACGGCACGCGGGACAGGTCGCCCGGTTCCTTGGGCAGGCCGAGGATCCTCTCGCTGATGATGTTGCGTTGGATCTGGTCGGTGCCGCCGAAGATCGGGAGCGCCTGGGCACTCAGCGCCTGGCCGGTCAGCGGCACCGCCGCCCGCCCGGCGGGTGAGTCGGCCAGGGACGCGTCCTCGGCATCGTAGGAGTGCAGCATGCCCCGCGGGCCGAGCAGGTCGAGCCCGAGGTCGCGGTCGTGGCGCAGGATCGTGGCCATGAGCAGCTTCGAGAAGTTCGGCATGCCGGGGATGTCGCCACCGGCGGCCCGCACGGCCTTGTGGCGCTCGGTGTTGAGCCGACGGATCTCACCGAGGATGTGGGCCTGGGTGAGCCGCTGACGCATGACGGGGTCGGCGATGCGCCCGGTCCGCCTGGCCACCTCGATCCGTAGCGACGCCGGTGAGGTGCGAGCGGTAGCGACGCCGGGGTCGCCCTTCGTTTCGGTCTTCGCGTTCGCTCTCGGCTTCTGGGCGTCGACGAAGTCGCCGGCGCGCCGGTCGAGGTCGCCGGCGACCGTTCCGGCCCGGGCGAAGCGGCCGCGGGACGCGCCGCCCCCGGCGCCCATGCCCGACCGCTCGTAGAACAGCGTCGTGTTGGCGACGCTCCAGCCGTCGTTCACCTCGCCGATCCGGTCGGCGTCGGCGACGACGGCGTCGGTGAAGAACACCTCGCTGAACATGGTGTTGCCCGTCATCTCCTTCAACGGACGGACCTCGACACCGGGCTGGTGCATGTCGAACGCGAACCACGTGATGCCCTGGTGTTTCGGAACGGTCGGTTCGGTCCGGGCCAGCAGCATCCCGAAGTCGGCCAGATGCCCGCCCGAGGTCCACACCTTCTGACAGTAGATCACCCAGACGACGCCATGGCGAACCGCGCGGGAGACCACTCCCGCCAGGACCGAACCGGCGCCGGGTTCGCAGCACA
>CAZQSU010000208.1:0-2803 GCA_964595905.1 uncultured Iamiaceae bacterium
GGGTGGCGAAGCAGTACTGGGGCCTTCCTCTGCGACACGCCCGGCATTCGCCGCACACCGCCCGCCAGTTCAACACGACGAAGTCGCCGACCGACACCTCGGTCACCCCGTCACCGATCGCCGCGACGTGCCCGGCTGCTTCGTGGCCCAGCAGGAAGGGGAACTCATCGTTGATGCCGCCGTCGCGGTAGTGCAGGTCGGTGTGGCAGACCCCGCACGCGGCGACATCGACGACGACCTCGCCGGGACCGGGGTCGGGCACGACGATCGTGGTCAACTCGACCGGCGCCCCCGCGACCCGGGAGATCACTCCTCGTACCTCACTCGGCATGGTCGGTCCTTTCGCTGTCGACTCGGCGTGTGCCCCGAGCGTACCGACGATCCGCCGCGGCGGCTTCCGGCGCCGGGCTCTGAGCCGGCGGCCGCTGATCGACGTCGTTCACGACTGATCCGCCGTGCCGTGTCGGGCGTTAGCGTGGCCTGGCCCACGATCCACCGACCAGAGGTTCCCCATGCGCCACGACGGCCGTGCCAACGACGCCCTCCGCCCGATCGACTTCGTGCGGGACTTCACCCGCCAGGCAGCGGGTTCGGTGCTGGTGAGCTTCGGCGAGACCCGGGTGCTGTGCACCGCGTCGATCGACGAGGACGTGCCCCGGTGGATGCGGGGCCGCGGCTCGGGCTGGGTGACCGCGGAGTACTCGATGCTCCCCGGCTCGTCGACCGAGCGGATCAGGCGGGAGGCCACCAAGGGCAAACAGTCGGGCCGGACCCAGGAGATCCAGCGTCTCATCGGCCGGTCGTTGCGCGCCGTGTGCGACATGAAGGCGCTGGGGGAGCGTCAGGTGATCGTCGACTGCGACGTGCTCCAGGCCGACGGCGGCACCCGCACCGCGTCGATCTGCGGCGGCTACGTCGCCCTGCACGACGCGTTGACTCGGCTGGTCACCAGCGGCGCGATCGCGAGCCATCCGCTCACCACCGAGTGCGCCGCGATCTCGGTCGGGATCGTCGGCGGCGAGCCGATGCTCGACCTCGCCTACGTCGAGGACTCCATCGCCGGGGTCGACATGAACGTCGTGCGTACCGGGCTCGGTGACTTCGTCGAGATCCAGGGCACCGCCGAGGGCGCGACGTTCGGCCGGGAGGCGCTCGATGCGCTGCTCGCGCTCGCCGAGACCGGCATCGACCAGATCACGGCGCTGCAGCGAGCCGTGCTCGCGGAACCGCCGGCTCCACGCGGTGGCTGAGACGCCGTCGCCGGCATTCGACCGTCCGCCGACCCGGATCGTGCTGGCCACGGCGAATCCCGGCAAACGCGCGGAGCTCGTCGGCATGCTGGCCGGTCGGATCGAGGTGCTCGCCCGACCTCCCGAGATCGCCGACGTCGTCGAGGACGCCGACACCCTCATCGGCAACGCGCGACTCAAGGCCGAAGCGATCATGGCCGCGACCGGTGAGGCCGCGCTGGCCGACGACACCGGCCTGGAGGTCGACGCGCTCGGCGGTGCGCCCGGCGTGCACTCGGCACGGTACGCAGGCATCGAGCACGACGACGACCGCAACGTCGCGAAGCTGCTGCACGAATTGGCCGACGTCCCCGGGCCGGACCGGACCGCCCGCTTTCGGACCGTGCTGGTGCTCGTCGCGCCCGACGGTCGGGAGCTGATCACCGAAGGGGTCGCCGAAGGCCGGATCGCCACCCGCCGCTCAGGCGTCGACGGGTTCGGCTACGACCCGGTGTTCGTGCCCGACGACGGCGACGGGCGCACCTTCGCCCGGATGACCCGGGCCGAGAAGGCGGCGATCAGCCACCGTGGCCGGGCGCTGCGTGCCCTGGTGGCCGCACTGCGCTGATGCGTCGTCGAGGCGGAGGGGTGATGCGACGGCTACGCGGTGGGGGCGCCGGGGAGCTTCGTCGTGTGCTTCGTCTGGCGTCGGACACGGGCTTCTGGCACGCCATCGGTTTCGGGCTGATGCCGATCGTCGCGCTCGCCGCGTTGGAGGGCCGCGGCGACACCGTCGCACGGTTGCACGCCGTGGTCGAGGCCTGCTCGACCTCTGACGTGGCGGGACCGCACCGACGGCGCCCCGCCGAGCGGGGTGCGGATCAGCTCACCAGGTAGCCGATGTCGTGCACGACGAGGATCACCACGAGCACCATCACGCACGCGTAGATGCCGGTCATCGGCCACCGCCACCGGTGGTCGGCCTTCCAGAACCGGCGCATGCCGGCCACGTCGAACACCAACGCCACCGCGCCGACCGTCAACCCGATCGCCGGACCCCAGTCGGAGGCGGCGTACAACGCCGGAGCGAAGATGGGAAAGACCACGTACGCGAGGGTGCAGCGGATCGCCGAGATCAGGATCGACGTCTCGAACAGTTTGTTGACCTGGTCGTCGCCGACGTCCGGGTCGGGCTCACGGATGAACAACAGCCGCCGCATGAACTGTTCGGCCGGGGTGTAGCGGGCCGGCGCCTCACCGGTGGTGCACGGCGCCGCGGCGATCACGGCGTCGCCGATCACTGACCGCCCGACGTCGGGAACCGGCGTGGCGGATTGCTCCCGATCGGTGGTGACCAGCGGAGAATCGGACATCGGTGTCTCACGCTATCGGCTTCGTGGGCGTCCCGACCAGCCCCGGCGCAGCTGCTCGACCCCGCGAGCGCCGCTCCCGATCGACGTGCCGCGGCCTGCGTGGAACGCGCGCGGATGACGTGCCCGGCGTGGTCGATCGAACTGGCGTGCCGACGGAGGGACTCGAACCCTCACTGGCATGGACCTAAACCATGTGCCTCT
>CAZQSU010000209.1:0-2802 GCA_964595905.1 uncultured Iamiaceae bacterium
CCCGGGCGACAAGGTGATCATCATCTCCTACGCCGACTACGACGAGGCCGAACTCTCGGGTTACGTGCCCCGGATCGTGCACGTCGACACGGCGAACACCGCCGTCGACGAGGCCCTCGCCCGCGAACTCGCCGCGCTCGACACTCCGGCGCCGCGCCCGTACCACGAGGTGGCCGGCGTCGACGTTCCCGCTCCGATCGCCTGAGAAGAGGTGACCGGCGGGGTGGCGGCTGCGTCGGACGGGGGACGATTCGACCTGTTGGTGGTCGGTTCGGGCGTGGCGGGACTGTCGGCCGCGGTCGCCGCGGCGGCCGACCACGGTCTGCGGGTCGCGATCGTGACCAAGGGCGAGTTGTCGGATTCGACGACGCGTTGGGCCCAGGGCGGGGTGGCCGCGGTGCTCTCCGACGTGGACGATTCGGTCGCGCTGCACGTCGACGACACCCTCGCCGCCGGCGCCGGCCTCTGCGACGCCGACGCGGTGCAGATCCTGGTCTCGGAAGGTCCCCGACGTGTCGGGGTGTTGATGGAGCTGGGCGCGGTCTTCGACCGTGACCCCCACGGCCGGCTCGAGTTCGCCCGGGAGGGTGGCCATTCCAGCGCCCGGGTGATCCACGCCGGGGGCGCCGCAACGGGCGCCGAGGTCGAACGGGCGCTCGACGCCGCGGCCCGGCACCGTGCCATCGTGATCCACGAGCACTGGTTCGCCTTCGACCTGATCGTCGAGGGCGGTCGGTGTGTCGGGGTGCGCGGCCTCGACGACCGGGGCGCGGTCGCCGAGATCGGTGCGACCAACGTGCTGCTCGCGACGGGTGGGGCGGGTCAGCTCTTCGCGGTCACGACCAACCCCCACGAGGCGACCGGCGACGGCACGGCGATGGCGCTCCGTGCCGGGGTGGCGGTCGCCGACGTCGAGTTCATGCAGTTCCACCCGACCGCGCTGCACGTGCCGACCATGCCCCGACCGCTGCTCACCGAGGCGTTGCGCGGCCACGGGGCGTTGCTGCGCGGACCGGACGGCCGGCGTTTCACCGACGAACTCCAACCCCGTGACGTGGTGTCGCGGGCCTCCACGGCGGTGATGATCGAGACGCGCACCGACCACGTCTGGCTCGACGCGACGGTCCTCGACGACTTCGACCGTCGCTTTCCGAACATCGCCGCGGAACTCGCCGGGGTCGGGCTCGATCCGGCGCGGGACTGGCTCCCGGTCGCTCCGGCGGCCCACTACCTTTCGGGCGGGGTGGTCACCGACCTGTTCGGGGCGTCGAGCCTTCCCGGGCTGTGGGCGGCGGGCGAAGCGGCATGCACCGGCGTGCACGGCGCGAACCGGCTCGCCTCGAACTCGCTGCTCGAGGGACTCGTGTTCGGGCCGCGGGTCGTCGAGGCGATCGCGGGCGGCCACGACGGGGCCACCGGCACCGGTGCCATGCGGTCGGTGTTCGCGGCCGGTGACGCAACGGCGACGACCGAAGACGAGATCTCGGGCCGGTTGCTCGCGTGGAGCGACCACGGCTCCGCGGTCGACCGCGCCACCGAACCGGGCGGCCACCACGGAGACCCCCCTTCGTCGGTCGAGCTCGCGCAACTGCGCAGCGACCTGCAACGGGCCATGACCTTCGACGCCGGCGTCCTGCGCAGCGAAGCGAGCCTGGCGCGCGCCGCCGGACTGCTCGATGCGATCGCCGGACGCATTCGGACGCCGTCCGATGCGGCGTCGTGGGAGCTCGCGAACCTGTCGACGGTCGGCGCGGCGCTGGTCCGCGCGGCATGGGTGCGCACCGAGTCGCGCGGCGCCCACACCCGGCTCGATCATCCCGACTCCGATGCGTCGCTCAGACTCCGCCTCGTCCAGCGCTGACCGCACGTTCGGGTGAGCCGGGTCGGTCGGGTGAGCCGGGTCGGCGGGGTGAGCCGGGTCGGTTAGTGTCGGGAAGATGAGCGCGCCGGAAACGACGCCCCCGGGTTGGTATCCGGACCCGATGGGGCGACACGAATACCGCTGGTACGACGGCAATGCATGGACCGATCACGTGTCATCGGGTGGGGTCCAGTCGACCGATCCGCTGCAGGCCGCGCCACCGACGACCGTGGCGGGCACGACCGACGCGGCGAAGGTGCAACGCCAGGTGACCGAGCAGGCACACGTCGCGCCGGGCGCGGTGGGTGGCGGCACGTTGTTCACCGAGCCGGTGCTGGTGGTGAACCAGAAGGCGAAGCTCATCGAGGTCAACAACGAGTACGCGATCCACGATGCCCAGGGCACCCAGATCGGGGCGATCCGCCAGGTCGGCCAGTCGACGGCCAAGAAGGCGCTGCGCGTGCTGACGAGCCTGGACCAGTTCATGACCCATTCGCTCCAGGTCATCGACCGCGACGGTTCGGTCGCGCTGGCCCTGACCCGCCCGGCGAAGTTCGTGAAGTCCAAGATCGTCGTGCAGAACGGCCAGGGCGCGCCGGTGGGCGAGATCGTCCAGCAGAACGCGATCGGCAAGATCCGATTCGGACTCATGGGCCCGGGCGGCCAGGTGGGTGAGATCCGGGGCGAGAACTGGCGGGCCTGGAATTTCGCGATCACCGATGGCGCCGGCAACGAGGTCGCCCGGATCACCAAGACCTGGGAGGGCCTCGCGAAGACGATGTTCACCACGGCCGACAACTACGTGGTGCAGATCCACACCCAGACCGACGAACCGTTGCGCTCGCTGGTGGTGGCGGCCGCGGTGAGTGTCGACCTGGCCCTCAAACAGGACGCCCGCGGCTTCTCCTGATCCGCGGTCCCGAGGGCCCCGACGGCGACAG
>CAZQSU010000210.1:0-2799 GCA_964595905.1 uncultured Iamiaceae bacterium
TCATCGACGTGTTCATCTCGCCGACCGGGATCTGATCGAGCAGCTGGGTCATGTGGCCGAGATGCACCACGGGCACGCCGACTTTCCCGACCTCGCCTCTGGCGAAGGGGGAGTCGGGGTCGTAGCCGGTCTGGGTGGGCAGGTCGAACGCGATCGAAAGGCCGGTCTGGCCCTTGGCCAGGTTGGTTCGGTACAGCTCGTTCGACGCCTTCGCCGTGGAGTGTCCCGAGTAGGTGCGCATCATCCAGGGCCGGTCGGGTTCGTGACCGACCTTCGACGCACCGTTCGAGCTGTTGTCCGCAGTCATGGCTCCATTGTCTCGCGGTCGACGGTCGATCTCCCACTATCTGACGGTGCGTCAGCCCGCTGCGGCGGCTCGGATCGGTCGAAAACGGGGGATTTCCCCGATGGTCACGACCCGCGGGTGGGCGCATGATCGTCGCATGGCACATGCTGAACCCGGATCTGGCAGGCCGACGCCGACGACGACCTCGATCGTCGCCGTGGTCGTCGGCATCCCCATGCTCTACGCCCTTGTCGTGTACCTGATCGGCCTGTCGATGTCACCGCACGTTGCCGACGATGGGTGTGAGGGGATCGGATTCGGGTGTTCGCTCGCGCCACGCGACGTCGCATGGCTGTACGGGGCGGGGTTCGGCGTGATCGCGGTACCGGTGTCGTGGATGGTCGTCGGGATCGTCATCTGGATGGCGCGTCGCCGGTCGTCGCGGTGAGACCCGACGGGAGCGGGAGGGCGAGGGCGGTGGTGAGACGTGACAGGTACTCGGAGCGGGGAATCTCGACGACCCCGAGTGTGGCGAGGTGGTCGGTTCGCCACTGCACGTCGACGAGCCGCCCGGCGCCGTCTTCTCCGTCGTCACGCAGCAGGTCCACGAGGTGCACGAGAGCGACCTTCGACGCGTCGGCGGCACGGTGGAACATGGACTCGCCGGCGAAAAGCCCACCGATCGCGAGGCCGTACAGCCCGCCGACGAGCCCGCCGGTGTCGGGGTCGTACGCCTCGACGCTGTGCGCCCAGCCCAGACGGTGCAACTCGACGTACGCGTCACGCAGGTCGGCGGTGATCCAGGCACCCGCCCGGTGCGGGTCGGCGCAGGCGTCGATGACCGCGGCGAAGGCAGTGTCGACACGTAGCTCGTAGCGGCGCAGCGACCGGCGCAACGACCGGGTGACCCGTAGGCCGTCGAGGGGAAGAACGCCGCGGGGGTCGGGCGACCACCAGGCGAGCCGCCTGAACCGCCTTCCCCCGACGGGCATGGGAAACAGTCCCTGGCGGTAGGCGGCCAGCACGGTCGCCGGCGCGAGGTCGGCACCGGCGCAGACCACTCCGTGGCGGTCGGCCTGGTTCGGATCGGGGAACTGCCACTTCGACGGGGGCAGTTCGCTCGGCACGGGCACCTGAGAATACTGGTCGCGCCTCGCGGGTCGGGTCCACGACCGATGCCGCGACCCGTGCGACGACCGAGACGGCAGCGGCGTCGGTGGGCGCTGCGTCGCCGGCCCCGGTGCAGGGGTGCGTCGACTCCACCGGTACACTCGGGCCCCTGTGAAGACGAGTGTGGAACCCATCGAGGACAACAAGGTCAAGCTCTCCGTCGAGGTCGACGAGGACGAGTTCGAGACCCAGATCGACGCGGCGTTCCGCCGTATCGCGCGAGAGGTGCGCATCCCCGGATTTCGCCCGGGAAAGGCGCCGCGCAAGATCCTCGAGGCGCACCTCGGGGTTGCACCGGGTCGCGAAGAAGCGCTTCGCCAGGCTCTGCCGGAGTACTACGCCGATGCGGTACGCGAGCACGACGTCGACGTCATCGCCCCACCCGAGATCGACATCACCGCGGGCGAGGACTCCGGACCGGTCGCGTTCGAAGCGGTCGTCGAGGTGCGTCCCGTCGTGTCGGTGGGAGGCTACGAGTCGCTGCGTGTCACCATCGACCGTCCCGAACCGACCGACGACGAGATCGAAGCCCAGATCGATCGGATGCGCGCCCAGAACGCCGAGCTGAAGCCCGTGTCGCAACCGGCGATCGACGGTTCGTTCGTTCGGATCGACATCACCGGTTCCCAAAACGGAGAAGAACTCGACGGATTGACCGCGTCGGACTACGTCTACGAGGTCGGTGCGGGCACCGTCGTCGACGAACTCGACGCCGAACTGCGCGGCGCGGAGGCCGGGGCGATCCTCTCGTTCACCGCTGATCATCCCGACCCCGAGCAGCCGCCGGTGGACTTCCGGGTACTGGTGAAAGAGGTCGACGAACAGGTGCTGCCCGACGCCGACGACGAGTGGGCGGCTGCAGAATCCGAGTTCGACACGATCGCCGAGTTGCGCGACGACCTTCGTCAGCGGGCCGCGACGGTCAAGAAGTTCCAGGCGCAGATGCAGCTTCGTGAAAAGGCCACCGAGGCGCTCGCGGCACTGGTCACCGACGAGATCCCTCGCTCGATGCTCGGCTCCGAGGTCGAGGCCCGGATGCAGAACCTCTTCCAGCGCCTCTCGGCCCAGGGCGTGGACCTGAACGACTACTTCAGCCAGATGGGGCAGAGCCCCGAGGAGTTCAGCGCCGGCCTCGAAGCCGAGGCCGAACAGGCCATCAGGGTCGATCTCGGCCTGCGGGCGCTGAGCGTCGCGGAGGAGATCGAGGTCGACGACGCCGAACTCGACGCCGAGATCGAGCGGATCGCCGAACAGGTCGGGGAGAAGCCGGCCAAGGTTCGCAAGCAACTCGACCGCAACGACCAACTTTCGTTGGTACGATCGGATCTGCGCCGCCGCAAGGC
>CAZQSU010000211.1:0-2760 GCA_964595905.1 uncultured Iamiaceae bacterium
GTGACGACCGATCCGACGTCCGCGCCGATCCCGTGGAGCGCGTCGACGATGGGTTTGGACAGCTTGAAGGCGACGACGACGTTGAGACCCTTGACGAGGTCGATGTCGCCGATGAGGGGCTCGCCGCTGTCGAAGTCGGTGAACGCTCCGAAGGAGTAGTAGAGCCAGACGGCCGCGGCGCCGTCACCGAAGACGGCGTTCGAGTGCACCTGCACCCCGACGACGGTCTGCTCGTAGCCGTACCAGATGCGTGCCCGGGCGGTGAAGGTGGGCAGGAACGAGGTGGTGAGGGTGAGCTGGGCGTCGATGACGATCCGGGTGTGGCCGGCGTCCTGGCTGATCGTCAGGGTCGGCGAGGTGAGGGTGCCGTCGCCGCCCATGAACGTGGTGGACCACCCGGGGAACGTGAAGGTCATCGGCTGCGCGGCCGTGCCCGGCGCCAGACAGCCGGTGTAGTCCTGGGTGGCGGCGGTGCCGAGCAGGTCGAGGCGCGCGGTGCCGGTGAGGCGGTGCCATGCGTCGCCGGCGCCGGTGAGCCGGCACAGCGACGGCGGGGTGCCGGTGGAGAGTTGCAGGTGGTGGATGGCGATGTCGATCGGGCCGGCCGGGCTGAACCCGGGGACCTGCGCGCCGGAGAAGTCGGCCGAGACGTCGACCGTGGTCCGACCCGCGGCGTGGGTGAGCGTCCCGCCGAGTGCGGTGGTGAGGGTGATGCCGGGGTACGGGGTCCACGAGGCTTGCGGCGCCGCGACGTCAAGGCTCCATGCTCGGATGCTGGTCACCGTGCCCGTGGCGGTCAGGTCGTCGCGGCCGGCGACGCCGAAGGTGATGGCGAGGTCGACCCCGTCGGTCGACCAGGAGGCGACGATGTCGTGGACTGTCAGGTTCGGAGCGGTCGACGGCCGCAGCGTGCCGACCCAGTTGGCGGTGGCTGACGAGTCGACGGTGAAGCCGCCCCCCGCCGCCGGGCGACCGCTGATCGGTCCGGTGAGGTGCAGCGACTTGTCGAACACGTCGAAGTCGTCGAGGTCCGCGGTGCCGTGGAACGACCCGTTCGCGTCGAGCGTGAGGTCGAGTTCGGCGTGGACCGGGGTGGCGTTCGCCTGGGCGACCGAGGCGGTCACGTCGAGGTGCAGCCCGGACGTCGTCGAGGTGAGCGCGGAGGTGACCGTGGGCAGACCCGCAGGGAGGTCGAGGAATCCGAACGCGCTCGGCGCGGCGAGGTCGGTGACGAAGGTGACGGGTCGGGTCGGGCTGATCGCCGCCCGGAACGGCACGGCACGATCGCCGGGCACCCGGTAGCCGGCCTCGGAGAGGGTCGCGGCCAGGCCCGCGGAGACCACCGGCGCGCCGTAGGCGCCGACGCCGGCGTCGAGCCGGATGGCGCCGAGGGCGGCGACGCCGGTGGGCACCGCTGCAACCGCGGTCGACGCCCACGCGACGTACCCGTCGGTGGTGGCCAGGCCCCAGTCGGTGAGATCGGTCCGTCCGCCGACGACGAGTGCGCCCGAGGCGGTCGGGGTGATCGTCACGTCGAGGGTGTGGTCGCCGTCACCGGTGTGCACGACGGCGGTGCCCGAGCCGGTGAAGGTGGTGGTACCGCCGGCGCCGCTGAGCCCGACCGTGGCCGAGGTGAGGTCCATCGCATCGCCGAGGGTCTGGGCGCCCGAGGTCGAACCGGTGACCGCCGCGGTGCCGGTCGCGAGGTCGGCGCAGCCCGCCACCCCCGCGCGGAGTCGGTCGACGGTGAGCGTGCCGGTCACGGTGAGGATCGGGTCGCCGTCGTTCCCGACGGCGCAGTCGGACGCGTCGCTGCCGAACGCGACCGAGGCGAGGTCGACCCGCACGCCGTCGGGCCCGGTCCAGGTGCCGCCGCCCGCGCCGGTGAGGGTCGCGGTGGTGGCTCCCGCGGCGTGGGTCACCGTGCCCGAGAAGGGTCCGGTGAGCGACCAGCCGGCCAGTGGGGTCCAGTTCGACGTGCCGGTGAGGCCGAGTTGCCAGTGGTCCGGGTCGGTGATCGAACCGGTCACGGCCAGGGTGAGGGGCATCGCGGCGTCGCCGGCCGCGGCGGTGCCGTGCACGACGAAACCGTCGGCGTCGAGGCCGACCGTGGCGCTGGTGAGGCGGAGCCAGTCGGTCAGGCTCACCGCACCCAGCGTGGTCGTGCCGGTGTACGACACGGCGCCGCCCGGCGCGCCGGAGACCGTGACCGAGAGGCCCGTCAGGGGGCTGCCGAACAGGGCGAGGCCCGGGGTGGTGAGCGTGCCGGTGAACGTGCCGTCGTGGGCGACGTCTCCTCCGAAGGTGGCGACGGGCGCACCGTCGGGCCCGGCCACGATCGACACGTGCATCTCGGGTGCCGCCGCGCCGCCGGTGAAGTCGACGGTCGCCCGGGTGGCGGGTGTGCCGGTCACCGCCAGGTAGGCGAGGCTGTTCGCGCCGCCCGTGGCGGTGAGCTGCCCGGACGAGATCGTGCCGAGTGAGGCGTCGGCGTCGACGGTGAAGCAGATCGGTGTGGTGATCGCGGCGTCGCCGAGGTGCCAGTCGTCGGCGAGGCGCAGGCTGCCGCCGTTCAGACAGACGCCCGCCGCAGTGGTGAGGGTGGCACCGGTGACCGATCCGGTCAGGGTGGAGCCGAACAGGTCGACGGTGGCGTCGAGGGTGAGGCCGTTGCCGGGTTCGCACGGCTGGAAGGCGCCGGTGAGGTGCACCGTGACCGTTCCGGCCATGCCCTCGGCGAGCGTGACGGTGCCACCCTGG
>CAZQSU010000212.1:0-2694 GCA_964595905.1 uncultured Iamiaceae bacterium
ACGAGGTCACCGGCATGTTCATCTCGATGATGTTCGCCGGGCACCACACCACCTCGGGCACCGCGGCGTGGACCCTGATCGAACTGCTGCGTCACCCCGAATGGATGCAACGCTCGATCGCGGATCTCGACGCGCTCAGCGACGCCGGTGAGGACGTCACCTACCAGGCGCTGCGGGAGATCCCGAACCTCGAGGCGTCGCTGAAGGAGGCCCTGCGGCTGCACCCGCCGCTGATCCTGTTGATGCGGGTGGTGCGCACCCCCTTCGACGTGGCGGGCATCCACATCGCCGAAGGCAAGATGGTCGGCGCGTCACCGGCGATCTCGAACCGGATCCCCGAAGCGTTCGAGCACCCCGACACCTTCGATCCGGGTCGCTACATCGCCCCCCGCGACGACGAGCGCGACAACCCGTGGAACTGGATCCCCTTCGGGGCGGGGCGTCACCGCTGTGTGGGCGCCGCGTTCGCCCAGATGCAGATCAAGGCGATCTTCGCGGTGCTCCTGCGTGACTGGACCTTCACCATGGCCCAGCCGCCCGACACGTACCGCAACGACCACTCCAAGATGGTCGTGCAACTCGAACGACCCTGCAAGGTCACCTACCGCCGGAGGTCCCGGTGACTCCCGGTGAAATTTGCAGGGAAATCCCGGCGAGAGCGGCAGAACCCTGCAAATTTCGGAAGGGGATGGGGCGATGAGCGACACCGACGAGCGAGAAGCCGACCAGACCGCACGGCGCTACCGGGTCGTCGTCGACCGGGACCTCTGCCAAGGCCATGGCGTGTGCGAGAACGAGGCGCCGCACGTGTTCGAACTCGAAAAGCGAGCCACCACGATCACCGTGCTGGACGCAACCCCGCCCGAATCGGAACGCAAGAACGTCGAGGCGGCCGTCAAGTACTGCCCCACCCACGCCCTGAGCATCGAGGAGATCGACTCATGACGTATCCACGCGCCGAACTGGAAGAGATGGTCGAGCGCTGGCTGGCCGCGAACCGCGACGCCGAGGCCGCCGGTGACTGGAAACCGATGGCCGAGCTGTACACCGAAGACGCCACCTACGGCTGGAACTACGGCCCCGACACCGATTTCATGGCCATCGGGCGCGACGAGATCCGTGACATCGCGCTCGGCAGCGAGATGGGCGGGCTGGACGGCTGGCAGTATCCGTACCAGGAGATCATCATCGACGAGGTGAAGGGGCACGTGATCGGGTTCTGGAAGCAGGTCGCCGACGCACCCCGGCCCGACGGGGGGACCTACGAGGTGCCGGGCATCGGTGGGAGCTGGTTCCGTTACGGCGGCAACTACCAGTGGTCGTGGCAGCGGGACTGGTTCGACTTCGGCAACGCCGCCACGGTGTTCCTCGAGATGCTCGGGGACGGCACGTTGTCGGAGGGCATGACCGCCCGCATGCACCGTCCCATGGGTCGCGGCGCGCCGGGCCAGTACCCGGTCCACGAGGCACCCGTGGGCATCTGGGAAGCGCCGTGAGTGTCGGCGCGGCCGACGGCTTCGGGCTCGGCGACCTCGCCGTCCAGCTGATCGATGGTGACCTGCGCGCCGCCACGGGCGGCGGCACCTTCGCCACGATCAACCCGGCGAACGAGGAGACCCTCGGCGTCGCCGCCGACGGCACCGCCACCGACATGGACGCCGCGATCGCCGCCGCCCGGCGAGCCTTCGACACGAACGTGGAGCACTGGACGACCGACGCGGCCTTCAGGGCCCGGTGTCTGCGTCAGCTTCACGACGCGTTCGCCGCGCGCCGCGACGACCTGCGGGCGCTGACCCGCGACGAGGTCGGGGCGCCGATCTTCATGCTCGACGCCGCCCAGTTCGACATGCCGGTCGCCGATCTCGGCTTCTTCGCGGATCTGGCCGAGCGCTACGACGGTTGGCGGGTCGACCTGGGCGAGGCGACGCCGATGGGCATGCCCACGCACCGGTGGATGCTGCGCGAACCCGCCGGCGTGGTCGGTGCGATCACGCCGTGGAACTTCCCGCACCAGCTCAACCTCGCCAAGCTCGGCCCGGCCCTGGCCGCCGGTTGCACGATGGTGCTCAAACCGGCGCCCGACACCCCCTGGTGCGCGGCCGCGCTGGCGCGGCTCGTCGCGGAGGAAACCGACATCCCGGCCGGCGTCGTCAACATCGTCAATTCCTCCGACCACACCCTGGGCGCACAGCTCGCGGGCGATCCCCGGGTCGACGTGGTGTCGTTCACCGGTTCGACCGCCACCGGCCGCAAGGTGATGGCGTCGGCGGCCGAGCACCTGACGAAGGTGTTCCTCGAGATGGGAGGCAAGTCGGCGTTCGTCGTGCTCGACGACGCGGACCTCGCCGGCGCGGCGAGTGTCGCGGCGGCCACGGTGTGCGCGCACGCCGGGCAGGGCTGCGCGATCACCACGCGCCTGCTGTTGCCGAAGGACCGTTTCGACGAAGGGGCCGAAGCCGCGGCGGCGACGCTCACCGCGATCGGCTGTGGTGACCTCGACGACCCGGCCACCATGTGCGGCCCGCTGATCTCGGCCCGTCAGCGCGACCGGGTCGAGGGGTATCTGAAGCTGGCGACCGAAGAGGGCGGCACCTTCGCCGCCGGCGGTGGCCGCCCGGGGGATCGCGACAGGGGATTCTGGATCGAGCCGACCCTGATCACCGGCGTCGACAACTCGGCCCGGGTCGCCCGCGA
>CAZQSU010000213.1:0-2638 GCA_964595905.1 uncultured Iamiaceae bacterium
GTTGTGGAGGAAGACGATGGCCGGCCCCGACCCTTCGTCGCGGTACGCGATCGTGATTCCGTCGTGCGTATAGGTCTTCATCGGCGACTCCAATGACGTCGGACGGCGAGCAGCTCGGACGGTGAACAGTAGTGTACACGACTGTTCACCGTCCGCCAACGTCCAGGATACGCCCGACGCGCACGGTCACGGCCCGGGAAGCCATGATGCATAGGCCGGATGCTCCGGGCCGATCGGCAGCAGCTGCGGCGTCGCGTGCCGTGCCGAGTGGTACCACGCGGTCACCACCTCGAGCGCGGCGCGCGCGTCGGCGAGGGTGACCGGACTCGGCGCCTCGGCCGCCAGGGCGTCGACGAAGGCCTGGAACTGGCCGGTGAAGGCATCGGGGGCCGCGGCCACGTCGGCGAGCACGGCTTCGCCGACCCGCCGGGCTTCGTCGTCGCGCCACTGGAACGCCCACGGCCGACCGGCGGGATGGTACGGCTCGGTCGCGGACTCGATCTGGACCCCCTCGAAACACCACGCGAGCCGTGACGACTCGGTCGCCGCGCCGGTCGTGACGTTCATGGTCACCAACCCCCCGTCGACCGTCCGACCGACGGCGACGGCGCAGTCCTCGGTCGCGACCTCGTTGACGCGGGTGTCGACGAGCGCACAGATCTCGGTGAGCGGTCCGCCGATCCAGGTCAACAGGTCGTGGATGTGCACCCCGTGGTTCACCACCGTCCCGCCGAGGGCGCCCTGCCAGGTGGTGCGCCACGCCGCCTCGTCGTAGTAGTCGGGGTCGCGACGCCACCACGTGGTCGCCGACGCGGTGAACAGCCGGCCGGTCACCCCCGCGGCGACCAACGCCCGGGCCTGAGCGGCGCCACGCCCGAAGCGGTACTGCAACACCGGCATCAGCCGCGCGCCGTTCGGCGCGGCCTCCACGGCGGCAGCCAACCGGTCACAAGCGGCGAGCGAGTCGACGAGCGGCTTCTCACAGATCACGTGCACGCCCGCTTCGAGACAGCGCACGATCTGGGCCTCGTGCGCCGCGGGCGGGGTGCACAGATCCACCACGTCCACCCCCGCGTCGAGGAGTTCCTCCAATGACGCGTACGCGTCGAGCCCCCAGTCGCCAGCCGCTCGGGTGCGCCGCGCGTCGTCGGGTTCGACGAGCGCGACCGCCGACGCGCCCTGCACGTCGATCCACGACAGCAGATGCAACTGGCCGACCCCCGTCCCGACCACCCCCACCCGCAGATCGCTCACCGTCCGCTCCCCCACGCGCGTGCACGGTCCCGGGCGTCGAGGCCCAATGCCGACACGGCGAACACGTGGGACTGGGTCATCAACGACTCGGTGCCCGCTGCGACGTCGGCCAGTAGGCGCGATCCCCAGTCGACGCTCACCTCCGACAGGTCGACGCGCCGGGCGCTCCCGGCGTCGACGTGGATCAGGTGTTCCGGGCCCGGCTCGCCGCAGACGTCGATGTTCGCCCGGACCTCGAGCGTGCCGGTGGTGCCGGTGACCTCGAGGCGCACGTCGCCCCAGGTGCCCAGCCCAGCGGGCGACAACAGGTCGACCGCGTGGTGCCCCTCGGCACCGCCGCCGACGATGCTCAGGCTGCCGACGTCCTCGAAGGCCGGGTGGCCGGGTGTGGCGACGTTGCCCACGGCGGCGTCGACGATCGCGGCATCCGCGGGGTCACCGGTGAGGGTGAGGAACTCGTCGATCTGATGGGACGCGAGGTCGACCAGGATGCCGCCCGATCGGGTCGGGTCGAAGAACCAGTTCGGGCGGGACGGCGCGTCGAGCGTGTGGGGTCCGACCCCACGGACCCGTCGGATCTCCCCGATCGCGCCGCGGTGGGCGAGGTCGATCGCGTGGATCACCGCCCGGTTCTCGAAGCGTTCGGTGAACAGCACCGTCCAGGGCCGCCCCTCGACCCCCGCGGTCGCGGCCCGGAGCGCGTCGAGCTGGTCACGCGATGTCACCCCGGGTTTGGCCGAAACCACCGCCTTGCCGGCCTCGATGGCCGCCACCGCGACCGCGGCACGCTCGGCGGGGACTCCGACGGTCACGACCAGATCGATCGCCGGGTCGGCGAGCAGGTCGTCGATCGATCGCTCGACCGATTCGGACTGCCAGCCGGCATACGCGTCGACGAACACGCCTGTGGGCGCATGGGCCGCGGGGCGGGCGCCGGCGCCGACCAGGCCCTCGACGATGCTGAACAGGTGGAGATGATCGGCTCCGACGACCCCGAAGCGAAGCCGCCCGGGTTCGGTCACGACACCTGCCGGGTCCGGCTGGGGAAGTCACACCTCCACGAGGCGTTCGGCGACGCGAGCTCGTAGGTGAGCGAAAGTCGGTCGATCGTGCCCCACGGTGACTCGTGGCGTGGGAAGTCACCCAGCGGCACGTCGTTGCCGGCCACCGTGAACGGGGTGGTCCAGCCGAAGTCCATCGGACCGGCCGACGGTGACGTCCAGTTCACGACGAACCCGTCGTCGCCCTTGTCGACGACCGGGTCGTGTGCGGTCAGCGCCGCCACGAAGTCCTCGAGGGTCCCGTCGCTCTCGGCCGTGCCGCACTCGACGATCCACACGTTGTCGGGGCCGCCGCGGGCGACCAGGTCGAACGAGGTGGTGAA
>CAZQSU010000214.1:0-2636 GCA_964595905.1 uncultured Iamiaceae bacterium
GGCGTCGACGCGTTCCCGATCTGCGTGGACATCCCCGAGGGCACCTCCTCCGACGACCGCGTCGACGAGATCGTCGAGACGATCCGTCGGATCGCCCCGGTGTTCGGCGGCATCAACCTGGAAGACATCGCCGCCCCACAGTGCTTCGCCGTCGAAGAACAGCTTCAGGCCACGCTCGACATCCCCGTCTTCCACGACGACCAGCACGGCACCGCGGTGGTCGTGCTCGCCGCGTTGCGCAACGCGCTGAAGATCGTCGACAAGAAGATGGAGGATCTGAGCATCGTGATCGCCGGCGCGGGCGCGGCCGGTGTGGCGATCTCGAAGATCCTGCGTGACGCCGGGGTGCCAGTGGTGATCGGCACCGACCGCAAAGGGGCGATCCACCGCGGTCGCACCGACCTGAACGAGGCCAAGCAGCGCCTCGCGGAGAACACCAACCCCGAACAGCGCACCGGTTCGCTCGGCGACATGCTCAAAGGCGCCGATGTGCTCGTCGGCGTGTCGGGTCCCGGGCTGGTCACCCCCGACGACCTGCGCACGATGGCATCGGACCCGATCGTGTTCGCGCTGGCCAACCCCGAACCCGAGATCCGTCCCGAGGATGCGAACGGAGCCTGCGCGGTGATCGCCACCGGGCGGTCGGATTTCCCGAACCAGATCAACAACGTGCTGGCCTTCCCGGGGATCTTCCGGGGTGCCCTCGACGTCGGCGCGACCCGGGTCACCGAGAACATGAAACTCGCCGCGGCGAAGGCGATCGCCTCGTCGGTGCCCGACGACGAACTCGACGCGGAGTGCATCATCCCGTCGGTGTTCGACACGTCGGTGTCGCCGAAGGTCGCCGCTGCGGTTGCCGAGGCGGCCCGGGCCGACGGCGTGGTCCGCTGAGCCGACCGGTGCGATGACGATCGAAGCGGTCACCTTCGACTTCTGGAACACCCTGGTCCGCGAGAACACCGATCTCTGGGCGTACCGGTCGAGGACCTGGTCGGAACTGCTCGCCGCACGCGGCAACCAGATCGAACTGGCGGTGCTCGAGGCGGCCTTCGACGCCGGCTGGCACGCGTACGTGGCGAACTGGAACGCGAACGTGCCCTTCGGCGCCGCCGACGCGCTGCAGATCGCCCTCACCGCGCTCGACATCGAAGCCGACGACGAGCTCGCCGCCGCGCTGCTCGCAGTGATCACCAACCCGCCGCCCGACCAGCATCCGCAACTCAATCCCAACCTTCTCGACACGCTCGCGGCGCTGCGCGGCGCCGGGGTGAAGATCGGGATCGTCTGCGATGTCGGGCTCACCCCGTCGACGGTGTTGCGGCGCTACCTCGATGACCAGGGCGCGCTCGAATACTTCGACCACTGGTCGTTCTCAGACGAGGTCGGGGTGTACAAACCCGATGCGGTGATCTTCCGTCACGCCCTGGCCGGACTCGGCGACGTGGCGCCGGAGCGGTGCGCCCACATCGGTGATCTGCGACGCACCGACATCGCCGGCGCCCTGGGCATGGGGATGACCGCGGTGCGCTACACCGGGGTCTTCGACGACCCGGCACTGCCCGACTCGCCCCTCATCGACGCCGACCATGTGATCGGCGACCATGCGGAGCTGCCGGAAGTGCTGGGTATCGGCTGATCACGTCGGGCGCGATCAGCACGCGGGTCGTCAGTCCCGGTTCAGGCGGTCCTTGACCGAGTCGACGGCGTCGTTGGCCTTGTCCTTGGCCGAATCGACCATGTCCTTCACCTTGCCCGACGCCCTGTCGGCCTTGCCCTTGGCCTTGAGTTCGTCGTCGTCGGTGACATCGCCGACGGCCTCCTTGGCGCGCCCCTTGATTTCGTCCATGTTCGGCATGGCATTTCCTTTCGCTTGGGTCTTGAGAAGTCAGTTGCCGGGATTCAGATGATGCATGGCATGGTCGGGCACCTGGGCGACGATGGCGGCGTCCTCGGCGGAGCCTGCCGGGCCGAACCCGAGCACGATCGAACCGCCGTCGTGGCACACCGGACAGTGCGCGGCCACCACCAGGACCATGTCGTCGGGGTCGGATTCGCCTTCGAGGCGGGTGGCCCACACATCGTCGAACTGCTCGATCGGCGACGAGATGGCACAACTCGGGCAGAACACGGTGGCATCGTCACGCCCCGGTCGTAGCGACGACCGGTAGCCGAGCCGTGCGAGTTCGTCGACGATCCGGGCGGATCCGTCGGATCCGCTGAGCTGCAATCGCGGGTCCGGTGCTGGTGCAGACATGCGGATTCTCCAGAAACGAGTGGGGAAACAGGGGCTACCCACCCGGCCGGACGACAAACCAACCGCAGCGTCACCGGTGTCGACGATCACGGCGTCCGCGCCGGCATCGTTTGGCGACAGGATCGGCGGGAAGACCCGGGACCGCATGGGTGGTCTACCTGGACACGGACCGGTTCCCCGCCGCCCCGGGGGGAGGACACGGCACAGGATGATTCGTTGGGCAGAGGTGACCCTGGGCGCCGTGGCGCTGGCTTTGCTCGCGACCGGCTGCGGCGGCAACCACTCGATCGTCGGGCCCCATGGCCCAGAGGCCGACCGCACCGCGGCACTGTCGTGGTTCATGTTCGCGTTGTCCGGCGCGATCACGCTCTTCGTGTTCACG
>CAZQSU010000215.1:0-2628 GCA_964595905.1 uncultured Iamiaceae bacterium
AGTACGACGAGGTGATGAACAACCAGCGCAAGGTCATCTACGAGCGCCGCGACCAGATCCTCGGCGACGCTGATCTGCGCGAAGAGGGCCTGCAGATCCTCGCCGACACCGTCGAGTCGCTCATCGGCACCTTCTGTGGCGCCGAGTTCCACGAGGACTGGGACTTCGAGGGCCTCGTCACCGAAGCCGACACCTACTGGCCGACCACCCTCACCGCGGACGACCTGTCGGATGAGACCGACACCGACGCCATCTACGACCGGCTGATGGGCGAGGCGACCGGCTACTTCGAACAGCGTGAGGAGACCTTCGGTGCTTCCACGATGCGCGACGTCGAACGTCAGGTGATGCTCCAGATCATCGACGCCAAGTGGCGCGACCACCTCTACGAGATGGACTACCTGCAGGAAGGGATCCACCTGCGAGGACTCGGCCAGAAGGACCCGTTGGTGGAGTGGCAGCGCGAGGGCTACGCCATGTTCGGCGAGCTCATGGACGCCATCGCCGACGACTACCTCAAGTACCTGATGCGGGTGCAGGTCGTCGTCCAGGAGCCCCGCCGTCAGACCCCCGACGAGATGCAGTACTCCTCGGCCGAAGACGCGGTCGGCTCCGACGCGGTGCTCAAGCAGGCCGCCCGGATGCAGGCGGCCCAGACCGGTGAAGCGCCGCCTCCCGAGGCCCTCGACGAGCCGGTGAACATCCCGGTGGTCAAGTCCGACTGGGACAAGACCGGCCGGAACGACCCGTGCCCGTGCGGGTCGGGTCGCAAGTTCAAGCAGTGCCACGGGGCCGCGTGAACGCCGAGTGCGCCCGTGCGTGACTATTCCGACGATCTGGCCGAGGCGCATCGGCGCCTGGACGAGGCCGCACAGTACCTGCGGATCGATGCGCTCCGGGCGCGCCGGCCCCAGCTCGAGACCGAGGCGTCGCGCCCCGACCTGTGGGACGACCCCGAGGCCGCCCGTGCCGTGACCGGTGAGCTGGCCACGCTCGTCGACGACCTCGAGATCTACGACACCCTGGCCGGCGAGCTCGATGACGTCGCCACCCTGGTGGAGTTGGGCAGAGAGGAACACGACGACTCGGTCGTGGCCGAGATCGACACCACGCTCGCGGAGGTGGCGAAGCGGTTTGACGAGCTCGAGCTGCGCAGCCTGTTCACCGGCGACTACGACGACTCGCCTGCGATCTGCGAGATCCAGGCCGGCGAAGGCGGCGCGGATTCCCAGGACTGGGCCGAGATGCTGCTGCGCATGGAGATGCGCTGGCTCGAATCCAAGGGCTTCGACGTGGAACTCCAGGAGGTGTCGGAGGGTTCGGAGGCAGGCATCTCGTCGGCCACGTTCGTGGTGACGGGCCGCAACGCGTACGGCTGGGTGCGCAGCGAACACGGCGTGCACCGGCTCGTGCGGATCTCACCGTTCAACGCCCAGGGCAAACGCATGACCGCGTTCGCGTCGCTCAAGGCCACCCCGTTCCTCGAAGACGCCCCCGACGTCGTGATCGACGACAAGGACCTGCGCATCGACACCTACCGCGCCTCGGGTGCCGGTGGGCAGCACATCAACAAGACCGACTCGGCGGTGCGGATCACGCACCTGCCCACGGGCATCGTCGTGTCGTGCCAGAACGAACGCTCCCAGCACCAGAACAAGGACCGCGCCCTGGCGGTGCTGCGCGCCAAGCTCGCCGAGGTGCAGCGCGAAGCACGCGAAGCCGAGTTGTCGGGCATCCGCGGCGAGGAGCGATCGGTCGGCTTCGGTTCCCAGATCCGCTCGTACGTGACCCAGCCGTACCAGATGGTCAAGGACCTGCGCACCGAGTACTCCACCGGCAACGTCGACGCCGTGCTCGACGGCGACCTCGACGCGTTCAGCGAAGCGTTCCTGCGCCACGAACGGGCCGAACAACTCGCATGAATGCCCGTCCCGTCTTCGTCCCCACCCGCCGGCCGAACTTCGGGAGCTTCGGTGCCCTGTGCGCACAACATCTCCCGAAGTCTGGACGGGGGCGGGCGTCAGACAGGTGTGGTCAGCCCCATCCGCGTGGAATTCGTAACGACTTGGTAACATTTGGCGGACCGAACGGCGCGGTGCCACGCTGCACCGACGCTCGTCCCGCCGAGCTGAACCCGTCCGAGCTGAACCCGTCACTGTTCCCACCTCCCGGATCGTGAGCACCTGAGTAGTCGATGATCAAACTCGAAGCCGTCTCGAAGATCTACAAGGGCGACGTGACCGCCCTGGAAGATGCGAGCGCCGACATCGCCAAGGGCGAGTTCGTGTTCCTCGTCGGGCCGTCTGGCTCGGGCAAGTCCACGATGATCCGTCTGCTCAACAAGTCCGAGACCCCCACACGGGGGAGCATCTACGTCGCCGGCAAGGACATCGGCGAGCTGTCGAGCTGGAAGGTCCCCTTCCTGCGCCGCAACATCGGGTGTGTGTTCCAGGACTTCAAGCTGCTCAACTCGCGCACCGTGTACGAGAACGTGGCGTTCGCGCTCGAGGTGATCGGCCGCCCCAAGAACGTGATCGAAACCCAGGTCCCCGCCATCCTCGAACTGGTCGGGTTGGCCAAGAAGACCGACAACATGCCCCACGAGCTGTCCGGTGGTGAGCAGCAGCG
>CAZQSU010000216.1:0-2554 GCA_964595905.1 uncultured Iamiaceae bacterium
CCGTCCCCGTCCGCAGAATCCGAGGCCGCAAACCACACTCAGCCGCGTAGAGCCCCTTATGCACCGACGTGCCGACACGAAGCGGCGTGCCCTTCGGCGCGTGTGCACCCGCGCCAAGCGACAACGCGACGTCATCAACGACCGCACGACCGGCCCGACCGCGCATCGATGGAGGAGCAACCTGGTGCTCCCCGGATTCGAGGTTCGATGACCGGTCGGTCGGCGGCACGGTCGAAGGACCGCCCTGAGTCGATGTCGGCGGCGCATTCTTTGATGGAACCGTCGTGGGCGTACGGGTCGCAGGGGTCGTGGTCGTCGAAGCAGCATCCCGGGCCATCGTCGTGGCAGGCTGATCCGCGGACGAGGCGCCGGCCCGGGTGATCGCATTCTGGTTCGGAACTGGAGCGACCTTGGATCGGTTCGTGGCCCCCAGGCCACGGCCCGGACCCGAGCCTGCCGAAGCGACCTTCGGGCCGTGCTCGGTGGCCAACATCGCCGGTGCCGCCGACCCGGTGTCGATGCCGGTCTCGCTCCAGGCAACCGGGCCTACGTGCACATTCCCAGACCCGTCAGCGACCGAGTCGCCCACGTGCGTGTAATGAGGCACGACAGTCCCGTCGGATACCGCCACCACCGCGGTGTTCCCCGCCTGATCAACGACCAAGTTTCCACTTTGATCTTTCGACCCGTTCACGTCGCGGTCGAGCACGAACACTCGCGGGTGCGTTCCCAACGCCTTGGCGGACGGTGTCAGTGTCGAGCTTCTGCTCACAAACGCGACAAATCGACCGTCCCCCGAGATCGAACCACCCGAGGCGAGGCTCGCCTCGTCACCGTTGGTCAACGCCGAGATATCCGTGGAGTTCCCGGTCGTCTGGTCGTACGCGTACACCTGCACCGGGACCTTGCTCTGCCCCGAGGCGATCTGGTCTGCAGTCAGCGGATCCGTCGACTGAAAAATGGTGAAGCGGCCATCGCCGGAGATGCCGGTCACGAGACTCTGTCCACAATCGACTCCGAGCGACGGGAGTTGGCCGTCGTAAGTTGTCGAGATTTCATTGTCGGTCTTGGCAACCGTGTCGACCATTCGCACGACCGGGCAGCCGGTGATGGTGGAACTCCCGACCCGCTTCCAGTTCGTGTACGCGAGGTAGTGACCGCTGTCAGAAAATACTGGCGTCATCCAATCGGGCTCGAAGATCGGATCCGCAGTCGAGCACGATACATTGTCGATCAGGATCGAGTGAGGAGTGCGATCCACCGCGTCAGAGGTCGGCAGGAAATACAGACAATCCTTGTCAGTGCTCGAATCGTTCGGTCGATCCGCCTCGAATGCAATCATCGACCCGTCCGGAGAAATCGCCGGTGTGAACATCGACGCGTTGTCGATACCGTCCACGCCAGTCGCCCAACCTCCAGAACCGAACAGCACCTTCGTCGACGTGTTCCCAGAGGTGTCCAACGTGCCGGAGCCGTCGACATCACGGTCGACAAGGATCAATTGGCCAGTGCCGGCCGTCGTATTGGGGCGGTTGTGCGTGCCGATCAACACGTATCGCCCCGACGCTGACATCGACGTCACCACGTCATGCCCTGCGTAGCTCCCCAGCGTGACCGGCACGTCGGTCGGATTGCACGCGACCAGTGCGACCGCAGCAATCGCAACAAAGATCAGGACCCGAGTGGCCCCTACCTTACGAAGAATCCCGCTCTTGCGCATCATTTCCAACCCCTCGACCCGCGATATCGTGTGACGAGTGGCACCATAACACGGTCGACGCCGGTCCGCCAGGCATTTTTGGGGACACCAGAAGCCGTGGTGCGTGCCACGACGCCGCAGTGGCGGCGACGAGCTGCGGCGAACCGGATGGGCGACGGCCAAAGGAGCGAGCAGCGGGGAGCGGTCTCGGGTAGAACGGAGCCATGGCGACCCACGAGGTGACGAACCGGTCGACGCCGCTCGTCGGGCACGACGCGGCCACCCCCGACGTCGCGCGCACCGATGGCCTCGGCCGCGCAGGGGGGGCCGCCCACCCCGACTACCGGGCGGCTGCGGGCTGGATGGCCGGAACTGTCGACCCGCGGCCCGCGGGCAGCGACTTCGACGCGATCGTGCCTGGCCGATCGACGCAGGAGACGAACCGACGACGAAGCCTGGGGTGGCGGGCGACGAGCCGTGCGGAACGACCAGTGAGGAACGACCAGTGAGGAACGACCAGGGATGACCAGTGTGGCAGAGCATTCGATGCGCCATGCGGCGACCTTCGCGTCAGAGCCGGGTGGGACCGTGTTCTCCACGGCGGTGGGCAGGTGTGGGATCACGTGGTCGACCGCGGGCATCACCAGCGTGCACCTCCCCGAGGAGACCCCTGCCGCGTTGCGTGCGCTGGTCGCCGAGCATGCGCCGGGGCCGGTCGTGGCGCTCGACGCGGCGCCCGGTTCGGTGCGAGCCGTGACGAGCCGGATCGACGGATTGACCCGGGGCGTGGACGACGACCTCGCCGATGTGCCCCTCGACGGCGAGCGACTGAGCGAGTTCGCCGCGTCGATCTAC
>CAZQSU010000217.1:0-699 GCA_964595905.1 uncultured Iamiaceae bacterium
TCGAGGATCCAGCCGGCGACGTTGTCGAGGAAGTAGCGGTCGTGGGTGACCGCCACGACGGTGCCGTCGTAGTCGCGCAGGGTGCGTTCCAACCAGGCGACCGATTCGGCGTCGAGGTGGTTGGTGGGCTCGTCGAGCAACAACAGGTCGGGGTGGTTCATCAACAGCCGACACAACGCGACCCGCCGGCGCTCACCCCCCGACAGGTGGGTCACCGGCGCGTCCGCCGGTGGCAGGCGCAGCGCGTCCATGGCGATCTCGATGTTGCGGTCCAGATCGTTGGCGCCCTTCGCCGCGATCTCGGCTTCGAGTCGTTCCTGCTCGGCACCGATCTTGTCGTAGTCGGCGTCCGGCTCGGCGTAGCGGGCGAGCACGGCGTCGTACGCGTTCAGCAGTTCGGCTACCTCGGCGACCCCGTCGAGCACGTTCTCCTTGACGGTCTTGGACTCGTCCAGGGTGGGTTCCTGTTCGAGCATGCCGACGGTCGAACCCGGCGAGAGCCGCGCCTCGCCGGTGAACTCGGTGTCGATCCCGGCCATGATCCGCAGCAGCGACGACTTGCCGGCCCCGTTCGCACCCAGCACGCCGATCTTGGCGCCCGGATAGAACGACAACGAGATGTCGGCCAGCACCTGGCGGTCCGGCGGGTGGAACCGGCCGACCTTGTGCATCGTGAAGATGTACTGCGCGTTGTTCATC
>CAZQSU010000217.1:709-2535 GCA_964595905.1 uncultured Iamiaceae bacterium
TTTCTGCGTCGAGATGTCCGGACACTTCCCTGGAACCTCCGAGTCTAGGGAGCGCCGGTAGGGTGAGGTCCGATGACACGAGAGCGCACCTCAGCAACGTCGCTGGGCCCCAATGCGTGGCTGGTCGACGAGAAATACGAGCAGTACCTGGCCGATCCGACGTCGGTGGCCGAGAGTTGGCGGGAGTTCTTCGCCGACTACCGCCCGAAGAATCCGAAGAAGGAACCGCCGCGAGCGGGCGGGCCCCAGGCCGCAGCGCCACCCACGGCCGCTCGGTCCACCGACGGGTCGAAGCCCGCCGCGCCACCGCCACCGGCGGTCTCGCCGCGCGCGGAAACGCAACCGGAGGCCGACGAGGGCGAACCGCTGCGCGGGGCGGCGGCCCGGGTCGTGGCGAACATGGAGACCAGCCTGGGCATTCCCACGGCCACCAGCTACCGCGACGTGCCGACCAAGCTGTTGGAGGTCAACCGCAAGATCATCAACAACCATCTGCGCCGCTCCCGGGGCGGCAAGATCAGCTTCACGCACCTGATCGGCTATGCCGTGGTGCGGGCGATCGCCGATGCGGTGCCGGCGATGAACGCCAGCTACCTCGACGGAGCCGACGGCAAACCGCGCATCATCCGCCACGAACACGTCGGCCTGGGTCTCGCCGTCGATGTCGAGAAGTCCGGCGGGAGACGGTCGCTGCTCGTGCCCGTCATCCGCGACGCCGACACGCTCGACTTCGCCGAGTTCTTCGCGGCCTACGACGAACTGATCCGCAAGGTGTCGACCAACAAGCTGTCACCTGACGACTTCGTGGGCGCCACCGCGACGCTGACGAACCCCGGCACGATCGGCACGTCGCAGTCGGTGCCACGCCTGATGGCCGGCCAGGGCGTGATCGTCGGCGTGGGCGCGCTCGGGTTCCCCGCGGAGTTCGCCGGTGCCGACCGGGCCTTCCTCGCCGATCTGGGCGTGTCCAAGGTGATGACGGTGTCGTCCACGTACGACCACCGGATCATCCAGGGGGCCGAGTCGGGCCTGTTCCTGCAACGACTCAGCGAGCTGTTGACCGGCGAGCACGACTTCTACGTCGAGGTGTTCCGGGCGCTCGGGGTGCCGTACGAGTCGGTGCAGTGGCACCGCGACGTCAACCCGGTGGACCGCACCGCCGCCTTGATCTCCAAGCAGCTCAAGGTTTCCTCGCTGGTCAACATGTACCGGGTGCGCGGTCACCTGATCGCGGATCTCGACCCGCTCGCGGCCGAGGAACCCCACATGCATTCGGAGCTCGACCCCGCGACCTACGGGTTGACGATCTGGGACCTGGATCGCACCTTCCTCACCGGCGGGGTCGCCGGCACCGAAGAGATGGTGCTCGACGATCTGCTGCACGTGCTGCGCAACGCGTACTGCCGCACGATCGGCATCGAGTACATGCACATCTCCCGACCGGAGGTGAAGCGCTGGATCCAGCAACGCGTCGAGGGCGTGCCGCTCGAGCTCTCCGCCGACGATCAACGCCACATCCTGGGCCGACTGAACGCCGCCGAGGCGTTCGAGTCGTTCCTCGGCAAGCGCTACGTCGGGCAGAAGCGATTCGGCCTCGAAGGGGCCGAATCGGCGATCGCGATCCTCGACGATCTGTTGAACTCGGCGGCCGACGACGGCCACACCGGTGCGGTGCTCGGCATGGCGCACCGTGGCCGGTTGAACGTGCTGGCCAACATCGTGGGCAAGTCGTACGACCAGATCTTCAAGGAGTTCGAGGGGCACATCGACCCGGATTCCACGCAGGGTTCGGGAGACGTGAAGTACCACCTGGGCCAATCGGGCAA
>CAZQSU010000218.1:0-2502 GCA_964595905.1 uncultured Iamiaceae bacterium
CGGCATCGACATGGCCGATCCCGATCCGTACCACGCGCTGGTGCAGCGCTCGGCCGACATCGTGATGACGGTCGATCCCGAGGGGACGGTCCGCTTCGCCAACACCGCGATGGTCCGCCTGCTGGGGATGGAGCCCGACGACCTCGTCGACACCCAGATCCTCGACATCGTGCATCCCGACGATCACGACGCTCTGACCGAGTTGGTCGTGCGACTCCTCGAGAACCCCGCCGAACCGCGCGCGTTCGAGTTCCGGGCCCGACACGCCGACGGCTCGTACCGCTGGATCGACGGGTGGCTGCAGAACCTGTTGGACCATCCCGACGTCGGCGGCCTGTTGGGGAACGGGCGCGACGTCACCGATCGCCATCACGCGCAGGCGGCACTCGCCTCGAGCGAGGAACGGTTCCGCTCGCTCGCGTCGTCGTCGCCGAGTGCGATCTTCGAACTCGACGGCGCGGGCGATCTGCTGTTCGCCAACGACCGCTGGCGCGAGGTGACCGGGCGCAGCGCGGCCGCGACCGCCGACGTGTTCGAGGTGCTGCTCCAGAGCGACGCCGAGCGTCTGCGTCGGATGTGGGCCGCCGGTGCCTCGCGCACCGGACTCGACGAGAACGTCCGGGTCGTGCGACCCGATGGCGCGGTGCGCTGGGTCGAACTGCGCACCCGACCGGTTGCGGACGCGGACGCCGACTCGGACGCCTCGTCGATCACGCACGTGGGGTCGCTGCACGATGTCACCGAGATCCGTCGTGCGCACGCCGACCTCGAACACCTCGCCATGCACGACCCGCTGACCGATCTCCCGAACCGGGCGAAGCTGCTCGACCGACTCGAATCGGCGGTGCGCGAGATCGCCGAGAGCGACGACCTGCTGGCGTTGTTGTTCGTCGACCTGGACCGCTTCAAGGTGGTGAACGACAGTCTCGGCCATCACGCCGGGGACCAGGTCCTGATCGCGGTCGCCGAGCGGCTCGTCGACCTCGTCCGTCCGACCGACCTCGTGGCGCGTTTCGGCGGCGACGAGTTCGTCGTGCTGTGCGAGTCGATCGTCGACGCCGACCAGATCGTGGCGTTGGCCGATCGGATCCGCCGAGAGGTCGCCGGTGGGGTCGATCTCGACGGTGAGCGGGTGCACGTTTCGGTGAGCGTCGGCGTGGTGATCGGTGACCTCGACTCGTCGCCCGAAGCGCTCCTGCGCGACGCCGACGCCGCCATGTACGCCGCCAAGTCCGGAGGCCGTGACCGCGCGCTGGTCTTCGACGAGACGATGCACCGCGCCGCGGTCGAACGGCTGTCGGTCGAGACGGGCCTCCGGCGGGCGTTGGAACGCGACGAGTTCCGTCTGTACTTCCAGCCGATCGTCGACGTCACGTCCGGTGCCGTGGTCGGCGTCGAGGCGCTGGTGCGCTGGCAGCATCCCGAGCGCGGCCTGCTCGAGCCGGCCGACTTTCTCGGCGTGGCCGAGGAGTCGGGGCTCCTGCGCGACCTCGGCACCTGGATCCTCGAGGGCGCCTCCGGGGCCGCGGCGACATGGCCTTCGCCGACGCACGGCTCGGCACCGGATCTGTTCGTCAACCTCGCCGCGGTGCAGCTCGCCCGGGTCGACCTCGTCGAAACGGTCGGACGGGTGGTGGCCGACACCGGTTTCGAAGCCTCCCGCCTGGTGTTGGAGGTCACCGAGGGCATGTTGATGACCGGCGCGAGTGAAACCGCGGAGCTGCTCGGAGCTCTGCGTGAACTCGGCGCCCGGGTCGCGATCGACGACTTCGGCACCGGGTATTCGTCGCTCAGCTACCTGACCCGGTTGCCGGTCGACGTGCTCAAGATCGACCAGAGCTTCGTGTCGGGCCTGGCCGAGTCGCCCAAGGACCGGGAGGTGACGGGGGCGATCGTGGCGCTGGCGCATGCGCTCGGTCTCGCGACCGTCGCCGAAGGGGTGGAGGACGCGGGCCAGCTCGCGGCACTCGCGTCACTGGGCTGCGACCTGGCCCAGGGCTACTGGTTCTCGGAGCCCGTGCCCGCCGACGCACTCGCGGCCCTGTTGACCGGCTGAGCGCCGCGTCGGCGACGATCCGTCACGCCGTGCGGCGCGAACCGGGTACGTTGCGCCGTGGTGATGCGGGCGTATCGGATCGTCGACTGGGAGCAACCTCCGCGCATTGTCGAGGTGCCCGAACCCACGCCGGGCGCCGGCGAGGTCGTCGTCCGGGTAGCGGCCAACGGGCTGTGCCACTCTGATGCGCTCATGGCGCGGACGCCCGAGGTGTTCGGGCGCGCCCTCGGTTGGCAGGTGCCCTTCACCCTCGGTCACGAGATCGCCGGGTGGGTCTTCGAGGTCGGCGCCGGGGTCGACCCGGCCCTCGTCGGTCGCCCGGTCGCCGTCGTGTCGCCCGCCTCGTGCGGCAGGTGCGCCGCGTGTCGTCGGGGTGCCGAGAACGCCTGCGCCGATTCCGACGTCGGCCGGGGGTTCGGGGCCGACGGTGGGCTCGCCCCGCTGGT
>CAZQSU010000219.1:0-2494 GCA_964595905.1 uncultured Iamiaceae bacterium
GCATGTCGTTCAACGTGTGCTTCAACTACGGCGGCCGGGCCGAGATCGTCGACGCCGTCCGGGCCCTGGTCGCCGAAGGCGTGCGGGCAGACAAGATCGACGAACGGGCGATCCGGCGGCACCTGTACGCGCCCGAGATCCCCGATCCCGACGTGGTCGTGCGCACCTCGGGCGAGTTCCGGATCTCGAACTTCCTGCTCTGGCAGCTCGCCTATTCCGAGCTGGTGTTCACCGACGTGCTCTGGCCCGACTTCCGTCGCGAGCATCTCTTCGACGCCGTTCGAGAGTACCAGGCCCGGGAGCGCCGCTTCGGCGGGGTGGGGTGAGCCGTGCCGCTCTACCGTGAGCGCGGGGTGGTGCTGCGCACCCACAAGCTCGGCGAGGCGGACCGGATCATCTCGCTGGTGACCGAGACGCGGGGCAAGGTGCGCGCCGTTGCCAAAGGGGTCCGCAAGACCAGTTCCAGGTTCGGGGCCCGGCTGGAGCCGACCACCCACGTGGCGATCCAGTGCTACGAGGGTCGCAACCTCGACGTGATCACCCAGGCCGAGCGGGTCGAGGTGTTCGCCACGATCCGCGGTGACCTCGACCTGCTGCGGGACGCCGTGGCGATGCTCGAGGTGATCGATCAGGTGTCACAGGAAGGGGGCCACGATGCGGGCCACTACCGCATGCTCACCGGCGCCCTGCGGACCCTCGACGAGTCGGGGAGCCGGGTGGTGACCCCCGCGTTCTTCGCGAAACTGCTCGCTCACGACGGGGTTCGCCCGGTCACCGACCGCTGCGCGGTCTGCGGTCAGCGGGAAGACCTCGTGGCCTTCGACCTCGTCGCCGGTGGGGCGCTGTGCCGCACACACCGTTCGGGCGGACCGATCTCGCCCGAGGCGCTCGGGATCTTCGACGACGTGGTGTCAGGTCGGTTGAACCAGGTCTTGGCGCGCCCCGCGTCCGCCGCGGTCACCGAGTTCGCCGGGGTGGCGACCCGGGCGGTCGAAGACCACCTGGAGCGTCGCCTGCGATCGGTCGCGGTGTTCTGACCGTCGCCTCGCTGCGGCGTCGACGCACCGGACCCGCGCCTGACGTGGTGGTCGCGCGCGCTGGTGGGGTCGTGGAGTCCGACATGGCGGCTCAGGTGCTGATGGGCTTCCATTCCTTCGCGGAGTCGTCGTACTCGAGCCACTCGGCGCGTTCGGAGTCGTACTGGATGTACGCGTTGCGGGCCTCGTCCCAGATCGGCTTGTCGGCCTCGTAGTCGGCGGTCCCTCCCGCCGTGGCGTCGCTGCCGGTCGGATCGAAGGCACCACCGGCCCCCGGTCCGGTGGGCGCCCACGGGGTCGGAGCGCCGGTGGGCGCGGGCGGGAACGACGGTGGCGCGCCGGCCGGCGCGCCGGGTTGCCCGAAACCGCCCGGCGGTGGGCCGGGATGCCCGTAGCCACCGGGTTGCCCGTAGCCACCGGGTTGCCCGTAGCCGCCGGGCGGCCCCATCGGTTGGTACGGGCCCGAGGCGTGGGTGCCCCACCCGGCCTGGCCGGGAAGGATCACCGGATGGCCGACCCGGGAGGCCGGCACCACATAGGTGCCGGCGGCCATGTCACCCACGCGGCGATGCCCCTTCGTCGTGAACAGCAGGATGCCGCCGACCAGCGGCAGGGCGCAGGTGATCGCATCGACCACCCAGAGCACCGTGCGGAGCGCGGACGCTCCGACGCCGGCCGGGCGACCGTCGGCCTTGACGATGCGAAGGCCCATCGCCAGCTTGCCCAGGCTCGCCCCGAGCAGCCCCTGGTAGATGATGAACACGACGGCGAGGATGCCGAACAGTGCGTAGAAGCGGCTCATGTGGCTGATCGTCACCACCCCGTCGCCGGCGACCGGCGCACACAGGCGATCGAAGCCGTCGGTACCGGACTCGTCGAATCCGAGCACGTCCTGGCAATAGCGTTGCCCGGCGGTTTGCTTCTCGCTCTGGCTCGTGATCGGTAGACCCTGAGAGGTGGCCCAGTCGTTCACGGTCCTCTCGGTCACCTGTGTCACCTGCGGTCCGTAGCCGAAGAGGTTCATGACCACGAACAGCACCACGACGAAGATCACCGCGTCGATGAACCACGCGCCGATGCGTTTGCCGACGACGTCGGTCGGGTCCACGGGCATGGGGGGCGGCATGTTGTAGGCCTGGTAGCTCACCTGTTGCACGCTACCTGTCCGACGAGATCGCGATCGCCGAACCGCGCCGTTCGTCGCCGTGACACGCCGCGGGCGGTGCCCGGTCGGCGATACCGGCCCTGGGGACGCGTGGGGTCGACCACTACCGTGTGGCCCCATGAGCAGCCCCGCGGACCCCGAACCGGAAGACACCATGGAAGCCGTCCTCAACCTGTCGAAGCGGCGCGGCTTCGTGTTCGGGTCCGCCGAGATCTACGGCGGTTTCCGCTCGACCTACGACTACGGACCGATCGGCGTGCTGCTCCTCCGCAACGTCAAGGACGCCTGGTGG
>CAZQSU010000220.1:0-2494 GCA_964595905.1 uncultured Iamiaceae bacterium
GTGCGACTCGTCGAACGGGCTTCCTGAACATCGGCCCAGGCCGTCCCCCGCCCAGACGCCGCAGTCGCGCCGAAGTCGGTGCGCCATCGCCCAACACGCCAGGTTGCTCTCGCGACTCGGCGTCACCGGGCGGTGAGGAACAAGCGGCAGGTCGCGGCCCGTTCGACGATCGGGTCGGTGATATCCGCGACCCGTGTCCCCCGAGGCGCTTCCCCTGTCTAGAAATCTGTGTAGAAGCGCGAAGCCCGGTCTAGGCTCCACTCATGTCCTTTGCCGGCTTCGATCATGCCCTTTCGGTGACCGATGCGTCGCGCCGTGGCGTCTCGGGGCTGGTCGCCGACGCGGAAAGGGGTGGCGGCGTCGTCGTGGAACGACGAGGTGTCCCTGCCGCCGTGGTCGTCGGCGCCGCTCGGATGAGAGCAATGCTCGAACGCGAGGACGACCTGCGCTCCGCGGCACTCGTGCTGACCCGCGCCGCCACCGACGACGGGACACGAAGTTCACTCGACGACGTCATCGAAGCCTTCGGATTCGACCGGGCCGAACTCGAGCGTGAACTCGACGCCGAAGTCACTGCAGGCACGCACACGACGCCGTCCTGATCGCCGTGCCGAACGCGTACGTCCGCTTCATCGACGACGCAGTCGACGACCTCCGAGTCCTCCATCGAAAGGATCCACAGATCGTCCGAGCGGTGCTCAAGAAGTGCCTGCTGTTGGAACACGACCCGCAGGCCGGTGAACCCCTACTCGGACGACTCGTCGGATTCCGGAAACTCGTCGTGGGCAACCGTGACTGGCGAATCGTCTGGCGGGTCACCACCGACGGCGACGGAAACTCGCTCATCGACATCGCCGAGGTCTGGGCTGCGGGTGCCCGCGCCGATGCGGTGGTCTATGACACGATCACCGCCCGGATCGATCACGTCGAGGACGCGACACTGCGCCACGCCCTCACCAAGGTCGTGACCCTGCTCGCGTCCGGATCGGCCATCGCCGGTGCAACCGAGCCCGTGAGTGACCCGGTCCCCACATGGCTCCGTGACCGCCTGATCCACACCGCGAACATGCCGCCCGAGTTCGTGGATGGACTGACGGGCGAACAGGCAATGCAGGAATGGGAGACATTCCTCACCCGCTGAGGTCCACGACGGCCATGCCCGCAACCTCAGCACCGAGCAACCGTCGCGCCTGGGACTGCACGCACCCCCGATACCTCAAGGGGCGAGGTCGTCGAGCGCCGCCCACTGTTCCTCGGTCATGCCCACGCCACCGCTTCCGAGGAAATTGCCGGTACGGGCATCGGCCAGGACCGCAGCACCGCCGTGTCCGTCGTGAAGGTAGGCAGCGACCCAGACCAGGTCCCCGGACCCCATGGAGAGGCGGCTCAATTCGAGGACCTCGTCGAGGGCGGCCTTGTGCACGAGCTTGGTCTCGGACTCGGCGAGGCCATCGGGAAACTCGTCAGACTCGAGAAACTCCTTACGGGTCATGACCACGGTGTTCTTCGCGGTGACCGGGTCGGCCACGGTGAGCGAATCGGGGATGTCGGCCTCGGAGGTGAGTGCTGCGCTGTCAGCGCCGTCGCAGCGGGGCACGTCGACCCCGACGGGCCCGTAGAGGTACCCGATGGGATCGATCCTCGAAACGGCCCGGCCCTTCGAGACTCCACGGTCGCTGGCTTCGAACTCTGCGACCCGCCACCCGCCGCTGAAGTCGTCGACGGCAGGATTGCGTGCATAGCCGTAGAGCCGGCCGCTCATCGACCACCGGGGTGCCCGGACCGGCCCCGGAACCACCTGCACCGCGCCATCGTCGAGGTCGACGACCGCGAGCGACCCGCTCTGCTCTCCGACGGGGCCGAGCGTGAAAGCGATCTCGTCGGCATCGGGACTCCAGCTTGGTGATGCGAGCGGGACGTCGCGCTCCAAGACGGTGCGTGCGTTGGACCCATCGGCGTCGACGACGATGAGCCGGTACTGTTCGGGCGACCGTGGATCTGTTCCGGGGATGGTCCGCACGAACACGATCGATGCGCCATCGGGTGACCACGCCGGATCGGTGTCGTAGGCGCTGGCGCCCGGTGCCGATAGCGCACGGGTGGTCGCCGGCGAGTCCGGATCGACGACGAGTACCCGGCTGTGGTCGGAGTCCAGGCCCCGGACGAATGCGATCTCCTTGCCGTCCGGCGACCACGTCGGCATGCCGTCCTCGTCACCATCGAGCAGGCGGTGCCGTGCGGATCCGTCGTCGGCCATGACGTAGAGATCGAGTCCGGAGATGCCGGTGTCGCCATTCGCCGATCCGTCCTTGCCGACGCTCGAGAACACGATGCGTTCGCCGTCGGGCGAGAACGCCGGGTCGAACGAGCCGCCGTCGGAGGTCAGCCGCCGGACGTGGCCGTCGCCCGTGAGGCCGAAGACATCACCGCCGCCTTCACCTGCAGCACCGGTGTACACCAGCCGCAGGTCGCCGGTGGTGCGACAACTCGGCGA
>CAZQSU010000221.1:0-2468 GCA_964595905.1 uncultured Iamiaceae bacterium
GGACCGAGGATCCGCGGTCGCGACTGCTCCGTGACGAGGCGCGGGCGCTGGGAGGCCCGGTCGCCGAGCTCGCGCTCACCGTGGAACAGACGGTGGTCGACGTCCTCGCGGAGTACAAACCCGGGCGGGAGCTGTACGCGAACGTCGAGTTCTACGCCGGGGTCGTGATGGCGGCTTGTGGCATTCCACCCGAGATGTTCACGCCGACGTTCGCCGCGAGCCGGATGATCGGGTGGACGGCGAACATCCTCGAACAGGCGACGGACCCGAAGATCATCCGACCGAGTGCCCGCTACGTCGGGCCGACCCCGCCCCGCCCGGTCGAGCCGCTGGTGGGGTGAAGCGCGTGCGCGGCAGCGCGAGCGGTGGCATGGTCGGTCCCATCAGGTGGTGCAGGGGGGCGTCGCAAGCGACGCGGCCGTCCGGGCGTCCGCCACACCGGCGAGCGGGGCGGTCAGAGTCGTCTTGCCACTTGCCGGCAACCCGGTCACCAACACGACGAAGGGAACGGTCCCCACGGTGGGCAACCTAGCGTCGTGACCCGAGACACGAACGCCTCGGCGCGCCCGTGCAAGGGTGTGCGCGATGGTTCCGCGAAGGGTTGCGCTGCATTGGAGCGGCGGCAAGGACGCCGCGTTGGCGTTGAGCCGTCTCCTCGCCGACGACGCCATCGTGGTCGACCGCCTCGTGACGACCACGGTCGACGCCGAGTGCCAGTCGACGGTGCACGATCTGCCGGTCGGTCTCGTACGTGCCCAAGCCGACCAGATCGGGATCCCGGTCGAATTCGTTCCTCTGGTCGGTCCGGGACTGGAAGGGTACGACGAAGCGATGACGGTGGCCGCATCACGGTGGCGCTCCGAGGGTGTCGACGCGGTGGCATTCGGTGACCTCGCCGATCCGGGGGTCCTCGCCGCGCGTCGCGTCCGCTTCGAACCGTTCGGCTTCACGGTGATCGAACCCTCGTGGGACCTGACCCCGTCGGCCTGCATCGCGGCGTACCTGCGTTCCGGCATCCGCGCGGTGACCGTCGTTGTGGATGCTGCCGTCCTCGGCAGCGACGCGGTCGGTCGCGTCGTCGACCGGCGGTTCGTCGAGGAACTGCCCCACGGCTGTGATCCGTGCGGTGAACGCGGCGAGTACCACACGTTCGTCCACGACGGCCCGTTCTTCAGTCAGCCGTTGTCGTTCAAGATGGGCGAGATCCGTCGCATCGAACGAACCATCGCCACGACCGATGGGCAGCGTTGCTACCGGTACTGGGTAGCAACGCCGTGGCCGACGCCTCCGGTCCCGTCGGCGCAGTGAGACGTCGCATCCGACGTGCCCGGTGACAAGGGAGCGTCCCGCGTGTGGCTGCAGCGCTCTCGTCCGGCTACGAGCAGGTGAAGACTTCCACCACCGAGGGAAGGGCGTAGCCGCGGTCGTCGCGGTACGCGTCGGCCCGCTCGAGGATCTCCTCACGCACGGCGGTGCGGGTGGCTTCGTCGAGGGTGCGGATCGTCAACGCGACCGGCCCCGAGAACTCACTCGCATACGACCACAACTCGTCCTCGTCGGTGTAGCGGTACGCCATCGTGACCTCCTGGTTCGCCACGTCGCCGAAGCCGGCGTCGCGGAGCATCTGCGAGGTGGATGCGACGTCGGCGAGGGCGAACATGCTGGGTTCGCCCGGCCCCGGGAGCGTCAGGAGGCCGCGTTCGGCGAGCACCCGGGCGTACAACGTGAAGAACGGGTTGCGCTCGGCGGTCGAGAACACCGCGAACACGAGCCGGCCTCCCGGTCGGATCACCCGACGTGCCTCGGCGAGGGCCGCGGCGGGGTCGGGGAGGAGCATGTAGACCCAACGGGCGAGCACCCGGTCGACGGTGCCATCGGCGAGATCCAGCGCGGTGACGTCGAGTTGGCGGTACTCGGCGTCGATACCGGCGTCGTTGCCGCGCCGTCTCGCCGCGGCGAGCATGGCGGCAGACAGGTCGCTCGCGATCACCCGACACCGTCGGGGGAACCGCGTCGCGACCTCGACGGCACCGTCGGCGGTCGGGCCTCCCGCCAACTCGAGCACGGTGTCGCCCTCGTGGGGGTCGAGGGCATCGACCATGGTCCGGGTCAATGCCCTCGTGGTCGTGGCATGCCAGTCGCCGTAGCGGTCCCAGACCGGTGCGAGCGCGTCCCACATTCCCGCGATCGGCGCGTCGTTCTCGGTTTGCGCCATGGCGGCCTCCGGTGTCGTGGCGAACGGACCCGTGAGCATCGTACTAGGAGCTTCTGGAGCCCGTCGACGAGCGGCCGGGTCCGACGAATCCTCAGGAGTGCTCGGCCACGAAGGAGCGGATCGCGCTCATCGCCGCGTTCGGCTGGTCGCGCCACACGCCGTGGCCACAGTCGGCGAACGACACGAATCGGGCGACCCCGCCGAGCGCTTCGGCGGCGACCCGGGCACCCGCGATCGGGGTGATGGGGTCGTC
>CAZQSU010000222.1:0-2458 GCA_964595905.1 uncultured Iamiaceae bacterium
TTGGCGTTCACCTTGCAACCCTGCAGGCAGTAGCCACGGTAGATGCAGTGCGGCCGGTTGCCGAACGTGCCGTTGACGATGCCCACCGGCCCGACCCGCATCTCGATGCCGAGCTCGATCGCGCCGCGCCA
This sequence comes from uncultured Iamiaceae bacterium, assembly GCA_964595905.1. Lineage (GTDB taxonomy): Bacteria > Actinomycetota > Acidimicrobiia > Acidimicrobiales > Iamiaceae > JAFDWI01. The sequence goes on from CAZQSU010000222.1 coordinate 132, forward strand.
GATCTTGTTCGCCGCCGCCGACACCGGGTGGGGGCTGAACGGATAGCGGTGCGGACGACCCCACGGCCAGTCCTGCCCGGCGACCGGCAACTCCCGCTCGACCCGGTCGTACTCGGCCTCGAGATCCTCGTACCGGATCGGCCAATCGGCGCCGACCCCGTCGAGGGCGTGGGTGTGCAGGTCCGACGGATGGAACCGGGGCGTGTAGCCGGCGTAGTGCACCATCGACCCGCCCACGCCGCGCCCGGAGTTGTTCTTGCCCAGCTCGATCGGGTCGGAGCCACCGATGATCCGCTTCGGGGTCCAGTAGAGCGCATGGGACCCGGCCTCGTCGGAGACCCAGTCGTCGTCGGGATGCCAGAACGGACCCGCCTCGATGATCACCACCCGCCAGCCGAGCCGGGCGAGGCGCTGGGCGAGGACCGAACCGCCGGCACCGGCGCCGACGATCACCAGGTCGACCTCGTCGTTCTCGGCGTAGTGCTGCATGGTCGCCTCGCCGGGGAGTTGGCGGGAGTGGACGTCGAGCAGAAAACGCGAGTCGTTGTCGGTCGGGCCGACCGATCCCTTCAGCGCGCCCCGCAACGACGACTTGACGCGGTCGGACCACCCGGTCATCGCGGTTCGCCGAAGACGTCGGGGTGGTTCTGGCTCGCCGCGACGGGATCCTCGTCGGTCGCGCCAGGCGTCTCGAAGGGTTCCCGCACACTCGTCGGTCCCATGCGCATGAAGCCCCGCGGATAGGCCGGGCCGCCGAAGCCGATCTCGTTCCAGGCCCACGGGTGGGCGTAGAACCCCGAGAGGATCGCCCGCATGCACACCGACCAGGCGCGGGTCACGTCGAGATCGTCCCAGGGGCCCCCCGACAACGCGCCATCGGCGAGATCGCCGACGATCGCCTCCTGCCGGTCCGGCGTGCACGCCGCGAAGGCCGTGCCGTGACGCCGGCTCGCGGTGTGGTCGAGACCGGCCAGCACCGTCCGCCAGGTGACGCGGTCGTCGGGCATGTTCGCGTACTGGAACCCGTCGAGGTGACCGTCGGCGAGCTTCGCGTCGACCGATTCGGCCACGGGGATGCGTGGTTCGGTGTCCTGGGCCATGCAGGTGTCACAGAACGCCCGCAGTGTCGGCTCCTCGTCGTCGGTGAAGAAGCGCAGCGGCCCGGGTGCCGCCAGACGCGCCAGCACCACCGCGCGGGTCGCGGCGTCCCAGGTCGCGATCGAGTCCATCACGTCGTAGTCGGGATAGCGGCCGATCATCTGCGGAGTGGTGCCGCGGCGCTGCCGGGGGAGCCATGACGGATGCGGCGGTTGGCGGCCCGGTCGCAGGTTGGGCAGGTGCTCGCCCCGGTCCCGGTCGATCGTGTCGCCGTTCGACGGGTCGCCGTCGGAAGCGCCGTCGTGTCCGATCCGCTCGGCCATCAGCGTTCCCTGCGCAGGATCGCCGCGAGCAGGCCCATGCCGCCGACCATGCACATCAGCCCCGGCGCGGCGATCGGCGGCCCCATCGGCACGTTGTACGACGCCAGCGCCCAGCCACCGGGCTTGCGGGCCACGCCCCGGGCGTGGAACCACTCCCCGGCGAGGCCGTTCGCGGTGTAGATCGCCGCGGCGACCGGCAGGGCCGTCTTCGCCCAGCGCTTGCTGAACACCCCCGCGACTCCCGCACACACCACCGGCGGGGTCACCACGATCGGCGACCACATCCACTTGTTGCCGAAGCTCGCCTTGTAGTGCTCGAGGTAGATCTCGGTGGTGGTCACCACGGCGGCCACCGCGGTCAGACCCGACAGCGATCGTTCGAAGCGGCCGTGTTCGATGTTGGCGACCATGCGGTCGAGCACGTGTTCGGTCGACGTCATCTTCCCCTCACGACGCAGCGGACGCATCGGCGTATCGGTTGGCGATCATGCCCCACGGCTTCCCGATCGGTCCGTTCTCCAAACATGCGGACACGTCGGTCCACGACCCGACGCCGAGCACGAAGACGGGGCTCGGCGGGGCCGCGACGGGCCGTCGGGGCCGAAGACCCTTGCCCGAAGCGGTTCGCCGGTTCAGAATCATCGTTGGTAGCGTCGGTACATGACGAACACCCCTTCTGCCGCGTACTCGGTGCGCCTTCTGGTGCGCCTCGACAACCGACCCGGTGCCCTGGGTCGTCTGGCGGCCGCGATCGGGGAGGTAGGGGGCAACATCGGGGCGCTCGCCGGGTTCGAGGCCAAGGGCGACCACCTCGACGAGGCCCTCATCGTCGACTGTGTCGACGAAGTCCACATGCTCGAGCTGCGCAAGGCGATCGACGGTCTCGACGGCGTCGAGGTGCTCGAA
>CAZQSU010000223.1:0-2439 GCA_964595905.1 uncultured Iamiaceae bacterium
GCGCCGCTGCCGAAACCGCGCATGATGGACGCGACGGCGACCCTCCGTGACGGTTCGGTGCTCGTGGCGGGCACCCAACTCGCCAGCGAGGTCTTCGATCCCGACACCGGTGAGTGGACACCGACCGGCGGTCTGGTCGACCTGCAACCGATGGCGTCCGCGGTGACGCGCGCGGACGGCACGGTGCTGCTCGTCGGAGGGATCCGCGACAAGACCCCGCTGAAGACCACCCAGGTGTACGACCCGTCGACCAACCGTTGGCAGGCCGGCCCGGACCTTCCACAAGCGCTCACCATCCCCGGCGTCGCGCTGCTGGCGAACGGTTCGGTGCTCAGCGTCGGCGGCTCGAGCGGGTTGCGTTCGACCCGCTCTGCCGCGATCTTCACCCCGCCCGATGCGCCGGGCCAGAAGCTCGACGCCGCCGGAGCCGCAGCCGCCCGACGGGCCCGTGCTGCGCTCGTCGGTGGCGGGGGCGGTGGCGTCCCGACCTGGTTGACCGTCGGCGGCGGGATCCTCGTCGTGGTGATCATCGCCGGCGTGGCCGTCGCCTGGTTCCGCCGCCGGACCGCCTGAGCCCGGTCTCCCCCGGTAGCGTGGGAGACCGTGGCCGCCAGACCTGTCGCAACTCCGGCCCGGATCAAGGGCGCCGGTGAGATCGACTACCGGCTCGCGCGCCAGGCGCTCATCGCTCAGTACCGGGGCGGTCGCCTCGCCCGCAACGAGGTCTGCGACGCCCACCCCGAGTTGCGCCGCAATGCCACCGCACTCGGCATGGCGTCGGACCGGCCGTGTCCGATCTGTGACTCCGAGGATCTGGTGTTGGTGACGTACGTGTTCGGCACCAGACTGCCCGCCTCGGGCCGGTGTCTGTCGAGCCGTGGGGAACTGGCGAAGATCGCCAGGCGGCGCGGCTCCTTCACCGGGTACGTCGTCGAGGTGTGCACCGGCTGCTGGTGGAACCACCTCATGCGGTCGTTTCCCCTCGGCGAGTCCGCTACAACGGCGTGACCTCGAGGTCGCCGTACGCGACGAACTGATCGGCGCCGTGCAGATGGTTGACGATCAGGCCCACCTGACCCGCCTCGGGAACCTTCACGTCGGTGACGTGGGAAAAATCGACCGTGACCGCATGGAGCGACGACGACCACGGTGGCTCGACGGCGTTGGTCGGCCAGGCCTTGAGTTGGGCAACCGAGCCGATCACCCGCGCCGCGACATGAAGCGGGTACAGCGCACGGGGATCGATGGCCTTGGGACCCGGCGAGGCATACCGCAGGTGGCCCGCATCGAGGGCTGCGGGCGACGACTGGGCCTGCGCCGCATTCTTCACCAGGACGACGGGCCCCTCGACTCCGCCGTAATCTTCCCCGCGCGCCGCCACGACTTCGGCGTCGGACTGTCGGTACGACGCATCGAACGTCCTGGCGATCGTGACCCGATCGCCGTCGGCGAACTTCGGTACCGGAAGCGGACCCGGGTCGACGGTGAGCAGGTCGAGCGAGGGTGAGCCCGCAATCCGCTGGACGCATCGGATCGGCACCGAGTACTGGAACAGCGGGATCGACTCGGACCGGCCGGCGATCGTCAGACCACTGGGTTCGACCGGGTCCGGCCACTCCCAGAGGGCGCACCACATCTGCTCGAAGTTCCCGCTGAAGATGTTGGTGTCGAACACGAATGCCGAGCGCTTTCCGTTCTCGGGCGCCGAGACCCTGAGCGCCAATCCCATCTGGGGCGTCGCGACCGTCGGGTTCATGGCGCTGGGTGGAGCGATCAGCACGCGCGCCTCGACATCGGTGACCGGTTCGCCGGTCACCCAGACCTCGCGTCGGCTCTCTTCGCTGTTCGCCGCCGAACTGGTGAAGCGGAGTCGACCGACCGGATCGATCGACCGCGCGTAGGCCCCACCGACCGGATCGGTCTGCGTGCCGTTCACCGGCACGCAGGTCCATCCGTCGACGCCATTTTGCAGGTGCACGCGAGCCCACGGACCGGCGGGGGCTTCGGGCCTGTCGGGTTCGTCCACTCCCTCGGCGGTACCACTGTCCGTACCCTTGTCGGTGCACCCGCTCAAGGCGAGGGCGCCGGTGGATGCACCCGCGATCAGCAGGTCGCGGCGCCCGATGTTCGTCATTCACTGCGAAGGTAGTGCCTCGGAGGGTCGGGATCGACGAATGTCGCCGAGGCGCTGGTAACCTCGAAAGCCGCTCTGGTGCCCGTGCGGGGACCCGAGCCGCGGACCGATGACGACACCCCGAGCCCGACGCCGCCGCAAGAAGACCCCCGATCAGAATGCTCCCGGCGCGTCGCGGCGGTCGCTTCTGTGGCGGCTGAGGCGTCCGCTGTTCTTCCTCGGCGTCATCGTCGTCGCCTCGCTGATCGGTGTGCTGTGGGCCGCCTCCCAGGTGCAGATCCCGACCACCAATCCGATCGTCGACC
>CAZQSU010000224.1:0-2426 GCA_964595905.1 uncultured Iamiaceae bacterium
GTTGCCCTCGTCCATCGACAGACCCACCGACGACATGTCGGTCGAGGAGTCGTCTCGCAGGTCGGCCGGCTCGATGCCCTTGTCCTTCAGACGGTCGACGCCGATGATGTCGATCGCGCTGGTGGCGAAGCAACGGGCCTTTTCCTCGTCGATCGCCATGTCGTCGTCGTCCATCATCGAGTCGACCATGGCCTGCACGTAGGGAGCGGCTTCACCGCTGGGCTTCTTCGACCGGTCGGTCTCGGTGGTCGTCGTGCGGTCGCTGTCGTCGTCGGACGCCGTCGGGGTGGTCTCTTCCTGCGAACTGGATCTGGTCGACGTGGAGGTCGAGTCCTTCACGCTGTCGACGTCGGCTCCGCACGCCGAGAAGGCAAATGCCCCGACGACGAGTAGCGAGAGAGCGAGGGTGAGCGGGCGACGGGGCATCGGGGCATCCTTTCGGGCCGGCACGGTCTGGATGACGTGCTCCATTCCCGTGAAACTCTAGTCGCGCCCGCTCCCGCCGCCATCGGTCAGCGGACGGCCAGGATCGGCTCGCACAGATGGCGAACAGCCTGGGAGCGCGTGTCGAGGCAACCGGTCGACCGCGGTAGCGTGCACCGCCGAGAGGTGACGATGACGACCGACGACGCCCATCGCGCGCGACCCGACGCACGCTTCCCCGAGCTCCGCGACCACCTGCTGGCCCATGCCGTGCGGACCGGCGAGTTCACCCTGAAGTCAGGAAGGAAGTCGAACTGGTTCATCGACGCGAAGGCGACCACGTGTGAGCCCGCGGGCATGCTGCTGGTCGCCGACGCACTGCTGGCCACGATTCCCGACGACGTCACCGCCCTCGGCGGGTTGACGATGGGCGCGGACGCCGCGGCGTTCGCCACGGCCGGGATCGCCGCGACCCGTGGCCGGATGCTGCGCGCCTTCAGCGTCCGCAAGGAGACCAAGGACCACGGCGGCGGAGGCCGCATCGCGGGCGTCCTCGGCCCCGGCGATCGGGTCGCGATCACCGAAGACGCCGTCACCCGGGGCGTGTCGATGCTCGAAGCCGCCGAGCAGATCCGATCGGTCGGCGCCGAACCGGTCGTGTTGGTCCCGGTGGTCGACCGGGGCGGCACCGTGACCGCGCTGGCGGCGGCCGAAGGGTACGAGGTGCGGGCCCTGGTGACCGCTCCCGAACTCGGCTTCCCCTTCGAGGGCGGCGTCTGATCACCCCGGCTCGACCGATCGGCCACGGTGTTGATCGATCCGGTCGCTCGGAGCGAACGACGCTGCCCAGGAGTCCGAGCAGCACCGTCTGCCCATCGATCGTGGTGCTCAGCGAGCGGTCCCGCGAGCCGCCAGATTGTGACAGCAAAACCTGTCAGTTACTGGCGGGTACTGGATGTCGGCTCAGCCCACCGGTTGGACCGCCGGGGAGGTGCCGGCCCGCACCTCCGGGTCGTCGCTCATCGCCGTGCCGTCGGCCATGCGCCCGGCGAGGCGTGACGCGAGCGCCATGATCGTCAACGCCGGGTTCGCCGAGCCCTGCGTGGGGCAGACCGACCCGTCCGCGATGAACAGGTTCGGCACGGCCCACGATCGTTGATTGGCGTCGACCACGCTGGTCAGGGGCGAGTTGCCCATGCGGGCACCGCCGATCAGGTGGGCGAAGCGGTGGATCGTCAAGATGTCCTGGGCGCCGGCGGCGGTCAGGATGTCGGAGATGACCCGCGTCGAGTACGCCATGTTGGCCTTGTCGTTGTCGCTCAGGGAGTAGTCCATGCGCGCCACGGGAAGGCCGTAGCGGTCGGTCTCGTCGGCGAGGGTGACCCGGTTGTCGCGGTGGGCGAGCAACTCGTTCAACACGCCGACGGTGGCCCAGTGGTTGTAGTCACGCATGTACTCGCGCATCGCCCGGCCCCAGTGGCCGTCCGCGAGCACGTGCTCGGCCCAACCGATGGGCAACGGCGACACCGTCTGGATCGAGAACCCCCGCTTGAAGCCACGCGACTCGTCGGTCTCGTAGAAGTCCTCGCTCGAGACCTCCGGCGGCGGCGCCTTGTACATCCGGATCTCCTCGGGCCACCGACCCGCGGTCTGCGCCGCACCCTGCACCATCACGAAGCGCCCGACCAGATCTTCGTTGTTGCACAGCCCGCGCTCGAAGCCCGTGGTCGCCGAGTTCAACAACAACCGTGGCGTCTCGATCGAATAGCCGGCGACCGCCACGAACCGGGCGCGCTGGAAATGTTCGGAGTCGTCGGTCTCGTCGACGTAGACGACCCCCGCGGCGCGGCCCCGTTCGTCGAGTTCGATGCGCGAGGCCATCGAGTCCGACCGGATCTCGACCGCGTGGGCGAGCGCATCGGGCAGGTGGGTCACGTTCGGGCTCGCTTTGGCGTTCACCTTGCAACCCTGCAGGCAGTAGCCACGGTAGATGCAGTGCGGCC
>CAZQSU010000225.1:0-2401 GCA_964595905.1 uncultured Iamiaceae bacterium
CGACCTCGCCGTCGCCGCCATGGCCTCAGCCGGCTGAACGCTGCCCGGCTGCACGTTCAGGTCTGCGGTTCGAGGCGGTAGTCGGGGAAGTTGCCGTACCGGCGCTCGTCCGCGGGGCCCTCGGTCACGGCGTGGACGAGCAGCTCGCCGCCGACGAAGGCGCCCCGCCACGACGCACCCCGACCACCGAAGGGTTCGGCCTTGTCGCCGCGGGAGCGGGTCTTGTTGATGCCGACCTTGAAGGCCTGCACCTGCGCCGCGAGCCGCTGGGCGGTCTCGGGGTCGTCACAGGCCACCGACGACACCAACGCCCCGTTCGAGGCGTTCATCGCGGCGAGCAGGTCGGCCTCGGTGTCGACGACGATGACCGTGTCGACCGGACCGAACGGCTCCGCGTGGTGCAGCGGCGACGACCGCGGCGGGTCGTACATCGCCATCGGTGCCAGGTACGCGGAGCGGTCCTGGCCGTCGATGAACGCGCCGTCGTCCAGGCTGCCCCGGTACAGCGGCACGGCGCCGTGGTCGATCGTGGCCGCGATCTTGGCCTCGAGATCGGTGATCTTCGCGGCGTTGATCAACGGGCCGAAGTCGAGCGTCGGCGGCGCATCGTCGTCGGAGGCGACGGCGAGCGGGTGGCCGAAGCGCAGATCGGCGAGCACCGGCAGGTACATGCTGAGAAACTGGTCGAACAGCGAGCGCTGGACCACGTACCGCGGGTACGCGGTGCAGCGCTGCTTGCCGTACGCGAACCCGCTGCGGATCTGGCCGGCGAGGGTGTCCCAGTCGGAGAACTCCCAGATGCCCCACGTGTTCAACCCCTCCTGTTCGAGGATGTGGGGCCGGTTCGTGTTGGCGAGCTGCGAGGCGATCTGGCCGCCCGTGTCGCGGCCGCCCACGAACGACACGCAACCGATCTCGGGCGAGTTCACCAGCACCGGAGACAGGTCACTGCCACTGCCCGACACCAGCGTGAGGGGCAGGCCTTCGGCGGCGGCGAGTGCCACCGCGAGGGTCAGGGCGTTCACGCCGCCGTCGGTCGGCGACTTCGCGATCACGGCGTTGCCGGCCAGTGCCTGGATCAACATCGCGTGCACCAGCACCGAAAGCGGATAATTCCACGAAGCGATGTTCGACACCGGGCCGGGAAGCGGTCGGCGTCCGGTGAGCATCACCTCGATCTCGTCGCAGTACCACTCGACCCCCGAGATCGTGCGGTCGACCCCGGTCGCCGCCTGACCCCACGGTTTGCCGATCTCCCACACCAGCAGCAGGGTCAACAGGTCACGATGTTCGTCGAGCCGTTCGAGCGCGCGTCGCACCCTGGCTCGACGCTCTTCGAGCGGGACCCGACGCCAGGTGTCGTGCTCGGCAACGGTGGCCTCCATCGCCGCTCGGGCTGTCGCTGCGTCGAGCATCGGCGGCCCGACGATCGCCGAGCCGTCGACCGGAGAAGTGGCCGCGTGTGAGGTGCCTTCGGTGCGCCACTTTCCGCCCCAGAGGTTGTTGAGCCGGTCGGCGCCGAACGCGTCGGGCGCGGCGGCGCGGGCGCGTGCGAACGCGTCGGCGAAGGTGTGGCCGGGCTTGACGTGGAGGGGATTCTCGGTCGAAGTCACCTGCACGACACTACCGAGCAGGCAGACTGGCAGGTATGGCTGAGGACTGGTCGACCAGGCGCACCCAGGGTTCGTCCGCGCGTCGGGTGCTCGACGCGGCGAGCCGTTCCGAGGCCGAGAAGGAGCGGTTGATCCGGGCGTCGAACTGGCGCACGCCGATCATCATCGACACCACGATCGGCGTGGTCATCGGCATCATCGGCCTGGCGCTCGCCATCGCCTGGTCGCCGCTGCCCGGTGGGGCGATCGGCGCCGCGGGGTTGACCTACGCCGCGATGGCGACCAGCCGCGGAAGACGCTGGGCGCGGATCAGGCGCGACGAGCAGCCAGATACCGATTGATCAGGCGGGTCGTGGACGAGTCGTGGTCGCCCGCCTCGCCCGAGGCGAACTCGTCGATGATCCTCACCGCGAGCTTCTTGCCCAACTCGACGCCCCACTGGTCGAAGGAGTCGATGCCCCAGATCGTGCCCTGCACGAACACCTTGTGTTCATAGAGCGCGATGAGTGCACCGAGTGAATACGGGGTGAGTTCGTCGGCGAGCAGCATCGAGGTGGGTCGGTTTCCTTCGCAGACCTGGTGCGGGTTGTCGGACTGTTGACCGAACGCCAGCGCCTCGGCCTGGGCAATGAGGTTCGCGATCAACAGGTCGTGATGGTCACCCAACGGGTTCCGGGTGTGCAGGAAACCGATCAGGTCACAGGGGATCAGCCGGGTGCCCTGGTGGATCAGTTGGTAGAAGGCGTGCTGGCCGTTCGTGCCCGGCTCGCCCCACACGATCGGGCCGG
>CAZQSU010000226.1:0-2225 GCA_964595905.1 uncultured Iamiaceae bacterium
GGCACGAGCAGCACGATCACCCCGGTGAGCCACAGTGGCCGGGTCAGCCACCAGGTCGTCGACGGGCGGCCAGAGAATCCGATCCCGACCGCCTCGCCGGCCAGCACCATGGCGACCACGACGAACATGTGGAACAGGTACGCGGGCAACGCGTACGCACCGAGCCCGTCGACGATCCGTCGGGCACGGGGCGTTGCGCACCAGGCGGCGAGGCGGGGGCGCACGAGCAGCAGCAGGCCGCACTGGAACAGCGCGAGCATCATGATCGGCACGGTCGTGGGCAACAGATTCGACATGGCGTCGGTGGTGGTGGCGACCATGGGGCGGGGATAGACGCCGATGTTGGTCGTCACGATCAACCCGACGAAGCCGACCACGGCGAGGATCCGTCCCGTGGCGGCGGTGGCGGCCTCCCCGGCACGCACCGCACTCCGGTACACCCAGCCCAGGTGGTAGGCGACGAGCCAGACCCCGATCGTCGAGACGACCTCGGCTGCCTGGGCGAAGCCACTCGGTGCCCGGAAACGCACCAGGTCCGACACGATGACGGCGGCCACCAGGCTCACCGTGGTCGTCGCGCCGTAGCGACGCCACGCCCGCTCCAACCACGGCGTCAGCGGCGCGTACGCGACCAGCAACGCCAGCGTCCACAGCGGCACCAGCATCACCAGGTGTCGGCTCAGGAAGGCTTCGTGGGCGACCAGACGCCAGGCCGCCTCGATCGCCGCGCACCCCGCGACGAGCACGACCAGCGGGGCGACGAACCGGGTGACCCGGTGGACGGCGAAGCTGCGTGCGGTGCCGCCCCGGCGGCGATGGCGCACCCACGCATCGGCGTTCACCGCGCCCGACACCACGAAGAACAACGGCATGACCTGCAACAGCCAGGTGACCAGCCACAGGCCTCGGTAGTCACCGATCGGGTTCGGCATCGACAACACGCCGGTCGAGCTGCGGTGGAACAACGACAGCGTCGAGTGCCAGACGATCACCACCCCCAGGGCGGCGATCCGGACCAGGTCGGCGACCCGGTCGCGCCGCAGGTCGGCGAAGCGGGCCATCCGTGGGGTGGACGGGCGGGCGGAGGAGCGTGTCGTCGTCGGGCTCATGCCATCACCATCGGGCATCGACGGGGCCGCCACCATGGGGGAAACCCCCTGTTCGCTTCAAGGCCGCCCGCGCCGCCACTACCGTGCAGGGCCGTGCTGAAGCTCGTGCTGCCCAAGGGTTCACTCGAGAAGGCGACGCTGGAGTTGTTCGCCCAGGCGGACCTGACGGTCAACCGCTCGTCCAGCGTGGACTACTCGGCGACGATCGACGACCCGCGCATCGACGAGGTGCGGATCCTGCGTCCTCAGGAGATTCCCCGCTACGTGGCCGAGGGGATGTTCGACCTGGGCGTGACGGGCCGGGACTGGATCACCGAGACCGGGTCGGAGGTGCGCTCGCTGGGGGAGATGCACTACTCCAAGAACACGCCGCGACCCATCCGCATGGTCGTCGCCGTCGCCGGCGATTCCGACATCGAGGAGATCGCCGATCTACCCGACGGGGTACGGGTGTCGACCGAGTACCCCGAGACCACCCGGCGGTTCTTCGCCTCCCACGGCATCGACGCCGACATCCGACTGTCCTACGGGGCCACCGAGGCCAAGGTGCCCGACATCGTCGACTGCATCGTCGAGATCACCGAGACCGGCCGCGCGTTGCGGGCGGCGGGGCTGCGGATCATCGCCGAGGTGCTGCAGTCCTACACCGAACTGATCGCGAACCCGACCGCCGCGGCCGATCCCGACAAGTTCCACGCCATGGAACAGATCAAGACGCTGCTGGACGGCACGCTCGAGGCGCGCAAGCAGGTGCTGGTGAAGCTGAACGTCATCGGCGACGACCTCGCCGAGGTGATCGACCTGCTGCCGTCGCTGAAGAGCCCGACCGTGTCGCAGCTCTACGGCGAAGGCGGCTTCGCGGTCGAGGCGGTCGTGCCCAAGGCGCAGATGAACATCCTGATCCCCGCGCTGTCCGATGCCGGGGCGACGGGCATCATCGAGCTACCGATCGACAAGATCGTCCCGTGAGCGGCGATCCGCTCCGTTTCGCGCACCTGACCGGCGTCGTCGCCGCCTTCGACGACCGTGCCGGGTGGGGCACCCTGCGGACCGACGCCGGTGACGAGGTGTTCTTCCACTGCACCCGGATCGCGGACGGTACCCGCACCATTCCGG
>CAZQSU010000227.1:0-2223 GCA_964595905.1 uncultured Iamiaceae bacterium
CGTCGAGGCCGCCTGACGACAACTGCCGACCCTCGTTGAAGGCGCCTGATCGTCGGTCGTCGGGCCGCTGCCTCGGACGAGGCGTGGATCGTCTTTGAACGGTTTTCGGCCTATGGGGCTGAAAACCGTGCAAAGTCGTGTTCGAGGTGCGGAGGTGGGCCGGCCCCCGACGTGCCGAGGCCGGGTCGTACGCCCGCAGGGTCAGGAGCCGAACTGGTCGACGGTGGTGGCCAGCAGGCGGCGGGCCGCGGCCAAGGCGTCGGTGGCGCGGGGTGGGTCGAGCGGGTTGAGCGACTGCAACTCGGTGTGGTGATCGAACGCGGTCGCCAGCAGGTCGTCGAGGCCGCCGAGGCCGGCACGCAACTCGGCCACCTCGTCGACGAGCGTCGACGGGTCGCGGGCGATCCGCTCAGCGGTCTGGGCGAGGTGGATGAGTCGGCGGTTGTCGTCGCCCACCAGGGCGCGGGCGGCGTCGCTGATCCGGTCGATCCGTCGCGCCAGGCCGGGCAGACCATCCAACGCCGACTCACCGGCAACTCGGGTGGACCTGCCGGCGCGGTCCAGGGTCACGGTCGTCGCGGCGCGCAGATCGACCCGGGGGAGCGACACGACGACCGTTGCCGCAGCGGCATCGAACCACCAGTGGCCGTCCCGACGATGGGTCGACCACGGCACCTCGCGCTCGCCAACGTGCACCGCACGCGGCGGGGCCTCGCCGACGAAGCGGACCTCGACGGGACGACGGCGCAGCCACCCCCGGTAGGCGCCCTCGGCCGGACCGATCGTGACCCGGCGCTCACCGGCACGAACCCGGTGGTCGAGGCCGGTCCACACCGACCGACCGACTTCGTAGCCGGTCGAGATCCCGTCGTCCTCGTACTGTTCGTAGTGGCCGTCGGCGCCGGCAAAGGCGGTGACGGTCAGGTTCGGGAACGACGGCCCGTCGAGACGCCGGACCCCCTGCTGGGACGGCAGGACCGTGCCCGCGGGCACGAAGCGGGGGATCTCGTCGAGCAGGTAGCGCCGCTCGAACCAGCGGCCGTCGCGGTCGCGGCGGTTGTTCCCACTCCTGCCGTTGCTGTCGTCATCTCCAGCCCGCCCGGCGTCGGCGTCGGCGCGGGCGCCGTGGGCCAGGTCGTACCACTCGCCGCGGGGCAGCCAGACCCGCACGGGTGCCATGGCGTCGTCTTCGTTCGGTGACGTGACCGGCGCGACGACCATGGCGTCGCCGAAGTGGTACTGCCCGGACGCCTCGTACGCAGCGGCAGCGTCGGGGTACTCGTGGTACATCGGCCGCACGATCGACAGGCCGGTGTCGACGCCCTTGCGGGCCTCGGTGTAGAGGTAGGGGACGATCTCGTAGCGGTGCCGGATCGTGGCGATCATCACGTCGCGGAACGGGTTCGGGTACTCCCAGACACGCCGCTCCAGGAACGCGTCGAGCGACCCGTGGGTGCGCAGCACCGGGGAGTACGCGCCGAACTGGATCCACCGGGTGTACAGCTCGGCGTCGGGTTCGGACTGGAAGTGCCCGCCGATGTCGTGGCTCCAGTAGCCGTAGCCCACGTTCGCCGCGGTCGCGGTGAAGGCGGGCTGGAAGGCGAGGGACTCCCAGGTGGCGTAGGTGTCGCCAGAGAATCCGAGCGGATACCGGCCCGCGCCCAGCCCACCCCAGCGGCTCAGGAAGATCGGTCGGCGTCTCGGGCGACGCCGCGCCTGGTCGTCCCAGTGCAGCAGGTTCAGCCAGGCGAGCGGGTCGAGCCCGGGGACCGGGGTGTCCGAACCCTGCTGCCAGTCCATCCACCACACATCCACCCCGCGGTCCTCCTCGGGGTGGTGCAGCAGACGGAAGTACGCGTCGACGAACGCCGGGTCGGTGATGGCGAAGGGGATCCGGTCGGTGGTCGCCGGGTCCAGACGAAGCGCGGCGCACATGGCGGCGAACTGGTCCTCGTGGGCGCCCACGCCGTCGGCGGGGTGCAGGTTGAGCGCGACGCGCAGGCCATGGTCTCCCAGCGCGGCGAGCGTCTCGTCAGGATCGGGAAACAGGTCGCGGTCCCACGAGTAGCCCGTCCAGCCGAGCCGGTGCCAGTCCATGTCGATCACCAGCACGTCGACGGGCACGTCGTAGCGGTCGAAGGCGTCGGTGAGCTCGAGCAGGTCGCGGTCGGTGTAGGGGTAGTAGCGGCTGTACCAGTAGCCGAACGCGTAGCGCGGCGGCAG
>CAZQSU010000228.1:0-2198 GCA_964595905.1 uncultured Iamiaceae bacterium
CCCGCACTCGGACTGGATCGAGGACTACCACATCTTCCAGACCACCCGTGACGAGTACGTGATCCGCCGGATCCGCAACGCCATGGACGCGTGTGGGATCCCCGTGGAGTTCTCCAAGGGCGAGGCAGGCTACGGCCAGCACGAGATCAACCTGCGCTACGCCGACGCCCTGGAGATGGCCGACCGCCAGGCGATCTACAAGAACGCGGTGCGCGAGATCGCCGACCAGGAGGGCCGGTCGGTCACCTTCATGGCGAAGTACTCCGAAGACGACGTCGGCTCGTCGTGTCACCTGCACATCAGCCTCACCGACGTCGAGTCCGGCGAACCGGTCTTCGACACGCCCGCGGGCACGAGCCCCGCCTCGGTGCGGTTCCGTCACTTCCTCGGCGGCATCATCGCCGCGTCGCGGGACCTCACCCTGTGCTGGGCGCCGACGCTGAACTCCTACAAGCGCTACGCCCCCGAGTCGTGGGCCCCCACGGCCATCGCGTGGGGCACCGACAACCGCACCTGCGGCTACCGGATCGTCGGTCACGGCACCGGCACCCGCCTCGAGTCGCGCATCCCCGGCGCGGACGTGAACGGCTACATCGCCTACGCGGCCCTCATCGCCGCCGGGATCCGCGGCATCGAGCAACAGATCGAGCCACCGCCTCCCACCGAGGGCAACGCGTACGAGGCCGATGTGCCACGGATCCCCTCCACGTTCCCCGAAGCGATCGACGCGTTCGCCACCAGCGAGGTCGCCGTCGAGATCTTCGGCGCCGATGTGCACCAGCACCTGTTGAACTCGGCCCGCCAGGAATGGCTGGCCGCCAACCGTGCGGTCACCGACTGGGAACGCCGCCGCTACTTCGCCCAGTTCTGATCGCGTCGTTGCCATGCCGTCGACCCGTCCACTGATCGCCGTCACCTCCCGCCGGATCCCCGCCGAACGGATCGAGCGCTGGCTGGAACCCGCCCAGGCGTTGCCGACCTACTACCTCGACGCGCTGCACGCCGCCGGCGGCATCGGTGCCTCGGTCGTGTGCCACGATCCCGACACCGTCGACGTCGACGCGTTCGTGACCCGCTTCGACGCGCTGATGGTGACCGGCGGACTCGACGCCGACCCGTCGCTGTACGGCCAGGAACCCCACCCGAAGCTGAGTGCGTTCGACCCGACCTCGGACCGCTGGGAGATCGCGCTCATCGACGCCGCCCGCCGGGCCGGGAAGCCGGTGTTGGCGATCTGCCGCGGTCACCAGTTGTTGAACATCGCCCAGGGCGGCACCCTGCACCAGCACCTCGGAGATCTGCCCGGAGTCGGCGAGCACGGGATACCCGACGGGGGAGGGGGCACGCCGAACCCCATGCTCGTCGAACCCGACACCCTGCTGGCCGAGGCGATCGGCACCGACGACGTGGTGGGGCGGTGCCACCACCACCAGGCGGTCGACGAGCTCGGGGCCGAACTCGTCGTCACGGCCCGCACCGCCGACGGCGTGATCGAGGGGATGGAGATCCCCGGTGACCGCTGGACGGTCGCGGTGCAGTGGCACCCGGAGGACTCGGCCCGCAACGACCCGGTCCAGCAACGCCTGTTCGACGCGTTCGTCCAGGCGGCGGGCGCCTGCGCCTGAGGGGCGCACCGGCCGGCCGGTGGTCAGGCCCGGTCACGTCAGGCCCCACGGATGGTCCCGGACCGGTTGGATTTGGCGCGGTTGTGCGGCCCACAAAGTCGTTGGAGGTTGGCGATGACGGTGTTGGGGTGGGCTGGGTTCCACGGGTCGATGTGGTCGTATTGCAGTTTGTCGTGGGCGTTGCAGCCGGGCTGGGCGCATTCGGGGTTGCGGGCGTCGACGACGCGGCGTTGCCGTCGGGACGGGAAACGTCGGCGGGGTGAGGCGTCGATGGGGTGACGCGCGTGGTCTTCCATGAGCAGTGACACGAACCCGTCGGGCAACATGCGGGTCACCGCGTGGTCGGAGAGTGGGGTGCCGTCGGCGAGGGCGTTGCCGTCGGGGGTGACGTGGACGACGATTTCGGCGATGCTGCGCCGTGGCCTGTGGTCGCCGGACGGGTTGGGTCTCCCAGCGCTGTTCGTTGCCGGGCCGTCAGCGGTGTCGAGCAGCCGGAGGAGCGCGTCGACGCGCTGTTGTGCGAGGGAGGGATAGGTCCGTTCGACTGGTGCGAACGCGTCCGCGGACGCGTCC
>CAZQSU010000229.1:0-2179 GCA_964595905.1 uncultured Iamiaceae bacterium
ATCGTCATGGGAGCATGAGTCAGCGAGGATCCGGCCGCGCTCGTGACGTCGGCGGTCGCCTGACACTGTCCACGCCCGGCGTTTCGGAGGTGACCGTTCCGCCCGGGCATCTCGTCGACTTCGTGGTGATCGGAGGAGGAGGAGCCGGCGGCCACGGTGGTGGCCATCACGGCAACGATGGTGTGCGGATCCGTGGCACGATCGCGCCCGCGGCACAGGAACGGACACTGATCGTGCATTGCGGCGAAGGTGGCCACGTCGACAGCGACGATCGCGAGGGTGATCCGACCATGGGCGGCGCAGGAGGCACCGGCTACGTGCCCGGGAGTGTCGGCGGTTGGAGTGGCGGACCGCGGGCGGGTGGTGGCGGAGGAGGAGGCGGCGCCAGCGCGATCCTGATCGCCGGCACCGAGGTCCGCGTCGTTGCGTCAGGTGGCGGCGGAGGAGGCGGCGGGGGTGCCGATCCGGCGGCTCCCCAAGCCGTGGCCGGCCGCGACGGCTCGTCGGGTGCCCGTCGGAGCCGTTCGGGTGACGCCGTCGAACCCGGTCGAGTCGGTCTCGTTCACGTCACGGACGCGGGCGGAAACGGAACGACCCGGCGCCGGATCGCCGGTGGAGGGGGCGGCGGGGGCGGCGGCGGCTCCCCTGCTGGCAGCGGCGGGGAGGGTGGGAGTGGCGGCGGGACCGGTGGGCAGGGCGGTGACGGAGGCCTCGTGATCGGCGGACCGATCATCGCGTTCGCCGACCCCGTCGGCAACGCCGCCGTCGATCGGAGCCCCGGCACCGGAGGTCGAGGTGGCACCGCCGGACCGGGAGGTGACGACCGTCCCGCGACTCCTGGTGCCGATGGTGAGGTGCGCTTGCACTGGGCACCCGTGGACCGGGTTCGACGTCCCGGCGTGTCAGGGGCAGCCGTGTACTACGACCGTCCGGTCCGCTCCGACCGGGTGATCGCCTCGACGGTCCCGACCACGAGCGCAACGGTGCTCACATTTTCGGCAGCACCTTCACTCGAGTTGTCCGCAACGGCCGCGGCGCTGTGGACCGGCGCCGACGGACGGCGGACGATCGCCGAGCTCGCTCAGACCATCGACGTGCCGACGGAGGACGATGCGGAGCGTGAGTCGATCGTGGGGCGGGCCGTTGCCCTGCTCCGTGAACACGGGTACCTCGAGCCTCAACGGATCGAGCCCGGTGAAGGGCGCCCGGGAGATGCGCCGTTCGGTTACGGGATCGACCTCGTCGGGTCGAGGTATGCGCTCAGACAGGACCCGTCCGGGCGCCCGGAGAGCGTCGATCTGCTCCGCGCGGTCTTCCGGGAAGGAACCGCTGCTCGATCGACACTCGACGCTCTCGTGGAAGCGCTTCGTGCGTCGCTGGGTCGCGACCAGCTCATCTGGGCGTGCAAGCACGTCGCCGGACGGCTGCGGTTGGAGTTCTATCTCTTCGCTTCCATGGGCGGTGGTTCCACGACGAACGTCGCTGAGTTGCTCCCTCGGGTCATCGGCGTCTTCGAGGAGTTCGTTCCATGGCCCGCGCCGAGACGTTTCGACGGCGACCCGGTCCTCGTGTCGTTCGAGTTCGAGATCGACACCGACGGCACCATCTCCGTCGGCGACACCATCGACGTTTCCCACAACGTGCCCGCGCCGGGGATTCTCGTGGTGAACTACGAGTCCGACCGCGTCGGCACCCGCCTCAAGAGCATCGCACAGGGCTTCGACGTCGAACGCGACCGGACGATGTTGGCAGAGCGGCTCGGCTCTGCGCGAGGAGCAGGTTCAGGATGTTCCGATCGAGTTGCCGCGGCATGGTTGGCGCGCATCGACGAAATTCGCGAATGCGAGATCTGCTGGGTGTCGTACAAGGCGAACTCGGATGGCGTCTACTTCAGCCGCACCCACGTCGACGACCTCATCGTGTTCCTCGACGAGCACGCCTACCCTGATCATCTCCGAGACTGGGCCACAGCACACCGATCGGTGCTCGACCACTTACGGTTCGACCTCTGCTACGACTACCGGGTCACCGGAGCCGAGGTGCACGCCAATCGGACCGCGTTCTGCGGCTGGCTCTAGCATCATCGACCCGGGCGAGCGCGAGACGTGCGCTCGGGATGCTGTCAGGCGAGCGCCAGCTTGACGTAGCCGGCGGTACCTGCGGTGCCTGAGCTGCCGCC
>CAZQSU010000230.1:0-2070 GCA_964595905.1 uncultured Iamiaceae bacterium
AGGAGGACTGAGCGTGCTCGGATACCGCTCGTTCTTCCGCTTCCGCGACGAGCCGAATGCCGAGCAGATTCTGCACGGCGAGCTTTTCCAATGGCTCACCAGCAAGTCGTGGGACGCGGAGAAGCTCGTCGAAGGCAGCGCGCAACAGATCGCGACGAACGTCACCGGCACCCTCGTCCACGTCGACGGTGACAGCCGCGGCGACAGTGACAGCCGCGGCGACGGTGACGGTGCGCGGAGTTCACGGTTCGTCTTCGATCAGCACGAGCACAGCGGCACATGGACCACGACGGTCACCCTGCACCTGGACGCCTGCGGCGAATCCGGCTGGGTGTGGTTCGATATCGACAACCCCGAGGCCGGTCCACAACCCAAGCCGCCGCGCATCGCCGGACAACTGCTGCGCTCGGTCACCGGCCGCGATGGCGACCACGAGCTCACGGGGCAGGCACACATCGCCCAGCGCACCAGGGCCGTCGAGATTCTCCAGGCGATCAAAGACCCGCGGCGGCGAGGCCTGCTGTTCCTCGCGGGAACGAACGACGAGCTGCCGCTGGACAAGTGGGCAGATTACGTCCGCGACATCCTGCGCGACACCGTCGGCCTGGCCTCCGCCCACGTCCTCGACGCCGAGACCACTGAACTCGTCAACGAGTGGCTCCCCGCCACGCACCTCATCGCCCCCGGCACGGTGCGCACGTTCCGCCCCGGTGTGGACCTCGACGACCCACTCGACGGGATCCGGCACCGGTACCTCACCACCGACCGCATCATCCGCGCCAACCGACACGCACTCCGCGGCCTGCTCGCCCATCAGGCGCGAGCGTTGTCCACCAGCGCGCCCCTGCCCCGGGATGCGGCGGACGTCGACGCGCGCCTGCGCTCCCGGCTCGACACCGCCCTGCTCGAGGACGCGACACCGTCGCAGGACCTCACCGCGGCTACGACCAGCGAGGGAAGCCTCGAGGCCAGTGTCGAGGTGCGGGTACCGCCCGTATTTACGGACTCACCGTACCCGGCCGGCCTTGCGGACGGACCGGCGTTGTCCGCGCTCTCCGCACTTACCGACGTGCTGCGCGACGTTCTCGGCACCACGACCGTCGACACCGCCACAGTCCGCGCCCTCGGCGCGCTCGCCAGCCGGGCGCGAAGCACCGCCAAGGCACGCGAGGACCTGCAGGAGCGCATGCTGCGGATCGAGGCGGAACGCGCAGAAGCGCACGACGAGGCCGAGTTGCACAGGTTGCTACTCGAGGACGAACAGATCGAACGCGTCCAAGCGGAGAACGAACGCGCCGAAGCGGAACGCCAGCTTCGGCACGTGCGGACCAAGCTCGCGAGAATCGGCGAGGCCGAGGCCGCATGGTCACTGCCCGACGATGACCCGCTCGACGTCCGTCCGGAGAGCCACGACGACCTGTTGCGGCGGTTCGACGAACTCGAGTACGTCGAGTTCACCGGCGACGACTCAATCACCCACGACCTCGACAAGCACGACCTGGTGGGCGCCTGGGCAGGCAAATCCTGGGATGCTCTCCTGGCGCTGAACGACTACTGTCGGTTGACTCGTAACGGCGAATCGAGCGGCGGCGTCCACCACTACCTGATGCACACACCGGGCACCTGTCACGGCTTTCCCGCCGGGGCCCACGTGCCCGTTGAAAGCGAAACAATTCAGAACGACAGCAAATACAGCGCGCCACGAACGCTTCCGGTACCGCGGGACGTCGCCCCGTCGGGAACGGTGTTCATGGGCGCGCATTTCCGGATCAGCCGCTCCGGCACCATCAGCCCGCGGATGCACTACTACGACGACGCGGCCGGCACTGGGAAGATCTACGTCGGCTACATCGGCCCCCACCTGCCGAACACCCGAACCAACTGACCGCCGGCGTCGTACGGACCGGAGTGCGCTCTCCGGCAACTGCATGGATCGCCCGCGCCGATCGCCTCGGCCCCGCCGCCCTGTGCGCCATCCCATATCGAATCATCTTGCATGCATCGTTCCATGCATACTAGCGTCGCTTGCGTGACCTCCCCTGATCCCGCATCGACCGAGACCGCCCCCGA
>CAZQSU010000231.1:0-2059 GCA_964595905.1 uncultured Iamiaceae bacterium
CCTCATCGGCGGCACGGTCGCCTTCGTGGCCGGCTACGGCGACGTCGGCAAGGGATGCGCGGAGGCGTTCCGCGGCCCGGGCGCACGCGTCATCGTCTCGGAGGTCGACCCGATCTGCGCCCTCCAGGCCGCCATGGAGGGCTTCCAGGTCGCCCGGCTCGAGGACGTCCTCGACACCGCCGACATCTTCATCACCACCACCGGCAACAAGGACATCATCACCGCCGAGCACATGGCCCGGATGAAGCACCAGGCGATCGTGGGCAACATCGGCCACTTCGACAACGAGATCGACATGGCCGGGCTGCACCGCATGAGCGACGTCACCCGGGTCAACATCAAGCCCCAGGTCGACGAGTTCGTGTTCCCCGACGGGCACTCGGTGATCATCCTGGCCGAGGGACGCCTGCTGAACCTGGGATGCGCCACCGGACACCCGAGTTTCGTGATGTCGAACAGCTTCACCAACCAGGTGCTCGCCCAGATCGCGCTGCACACCGACAACGAGTCGTACCCGCTCGGGGTGCACGTGCTGCCCAAGGTGCTCGACGAGAAGGTCGCCCGGCTGCACCTCGACGCACTCGGCGTGCACCTCACCGAGCTGCGCCCCGAGCAGGCCGAGTACCTGGGCGTGCCGGTCGAGGGTCCCTACAAGCCCGACCACTACCGCTACTGATCCGCCGCCCCGTTCCGGGCGGGGACGGCGGCCGGCTGTCACCGCGGCTTCCTACCGTGTCGGACATGTTGTTCGACGCGGAATGCCCGATCTGTGGCAGTACCGACCCTGCGGCGCGTGTCGACCGGAGCGGCGTGTGTCAGCAGTGTGTGGCATCGCTGGGTTCGCCGCCGGTCCTCCCTGCGCCGCCGGGGCTCGAGGCCTGCCGCGCCCTGACCACCTACCACGGAACGGGGCGGCAGCTGGTGACGCGGCTGAAGTTCCACAACCACCGCGCCGTCGTCCCCTTCGTGGCCGGGCGGCTCTCGGCCGCGCTCGTCGGCGATCGCATCGACGTGGTCACCTGGGCGCCCACGTCGCCGGGTCGTCGGCGGCAGCGGGGTTTCGACCAGGCCGAGGTGCTCGCCAGGGCGATCGCCCGGAGACTGCACATCCCGGTCCGACGGTGTCTGGTCCGCCTGCCCGGCCCGGCCCAGACGGGCCGTCATCGTGACGAGCGCATCGAGGGCCCCCGCTTCGACACGCGTCGCGGGGCCACAGCCGCCGTCGCGGGCCGACGGGTCGCGCTCGTCGACGACGTCGCCACCACGGGCGCGACGTTGGCGAGGGCCGCCGGAGTGCTTCGAAGCGTCGGAGCCGACGCCGTCGTCGGCGTGGCCGTCGCGCGCACGCCTCGTGTTCGGGTCGAGTCGGCGGCTTCGTCGCTTCGGCGGGCGTGAGTGACCCCACGGAGGCGTGTGAGCCGGGCCGCGCCGGACCGTCGCGAGCGCCCAGACGTTCTCGGGCCTCGCCGAGGCCGTCGAGGGGTGCTGACGGTCACCCCGCCGTGGGCGGCACGCGGCCCGGTTCACAAGACGTAGGCTCGAAGTCGAATCCAGCAACCCTCGGCACTGACGGTTCCGGACGGACAACTCGCTTTCGGGATCGGCCGAATCTCCGGAGGTACCGCCATGGACGTGCACATCAACGGTCGTCGGATGGACGTGCCCGACAAGCTGCGCCAGCTCACCGAGGAGAAGGTGGAGCGGTTGGGCAAGGTGGTCGCCATGGATCGGGCGGAGGTGTTGTTCACCCAGGCGACGAACGCCCGCATCCCCGATCAGGTGTCGTGTGAGATCACGCTGTCGGGGCACGGACACCACGTGCGGGCCAAGGTCGCGGCGGCCGAAGGGTATTCGGCGATCGACAAGGCGGCGACGAAGGTCTCGGCCCAGCTCAAGAAGCTGAAGGACAAGTTGCGCCGTCGCCGGGCCGACAAGCACATCGATCTGCCGCCCGATCTGATCGACGTCGACACCGGCGACGACCACGAAGGCGAGGTGCCGCGGATCGTGAAGTCGAAACGGTTCGCGATGATGCCGATGACCCCGGAGGACGCGGTCA
>CAZQSU010000232.1:0-2030 GCA_964595905.1 uncultured Iamiaceae bacterium
CCGTACAGCTTCGAGGCGATCACCATGGGCGAGACCTGCCACATCGCGGTGGCGAGCAGCGACACCTCCACGACGCTCGGCTCCCCGGTGCGCTCCCGCTTCAACAGCGCCGCGGCGATCGCACCCGCCGTGGCCAGGCCCCCGACCACGTCCCCGAACGCCGGGGTGGGCTGGCCCGGCGGCCAACCGTCCGAATCGGGCATCGACACGCCCACCCCGCCCCGGGCCCAGTACGACGCGGCGTCGTAGCCACCCTTTGCGGCGTCGGGGCCTTTCGACCCCTGCCCTGTGCCCCGGGCCACGATCACGTTCGGATTCGCGGCGCGGAGATCGTCGACGCCGAGATGCAGCTTGGCCACCGCGGCGGGAAGGTAGTTGGTGAGCACCACGTCGGCGCGTTCGACCAGCCGCAGGAACGCCGCGTGCCCGTCGCGGTGGGCGAGGTCGATCGCCACCGACCGCTTCGAACGGTTCGGCTGCTCCATCATGAAGTTCACGCCGTCCTTGCCGCCGGGCAGCAGCCCCGAGGTGACCAGCCCACGCTGGGGGTCACCGGTCTCGGGGTGTTCGACCTTGATCACGTCCGCGCCCCAGTCGGCGAGCACCGCGCCCGCCGCGGGGATGAACATCCACGACGCGACCTCCAGCACGCGCACCCCTTCGAGTGGTCGGTCGGTCATGGCGAACTCCTCGTGACGGGTGGGCGAGATGCGGGCAAACGTCCAGGCATCGGTGGCGTCTTGCAACGGCGAAGTCGAGCCGACCTCTCTACCAGACGAGCTCGAGGTTGTTGATCGAACGCAGGTCCGGCGCGTACTGCAGGGTGACGCCGTCCGCGAGCCGGTACTCGCCGACCGTGGCGTGCCACTCCTCGAGCACGATGGCCAGCTCGAGCCGGGCCAGGTGCGAACCCAGGCAACGGTGGACGCCACCGCCGAAGGCGAGGTGCTTGATCGACGCGCGGTCGAAGTCGACCGTGTCGACGTCGGGCCAGGCGTGCTCGTCGGTGTTCGCCGACCCCAGGGTGGCGACGACCGTGGTGCCCGCGGCGATCGGGCAGCCGTCGATCTCGGTGTCGCACGTGGTGATCCGGATCACGCCGGGCACCGGGGTCTCCCAACGCAGCATCTCCTCGATCGCCCGGGGGATGAGGGCCGGCTCGTCACGGAGCCGCCGCTGATGATCGGGATTCTGGGCGAGGAACGCCAGCATGCAGTCGAGCGAGGCGGTGACGGTGTCGAGGCCGGCGAGGAAGAACAGGAAGCCGATGTCCAGGATGTCGTCGTCGGTCAGGCGTTCGCCGTCGACCTCGGTGTCGAGGAAGTGCGAGATGATGTCGTCGCGGGGTTCGGCCCGGCGGGCGTCGATGACCTCCTGGATCACCTCGTAGATCTTCTGCCCCGACGCCCGGGCGCTCGCCTTGCGGCCCTCCAGGGTGCGGTCCGCGGGGTGGATGATGCCGTCCTTGAGTTCGAGGAACTCGTCGCGGCGGCCGATCGGCAGGCCGAGCAGTTCGAGGAACACGGTGGTGGGCACCGGCACCGAGATGGCGTCGTGGAAGTTGCCGCGCCCTTCGGCGGCGAACTTCTCGACCAGCTCGCGCACCAGATCCCGGGTCGGCTCGCGCAACCCCGCGACCTTGCGGGGAGCGAACAGCGGGTCGAGGATCTTGCGGTACTTCTTGTGGTCGGGCGGGTCGATCTGGAGTGGTACGAGCGGCCGAACCTGGCCGATGTCGACGGCATCGGCACCCGACGAGAAGATCGCCGCGTTGGCGAGCACGTGGCGGACGTCGTCGTGACGGCCCACGATCGACATGTCGTGGTCGTCGAGGGGGACGACCGCCGCGGTGTCACGCAGGGCTTTGAAGAGCGCCTGGGGATTGGCGAGTTCCTCGGGGTCGGCGATGTCCGGCATCTCGATGTTCGTCATGGTGCACCTGGAGCTTGCGTCGAAGGGACGCCGCGCCGGCCCTCCCGCGGCGTGACAGATCCTCAGTCTAGCGCGGATCTAACAGTCACGTCAGGTAG
>CAZQSU010000233.1:0-1998 GCA_964595905.1 uncultured Iamiaceae bacterium
TCGGTGAGCAGATCCCGGGCGACGACCAGCCGGTCGCGCAGGTAGTTCAGGTAGCTGTGGATGCCCAGCTCCCAGGTGTCACGAAACGCTTTGATCTGTTCCACCTGACGGGTCGCGTCGTCGAGCTTGCCGTCCTTCACATCCCGCTTGCGGGCCGAGACCTGCCAGTTCGAGCCGAACTTGATGCCATAGGGCGGGTCCAGGTAGATGCACTGCACCTTGCCCCGCAGACGTTCGCGGTCGGCCAGGCTCGCCATCACCTCGAGCGAATCGCCGAGGATCATGCGGTTCGACCAGTTCGCGTCGTGTTGGTAGAACTCGACCGAGGCGAGGTCGTCGAGCCCGTCGAAGGTGTCGAACAGCGTCGCCTCCGGTTCGGGCTCACCCGCCTTCGCCGTCTGGCGCAAGTTCTCGATCAGCACCCGCGGGTCGATCTTCTCCTGGATGTAGATCGGCGCCGAGGTGACCGCCAGATCCTCGGCGTCGGTCGCGTCCTTGCCCTTCCACACCAGTTGCGGGTCGAGGGTGACGTCACGTTCCCACAGCAGCTCGCGGGGTGCTTCGACCTGCGGGGTGACGAACACCTGCGCATCCGCCGTCGGGATGTTCGTGCGTTTGGTGTCGTGCACGATCGCTTCGACCGGCTTCGGCCCCGTGACCTTCTTCCTCCGTGGTGCCATCGCTCAGCTCACGTTCCTTCCTCGTCCAACGGGCCTAGACGTCGCTGTCCCGGTGGGCCGCCTGATTCGATGTCGCTGCCGAATGCTCGATAGTTCGATTCCATTCCGGACCACAGGCCTGCGGACACGCCTGTCGCCCGTTCCAGATCGGTAGCCGATGACGCGTCGATCGGCACCGTCCCGGTGAGCAACCGGTCGACCTCGTCGCCCGATACGCCGAGTCTGGTCGCAAGCTCATTCGGCCTGATGCGTTGCTCCTCGAGTACCTCGGCGAGGATCTCACCCGGAGCGACCGAGTAGTCGGGCTCGAACGCGTACAGCGAGGAACCCATGGGGCTGGCTTCGTCACTCACAGGCGCAACCCCTCGGTCGCAACTCTCCCGAAAACGGTCGAGTTGTGACAACCAATCGAGTCGATGCCCGGGCAACGACGCCAGGTCGGGCCAGTGGTTTCGCCGGGATCGTCGGGGGGATTCTTGCGATCATCATGACTGTGCGCTCCCAGCCGTCGTGTTGGCATACAACTCCTCGATCGCGATGCCCAGCTCCCGGCCGAAGACCTCTGGGTCGGCCAGCTCGACGTACCCCCACAGGCCCCAACCGCCGTGGTTGTTCACCGCCACGCACCACTGGTCGCGCGCCGTGTTCGCCTTGGCTGCCCGCGGGCCCGGTGACTTGGCGGTGCCCGACACCTCGACGATCAACGTCCGTGGCACGCGTTCGGTGCCCGCGGGCACGAGCCGCACCAGAAAGTCGGGCAGATAGAACCGGCTCCGACCCTTGTGCACATACGGGATGCGCAGGTCCAGCCCGTCGTTCTTGACGAACGACGCCACCCGATCATCGACCTCGCACAGGTGCGCCACGGCCTCCTCCCAGGAGTTGCCGCCGTCTGCGCCACCACCGGAATCCAGCGTCACCAGGTTCACGTGCGATTTGGTCGCGGCGATCACCTTCTTGCGGGTCACGAAATCGACGTCGGCAGTAGAGCGCTCAGGACCGAACGCGCGCAGCATCGGACGTAGCACGCCGTGGCGGTTGCCTTCCTGGCGGACGATCGCGTTGTAGACGCGCTCGGCGGCGACCGCCAGGCCCTGCTCGGTCCCCAGCAGGCCGATCGGCGCGTCCGGGTCGGTCGTGACGCACTCGGCGATCCAGCGTCTGGTGATGGCGAGCAACTGGGGGAACAGCCACGGCCGTTGCGCACCCTCGTCACCCAATGCGCGCTCGAACCGGCCGAGAAGCTCGGCGGTGATCTTGTACGCGAGCGTCGCGGGGCGCATGTCGCGCAGCTCGTACAGGCGCACCTCTTCATCGG
>CAZQSU010000234.1:0-1984 GCA_964595905.1 uncultured Iamiaceae bacterium
GGTCGATGAAGCGATTCTGGGGATGGCTGGCGCTGGCGGCCGGGAAACGTGCCGGAACGGTCGCCATCGTCGGGTTGCTGTTGACCCTCATCCTCGGCGTCGGAGTGACCCGCCTGGAGTTCGCGACGAGCCAGTCGAGTTACCTGAACAAGTCCGACAAGATCTACCAGGACGACCACGCCTACGAGAACCTGTTCGGCGGTCAGGCCATGGTCGTCATGTTCACGATGACCAACGGCGCCACCGTCGACGACCTGTTCACGCCGTCGAACACGGCGAAGATGAAGGCGCTGCGCAAGGAACTGAACGACGGCGCCAAGGCGCATCAGCTCCAGAACACGATCGATCCGTTGCTGGCGCTCGAGTACTCGAACGCGTTGATCAGCGACAAGTGGGTCCCGGGATCCGATGGCGGACCGGGCCGGGCCGAGCCGGCGGACATCACCCAGTCCACCGCGGGAGCCGCGCTGCTCGACGCACTGGGACGCGACCCGACTCCGGCCGGGGCCAAGGCCAGAGGCGAGGATTCGACGACCACGTTGCAACGGATCGGCGAAGTGAAGGGCCCCCACACCCTCGACAATCCCGACTGGGTCGAGTTCCTGCTCTACACCAACGCCGGGCCCGAGAAGGGCCAGATCCGCAAGGCGTTGACCACGTTCTTCCCCGACGAGCACCACGCCGAACTCATCGTGCGTCTCGACGGCAACCAGGCGCTCGACGATCAGAGCGCGTCGGCCGACTTCGTGGCCCGGACCGCCGCGAAGTACCACTTCGACGATGCGACGACGTTGACCACCGGCGCGCCCGCACTGCTCGAGAACATCAACGACTACCTCAAGGGCGGGATGTTCCTGCTCGGCGGGATCGCCGCCGGCGTGATGGTCGTCATCCTGCTGGTGCTGTTCGACGTCCGTTGGCGACTCCTGCCCCTCGGGGTGATCGCGATCGGCCTCGTCTGGGCGTTCGGGGTCGCGGGCTACCTGGGGATCCCCCTCACGCTCGCGACGATCGCGGGATTGCCGGTGCTGCTCGGGGTGGGGATCGACTACGCGATCCAACTCCATGCGCGCGTCGAGGAGGAGGTGACCATCAACCAGGCGGAGCATCCGATCCAGGAGACCGCGCAGAACCTCGCGCCGGCGCTGCTGGTGGTGACCCTCGACGCGGTGTTCGCGTTCGTCGCCCTGCATTTCGCCAAGGTGCCGATGATCCGCGAGTTCGGTTATCTGCTCGCCGTGGGCATCGCGGTGATCTGTCTGACCAGCATCGTCGTGCCGCTGTCGACCCTGGGTATCCGCGAGTTCAAGTCACCGACCAGGCGCACTGTGTCGAGACGTTCCGAGGCCCTGGGGCGGCTCGTCATCCGGTTGGGTTCGCTGCCCCGACGGGTGGGCGGACCCCTCATCGCGGCGTCGCTGGTGATCTTCGTCGCCGGCATCATCGTCGAACCCAAACTGCAACTGCAGACCGACCCCATCCAGTGGGTCAACCAGGACTCGCAGGTGATCCACGACATCGATGCGTTGCAGGAAGGGACCGGGTCGTCGAACGAACTCGGCGTGTTCGTCACGGCCCGAGCGCCGAAGACGACCGTGTTCACCCAGCCGACCGTCGACTACGTCGACACGTTCACCGCAGACGCGCTCCGGTCGAACCATGCCACGTTGCGCACGGCCAACAGCGTCGTGTCGATCGTGAGCGACGTGATCAACGACATCCCCGGCGCGGGACACGTCACCCCGACCGTCGAATCGGTCCGGGCGGCGTACGAACTGGCCCCCACCGCCATCCAGAAGTCGTTCGCGACCGACAACGGTCGCGCGCTGAACGTCATCTTCCGTACGGGCACACCGGAACGTACGACCGTTCCCCTCGACGAACAGGCCGAGGTGGTGCACGATTTCGAGCACCGGTTCGCGTCGTCGGACGTCCCCCCGGGGCTTTCGCTCACCCCGTCCGGTCTGGCGGTGGTCGGCGTCGG
>CAZQSU010000235.1:0-1981 GCA_964595905.1 uncultured Iamiaceae bacterium
GTCGATCCGGCCGCGGGTGGTCAGATCGGCGTACTCGGCCTGGAGCCGGTCGTACGCGCGTTGGGAGAGTTCGACGGTGTCAGCCATACCGTCACGATCGTACCGGCGCATCGCCTCGGTCGGCCAGCGATCCACACGCCTCGACCAGGACCGGCGTGAAGACCTCGGGATGGTCGAAGCAGCTCGTGTGCCCACCGGTCACCTCGAACACCGACGTGCCGGGGATGCTCCGCGCGAGCGCACGCTGGTTCGCCGGCGCGACGAGCGTGTCGTCGACCGTGATGATCGCCGCGGTCTCGGCGCCGATCGACCCGCACCAGCCCGACGCGTCGAACCGGCCGAGCGCGACCCCCGCCTGAGCGATCGTGGACGGATCACTGGGAGCGAGCTGTTCGGTGATCCACGCCGAATACCGTCCGGTGGCGCGTCGGGAGATGAAGCGTCGCCGCGCGGCGGTCCGCAGGCGCGAATCGGGCACCAGGCTCGTCGCGCCGACCAGCGCGCCGACCGGACCGAGCGCCGCCCGGGTGATCGGCGAGCGACTGAATCGTCCGGCCGTCGCGCACAGGACCAGTCCGGCGACGCGGTCGGGATGCCGGCGGGCGAACTGCAGCGCGACCGGACCACCCATCGAATAGCCGACGGCGACGGCACGGTCGATCGCCAACGCATCGAGCACGTCGGCCACGTCGTCCGCGCAGCGGGCGAAGCCGAAGCGGGCGCCGTTGCGCAGGCCGCGGCCGTGGCCACGTTGGTCGAAGGCGACGATCCGGAACCGCTCCGCGAGTGCGGCGTACGCGAAGCCGTAGTTCAGGTCCGCGGTCGCCATCCAGCCGTGCAGCAGCACGAGTGTCGGCGCGTCCGGTGGGCCGCCCGAATCGCGGACGAACAACTCCTGACCGTCACCGAGGTCCAGCATCGTGCCATCGGGCATCCACGGCACCAGGTCGGTCGGGTCGGTGACCGTGGGCGCAGACGACATCGTTCCATCGTGCCAGAACCCCGCACCCGACCGGGCGTTGTCGCACGGGATCGACCAAGCTTCGGGGATTCCGCGGTCCAACGTCACAGCGACGACGCGCCCATCGTCGTCGATTTTGTCGCTGTGACGTTGGACCGCGGGACCACCACGGACTTCCTCGAGACGATGCGCGGGTAGTGACTCCCATGGGAGCCGAAGCGAGCCCGCGGGCGCGCTCAGAGGCGTGCCCTTCGTGGCGGCGTCGTCTGTGGGCGTACCGTTGAGGGACCCGTTGCACGCTCACCCGAAGGAGTCCCGAGTGCCCCATCGCATCGCCGTCGTTCCCGGTGACGGGATCGGCAAAGAGGTCGTCCCAGAGGCACTCCGGGTCATCGAGGCCACCGGCGTCGACCTCGCCACGACCACCTACGATCTCGGCGGTGAGCGCTACCTGCGCGACCAGACGATCCTGCCCGACGACGTCCTCGACGAGCTCGGTGGCTACGACGCGATTCTTCTCGGTGCAGTGGGCACCCCCGATGTGCCGCCCGGCGTCATCGAACGGGGCCTGTTGCTCAAGATGCGCTTCGCCCTCGACCAGTACATCAACCAGCGCCCGTTCCGCTCGCCCGACGGGAGCGTCGACTTCGTCGTGATCCGCGAGAACACCGAAGGCACCTACGCCGGTGAAGGCGGGTTCCTGCGCAAGGGCACGCCCAACGAAGTCGCCACCCAGGGCTCGGTCAACACCCGCCTGGGGGTGGAGCGTTGCATCCGCTACGCGTTCGAGCTGGCCGGCACCCGCGACGCCAGGCACCTCACCCTGGTGCACAAGACCAACGTGTTGACCTTCGCCGGCGACCTGTGGCAGCGCACCTTCGACGAGGTCGCCACCGAGTACCCCGACATCACCACCGCCTACAACCACGTCGACGCCGCCTGCATCCACCTCGTCGTCGACCCGGCCCGCTACGACGTGATCGTCACCGACAACCTGTTCGGCGACATCCTCACCGACCC
>CAZQSU010000236.1:0-1961 GCA_964595905.1 uncultured Iamiaceae bacterium
TCCGCACGCTCGTGGCCGGCGGCAGTCGCCTCATGGCCGTGTGGGACGACCTCGCACCCGCGCAGCGCATCAGCGTCTACGACCGGGGCGCCTCGCTCGATGGCGCACCCGGATCCGCGTCACGCCACGAAGCGCTCGTGTCGTACCGACTCGGCGACATGCGGGCGCCGGCCCTCACCGACCGCGAAGCGTTGAGCGCCATGGTCGCCGAGTTCGTCGACGCGATCGTCACCGACCGTCCCCCGCTCACCGACGGTCGCAGCGGCCTCCGCATCCTCCGTCTGCTGGAGGCGATCCCCGGCAGCCTCGCGCTCGGCGGTGCCGCCGTCCTGCTCGACGACGCCACCGCGACCGACAGCGTGCACGCCGTCACCGAGAGCGGACGGGCGTCATGACCGGCACCCGCGTCGACGTCTGCTCCGACACCGCACACGCGGGCGTCGGAGCCACCCACGGAACCGTGACGGTGGTCGTGCCCTGCCACGACTACGGCCGGTATCTGGAGCTGTGCGTCACCAGCGTGCTCCGCCAACAGGGCGTCGACCTCGACGTGGTCATCATCGACGACGGCTCGACCGACGACACGCCCACGGTCTGCGCCCGTCTTGCCGCGGGCGACCGTCGCGTCCGGTGGGTCCGCCATCGCGAGGTGCACGGCCACGTGGCCACCTTCAACGAGGGGCTCGCCTCGGCCACCGGCGATCACGTGGTCCTGCTCTCCGCCGACGACGCCCTCGCCCCCGGTGCCCTCGCCCGGGCCGTCCGGTTTCTCGACGACGAACCGAACGTCGGCATGGTGTACGGGCACCCGGTGTTCTTCGCGGGCGGACCGCTTCCCCCGGCACGGAGCGGGCCGGGAGCCCGCCGCGTCCGCTCCGGTGTCGACTGGATCTCCCGGCGCTGTCGGGCCGCAACCAACTGCATCTCCTCCCCGGAGGTCGTGATGCGGCGACGCACCCTCGAAGCGGTCGGACTGTTCGACCCGGACCTGCCGATCACCGGCGACCTCGAGCTGTGGCTGAGGATCGCCGCCCACGCCGACATCGGGTACCTGGCCGGCACCGATCAGGCCTACTACCGACGCCACCCGGAGAGCATGTACCGCGCCGGCCACCGGGTCGTGGCCGATCTCGAGGCGCGTCGTGCCGCGTTCACGACGTTCTTCGCCGGCGCCGGGCGCCACCTCCCCGACGCCGAACGGTACGAGACCGAGGCCCGGATCGCCCTCGCCGACGAGGCACTCTGGAAGGCGAGCCGCGCGTACGACCGCGGCCGGGTCGATGCCACGCCGGTCGGCCCCCTCATGTACTTCGCGGCGACCACGTGGCCCCGGACCCGGGACCTGCACCATGCCCGCCGACTCGAACGGCGTCTGCACCGCGGCGAACGGCTGAGCCGGGCACTCGAGCCGTTCGACGTCGCCGCGATCGGACACCATCTGGCCGAGCACGTCCAGAACCGACGGTGGGCGCGAACGGGGGACCTTTGAGCGGCCCGGAAGTCTCGACGATGCCGAGCACGGCGACCGTGGCGACGGGGCCGGGGACGGTCGACGGCTACGCCGGACGGTCGGTGCTGGTCACCGGTGGCGCCGGATTCATCGGTTCGTCGCTGTGCCGCGTGCTCGCATCGAGCGGCGCGCAGGTGCGCGTCGTCGACGATCTCGCGACCGGACGGCGATCGAACCTGCCCGACGGCCGGGGCGACGCGGAACCCGCGGTCGAACTCGTCGTGGCCGACGTGCGCGACGACGTGACCATGCGCCAGGTGTGCGTCGACGCCGAGATCGTCTTCCACCTCGCCTGCCTGGGGGTGCGGCACTCGCTGCGGGAGCCCGCCGTGAACCTCGACGTCAACGCCGCCGGATCGCTCGGTGTGCTCGAGGCGGCCCGTCGCACCGGGGTGACGAGGTTCGTGCACGTGTCGTCGTCGGAGGTCTACGGCGACGCGACCTGCGCACC
>CAZQSU010000237.1:0-1961 GCA_964595905.1 uncultured Iamiaceae bacterium
CCGCTGTCGGGTTGGACCCTCACCGGACCCTGGTCGGGCACCGTGACCCACGCCTCGGGCACCACCACCGCGACCCTCACCGGCGCCGGCGGCACCTGGGACGGACCCGACGGGGTCGAGGTCGACCTCGACTCGGTTTCGCTCGGCACCGACGCGACCGGTTGTGCGGTCGGCCACACGGGCAACCCGATCCTCACCGTCGCGGGCACCCTGCACGTCGACCGGCTCGCCGTCGCCGTGTCGGGTTGCGCGGACCTCGCGACCGGTGACGCCGTGGTCAACGGGTCGACGTCGGTCCCCGAGCACCTCGACGCCGCGATGGACCTCACCTCGGCCGAGGTGACCTTCGAAGGTGCCGGCGGGGCCACCACCTTCACCGGGTCGGGCACCGCCGTGGTGCACACCGGCGACGGCGACCACACCCTCGACGTGACGGTCACTCCCACGCCGTCGGGGGCCCTCGTCGTCGGCGGGCAGACCGACCTCACCGACTGGGGCCTCGACACCACCGACGGGTACGTCGCCTGGGCGTCCACCGCGGTCGCGCACTCGTCGACCGGCGTCGCCGCCCTCGGAGCGATCCAGCTCACCGCCGGTGTCGGTGCCTACGGAGCGCTGGTGGTTTCGACCGGCCTCGCCGCGACCCTCACCGAGGCCGGCTACCGGGTGCCCGGCGACCGGGCCGTGCCGTTCCGGGCGGCGATCAGCCCGCAACGGTCCGTCACCTTCGTGACCGACCTCGCCGCGCCGAGCGCGTTCGGATTCCTCGACCTCCCTGCGGGTCTGCCCACGGTCACCTCCGCGCTCACCTCGACGACGTCCGGGCTGCACCTCGACGTGACCGCCTCGGTCGCCCAGGCGAACGCCACCCCGGTCCACGCCGAACTCGACCTCACGCTCGACGCGAACGGATCGTTCCACGGCACCGCGGACCTCGACGACTTCGGCGTACTGGAGAAGTCCCTGCACCTCACCGGTCAGATCACCGGTGGTCCGACATCGGGGGGTGGCTTCTCGGTCGACTCGTCGGCCCGGGCGCACTGGACGGGCACGCTGCGGCCCGATTCGGCACCGAATCTGACCGTCCGCGACATCGTCGCCACCTGGACGCCCGACGGCGTCGACCTCGACATCGACTTCGGCGTCGCCGGCCGCGACGATCTGACCGCCTCCGGTACCGCGACCAGCACCCGGTCGTGGACCCTCGACGTCAGCGCTCCCCGGGCGAAGTGGACCCCGTATCCGGGACTGACGATGACCACCGCGCTCGGCGGGACCCTCACCCACTCCTCCGGCCGGACCACGGTCGACGTCTCCGCCGACTTCTCCGGCGCGAACGTGCCCGGGTTCAGCCCGGCCGACCCGATCGACATCCGCATCGAGCACCTCCAGTTGTCGACGGGCACGCCACCGTCGCTGTGCCGACTCACCAGCTCCGGCGACGCCTGGCTGAAATTGACCGGTTCGGCCGAGCTGGATCTGCTCGGCGAACACGTCTCCCAGGACTACGCCGGTTGCCTCGCGCCGGGCACCGCCGCCCAGCCGATGACCTTCACGTTCCCCGGCTGGTCGACCACCTTCATGGACGGCAACGGCACCCTCACCGCGCCGACGGTGACGATCAGCCAGGACGGTGGCCACACCCGGGTCGTCATCGACGCCCAGCTCACGCTCACCACGTCGTTCCTGCCCACCTTCACCGCCCGCGCTCGCATCTGGTACGGCTACGAACAGACCGTTGTCGGGGTGCAGGTGCACTCCGACGTCGTGTTCGGCGACGGCGCCGCGGCGGTCTGGCTGTACTACTCGTTCGGGGCGTTCACCGACTTCGACAGCGGCGAGCCCCTCATCGGCGACATCGACCTGGTCAAGGGGCTCAACGTCGTCGTCGCCTTCCGTCTGTCCGAACCCATCGTCGACGCGCTCCACGGGATCGGCGCGGACGTCGGATCGGTCGTCAC
>CAZQSU010000238.1:0-1935 GCA_964595905.1 uncultured Iamiaceae bacterium
GTGCAGGCCCTGGCCACGCGCGTGGGGGAGCGGATCGCCGCCGACGGCGAGACCCGCGCCCGCATCGACGCGCTCAGCTTCTCGATTCAACAAGCCTGAGGCTCCCATCCTGGCTGGCTGGGATGGGCCAGGTATGGCAGGCGGTTGCCTCCGTCTCGCACCGCCCGTCACCACTGGGACCCGATCACAGGATGGTGCGGGACGCGACTCGACCAGCGCCGGGGTCAGCGGACGCCGACGACTTCGTCGTGCAGAGCGATGGCGTGGACGTCGCCGGCGGTGGCTCCCATGGCATCGGGGACGGGTCGGCGGATGATCGAGTCGGGCGTCGACCTGGTGTAGGGAACCGTGAGCTCGAGTGTGGTCCTGACGCTGCGACCGGCAAACCTCAGCGGCACCGTCCCGGCGCGTGGCTTCCAGTGCTGGTACGCCGGCCCGACAGCCGTCGTCTTCCCCGTCGCGACGTCGACGACCGTCGCCTGCCCGTGGTGCGTCATGAAGAACGATCTGCCATTGTCGTTTGTCGACAAGGTGATGTGCGTGCTTGACGTCGAACCCGCTGCGACGCTCCACACGATCGTGCCAGTTCGCACGTTGAGGCCCACGACGTCGTATTTCAGCCCGCGGGCCTTGGGCGTGAAGCCGTCACCGGTGAGGGTCCCGGCTGTCCACCGACACATCGGGAGGATCTCGGCGTGGCTGCGTAATCCGAATCCGCGCTGATCGAGATCGGGCGTCCCGCAGGAGAAGCTCACGCCCGATCTACGCCACAGCACCCGCCCCGTTGCGGCGTCGACTCCAACGGCTCGAACGGATGAGGCAGGTATCGATGCCTTCGTGGCGGGCCCGAGCGACAGGAGCTGGACGCCACTCACGGGATCGTGCACGTAGCCGAGGGCCTTGGCGGACCCCGACTTGGGGAACAGGGACTTCAGGGGTTTGGACCACACCGGCTTGTTCGCATGGCCCTCGAAACGTTCCACGTTCTTCCCGCTGAACGCAAAGTTGGTGTTCTCGCCGGGAAGCGCGGTCACATCGTCGGAGTGGGCGGTCATGCGATGGACCAGGTCTTGCTCGGCCGAGCCATCGGCTGGGTGGCTGTACGTGCACGCCGCATCGGTGCCCGTCAGGCAGCGGAAGATGCTCGAGGGGACGTAGGGGGTGTCGGCGCGTTTGGTGACTTTGCCGCTGGTGGCATCGGCGAACGTGAGGACACCCCGTTCGGGCTTGGCCTTCTTCGTTGGTGCGAAGTAGACGACGTCCGTGCCGACGACGACGGGGGTGCCGATGGAGGCGGATGGCGCGATTGGCTTCGACCAACGGACCCGTCCGGTGCGGACGTCAATGGCTCGAATGTGTGCACTGCCGCCCGTCTTGGCGAAGTAGACGCCGACGCCGTGGGGCGCCGAGATGACATTGCTCAAGGGTACGGCGTCTCGAAGATGCCAGATCGCCTTCGCCGGTCCTGTCGTCGTTGGCGACGGTGTCGACCCGGAGCGCACCGGCGTTGGGTCTGTCGCAGTCGCTGCGCTAGGGGATGCCGCTCCCGTGGGACTCCCGGCGTTGTTGCATCCAGAGAGAATGGTCAATGCTGCCATTGTCATTGCCCCCATGGTCGCGACACGCGACCCCCAACTTCTCCCCAGCATGGGACGAGGGTAGCCAGGAACCGCGATTCGACGTTCCTTTGTCCACAGGGATGTCTGCGGCAGGTGCTGCGCTTGAGTTTCGGCTCGCGCCGGACGGCAGCACAGCCCGCCGCTAACCGACCTCACCAGCCCGCGGTCGCGGAGGCGGTGTCCAGTAGGGTCATTGGCCGCCAATCTCGGGTGTCCACAGCTGGATTCAGAGTTCCACCCTGTCCACAAGGGCTAGCGGCACGATGCGAACTGGTGTATGATGGAACGTATGAACGAGCCGCTGAGTGAGGCCTTC
>CAZQSU010000239.1:0-1893 GCA_964595905.1 uncultured Iamiaceae bacterium
TACACGGTGTCACCGGCGAAGGCCGGCGCGGTGTCCGATCCGCCGTAGATCGCCGCGACGAGTTGCGCGTTGGCCAGGCCGTTGAACGACAACGCCCGGGCCATCGAGATGATGTGGCCGCCGTAGATCAGCCGGCGCCCGTCGTCACGCGCCGAGGTGTTGAAGTGCACCTTGGCGGTGTTCTGCCACAGGCGGGTGGCCATCATGTGTTCGGCATCGGTGAGGGTGACCCCGTCGACGTGGTCGATCTTCTCACCGACGGTGTAGTCACCCCAGCGGTGCGGTTCCCCGGCAGCGGCGAAGTCGTAGTTGCTGAAATCCAGGCCCGCGGGCACGACCAGATCGCCGACCGCCACCGCCTCGGCGAGCTCGGGGACGACCGTGTCGGGCGCCGGCGCGTCGACGTCGCGCTTGCGGACCATCACCCACCGGGCCCAGTCCAACACCACCTCGTCGCGCTGGTCGGTGGCCGTGGAACGCACCCAGACCACCCCGGTCTTGCCGCTCGAGTTCTGCTTGAGACCGATCACCTCGGAGCGGGTACGGATCGTGTCGCCGGGCGCCACCGGACGGTGGAACCGGCACTCGGCATAGCCGAGGTTCGCCACGGCGTTGAGCGACACGTCGGGCACGGTCTTGCCGAAGGCGATGTGGAAGGCGATCAGCTCCTCGACCGGGGCCGACGCCAGCCCGACCGACGCCGCGAACGGCGCCGACGACGGCACCGCGAAGCGGGTCGGGTAGATCGCGCCGTACACGGCACGGTCACCCTCGGTCACGGTGCGCGGCGTGGCGTGCTCGATCACCTGGGAGAGTCGGAAGTCCTCGAAGAAGTTGCCCGGATTGGTCTTGGCCATGGTCGCCCACGGTACCGCCCGTCCCGCCGCCACCCCGCCTCCGTGCCCCGCGGGTCGCGCCGTCCCGTTCGACCATGCGAACTCCGGGAGACGCCGTGCACTCGGCGCACATCACCACCCGTGGTCCGCGGCGGTCAGCCGTGTTGCCAGATCCGGTTCTTCATCGTCCAGATGCCCGGGAAGGCCGCGTCGTTCAGGGTGGTCATCTCGCGCTTGGTCAACTCCCATCCGGTCGCTCCGGCATTGTCGGCCGCCTGCTGCGCGTTCTTCGCGCCCGGAAT
This sequence comes from uncultured Iamiaceae bacterium, assembly GCA_964595905.1. Classification (GTDB taxonomy): domain Bacteria; phylum Actinomycetota; class Acidimicrobiia; order Acidimicrobiales; family Iamiaceae; genus JAFDWI01. Next base: position 1,139 of record CAZQSU010000239.1, read on the forward strand.
CGGCACGGTACCGCGCTGGACGAGCCAGCGCAGCGACACCTGGGCCGGAGTCCGATCGTGCGCGGCGCCGATCCGTCGGAGCTGTTCGACGAGGGGATCGATCTGTTCCATCGGGTAGGTGGAGAAGTTGCGGCTTCCCGGGGGCGGGTTCTCGGCCGAGTACTTGCCCGTCAGACGCCCCTGGCCCATCGGCGAGTACGCCAGGACGACCACGTCGAGTTGCGCGCACACCTCCAACAGCCCCGACGCGATCGGGATCGTCCGCAACAGCGAGAACTCGACCTGGTTCGACGCCAGCCGCAGGTCACGCTTGCGCAACTCTGCGTCGAAGCGACGGGTCTCCTTCGGCGAGAAGTTCGAGATCCCGAGCGCCCGCACCACGCCCTGTGCGTGCGCCTCGGCGAGGGCCTCGGCCTGCGCCGGGATGCCCCGCAGACTGATCGGACCGTGGATCTGGTACAGGTCGATCGCCTCGACCCCGAGCCGTTCCCGCGACGCCTTCGCCGCGTCGACGAGCGCGCGCTTCACGTTCAGCTTCCAGGGCATGGGCATGAACTTCGTCGCAATCACCGCTCGCCCGGCCCGCTCGGGATCCTCGGCTCGAAGCCGCCCGATGATCCGTTCGGATTCGCCTTCGCCGTAGGCCTCGGCGGTGTCGAACAGCGTCATGCCGGCGTCGATCGAGGTCTGCCACGCATCGGTGATCGTGTCGATGGTCAGCGCGGTGTCGTAGCCACCCATCCCCCACGTGCGCT
>CAZQSU010000240.1:0-1874 GCA_964595905.1 uncultured Iamiaceae bacterium
GATCTTCCCGATCTGCACGCCCGGCGCCTCGGACTCGGCCACCTTCGACGAGGTGCTCGAGTTGCTGTACCTGGCCGGGCGACCGATCCACCACGCGGTGCTGATGATGATCCCCGCCGCCTGGGAGAACGACACCGAGATGCCCGAAGCGCACCGGGCCTTCTACGAGTTCCACGCGTCGCTGATGGAACCGTGGGACGGTCCCGCGTCGGTCGCGTTCACCGACGGCGAGGTCGTCGGCGCGGTGCTCGACCGAAACGGCCTGCGCCCCTCGCGCTACTGGGTCACCGACGACGGCCTCGTCGTGATGGCCTCCGAAGTCGGCGTGCTGCCGATCGACCCGGCGCACGTGATCGAAAAGGGTCGCCTGCGTCCCGGCCGGATGTTCCTGGTCGACACCGCCGCCGGGCGCATCATCGGCGACGACGAGATCAAGGACACCCTCGCCGCCGAACACCCCTACGCCGACTGGGTGCGTGACTCACTCGTGACCCTGTCGGACCTGCCCGACCGACCCCACACCCGCTGGCCGCACGCGTCGGTGGCCCGTCGCCAGCAGACCTTCGGCTACACGACCGAGGAACTCTCCTGGATCATCAAGCCGATGGCCGTGAACGGCGCCGAGGCGATCGGCTCGATGGGGACCGACACCCCGGTCGCGGTGCTGTCGGAACGACCCCGGCTGCTCTTCGACTACTTCAGCCAGCTCTTCGCCCAGGTCACCAACCCGCCGCTCGACGCGATCCGCGAGCAACTCGTCACCTCCCTGCGGGCGACGCTCGGCTCCGAAGGCAACTTGTTGGATTCGGGCACGCCCGCACCCGCACAGGTCGTGCTGCCCTACCCGGTGATCGACAACGACGAACTCGCCAAGCTGATCCACATCGACGACGAGGGCAACCGCGGCGATCTCGCCGCAGTGGAACTGTCGACCCTGTACGAGGTGGCCGGCGGCGGTGACGCACTGGGTCGCCGACTCGACGAGCTGTGCCGGGCCGCGGCCGACGCCGTGCGTGACGGCGTCCGGATCGTCGTGCTGTGCGACCGCAACTCCGACGCCGAATCCGCACCCATCCCGTCGCTGCTCGCCACCTCCGCGGTGCACCACCATCTGGTGCGTGAACGCCTGCGGTCCCGAGCCGGGATCATCGTGGAGGCCGGCGACGCCCGTGAGGTGCACCACATGGCCGTGCTCGTCGGCTACGGGGCCTCGGCGATCAACCCGTACCTCGCGCTCGAGACGATCGAGGATCTGTGCGACCGCGGCATGATGGACGGCGTCGGCACGAACCAGGCGACGGCGAACTACCTGAAGGCCGCGTCGAAGGGCGTGCTCAAGGTCATGTCCAAGATGGGCATCTCCACCGTTGCGTCCTACACCGGCGCCCAGGTGTTCGAGGCGCTCGGGTTGTCGCAGGATCTCGTGGATGCGTACTTCAACGGCACCACGTCGAAGCTCGGCGGCGTCGGACTCGACGAGATCGCCCGCGAGGTCGCGGAGCGGCACCACCGCGCCTATCTGCCCCGCCCCGCCGAGCGGGCCCACCGTGAACTCGAAGGCGGCGGTGAGTACCAGTGGCGTCGGGAAGGTGAGGTGCACCTGTTCAACCCCGAGACCGTGTTCAAGCTCCAGCACGGCACCCGCACCCGCCGCTACGACATCTTCAAGCAGTACACCAGGGCCGTCGACGACCAGGCCGGCCGTCTCGCCACCCTGCGCGGGTTGTTCCGCTTCGCCGACGGTGTGCGTGAACCCGTCCCGGTCGACGAGGTCGAACCGATCACCGAGATCATGAAGCGTTTCGCCACCGGGGCGATGAGCTACGGATCGATCTCGGCCGAGTCGCACCAGACCCTGGCGATCGCGATGAACC
>CAZQSU010000241.1:0-1863 GCA_964595905.1 uncultured Iamiaceae bacterium
GACACGCCCGAAGCGCCACTCAATCTACAACGATCCGTTCGACCTATGCGCAACCGCGCTCCGCGTGGCACGTGAAAGGCCGTCTGACAGGCGGCCCGAAAGGCCGCCCGACAAGCCGTCGACGCCGACGACCGCGTGTGCCGAAAACGACCGCGGGTTCGTGCCCGCGGGCACGCCTGCGGCGAGCTCAGACCGCAGCGGCCACCGAACGCAACGGCACCTGACCATCAGCGGCCACGTCGTCGAGGAAGCCGAGAACCGTCTCGTTGAACGCGCCCGCCTTCTCGACCATGAAGCCGTGGGCACCCCCGCGCACGACCGCGAGCCGCGCACCGGGGATCATCGCCGCCAATTCCTCGGAGTCGCCCAGCGGGGTGAGCACGTCCTGGGAACCCACGATCACCAGCGTCGGCACGTCGATGCCGCACAATTCGGCCCGCAGCCCGTCGTCCATCGCGAGGATCGCCTCGATCTGGGCGACGAACGCCTCGGCGGAGATGTCGAACGCGATCGGTCCGAACAGTCGCATCGCGGGCCAGAACCGCCGCATCGAACGGCTCCCCACGATCCACCGCAACCCGTCGCCCATGAACGACCGCATGCCACTCGTGCGGGCGGCCGCGGCCCACTCCTCGAGCAGGTCGATCCGCCACTGGTGGTGGCGGCAGGCGGTGCACGAGAGCACGAGTGACCGCACCCGATCGGGATACCGGACGGCGAGAACCTGGGCGAGGATCCCGCCCATCGACACGCCGATGACGTGGGTCGAGCCGATCCCCTCGGCGTCGAGCGCCGCCAGCAGGTCGGTGGCCATGACTTCGAGATCGTACGGGCCTGCGGGCACATCGCTGCGACCGGCACCCCGGTTGTCGGGTGCGATGCAGCGGTAGTTCTTGCCGAAGGGGAACCGCTGCAGCAACCAGCCGCCACTGTCGGCGCCGAGGCCCTGGATCAACAACAACGGTTCGCCGTCGGGACTGCCGAAACGTTGATAGTGGATCCGTGTTCCGTCGGTCGTGGTCACTTCCGGCACGTCAATCTCCCCTGGATGCTCCGCGGTCGTCCCGGCCCGCACGCCCCGGTCCGGGAACGATCGACCGAACCCGGTCTTCGAGGTTCCGCTCGTGGCCCCGTGCGATGAGGTCGTCGAGCTTCGCCGCGACCTCGACCGCGGCCGCTCCCACCGCCCGGGGGTCGACCCGTCCGCCTCGCCGGGCCCGCGCCGAACGAGGCAACCGCACGGGTTCGCCGATCCGGACCGTCCAATGGCGGCCGAACTCCCAACCGATCACCCCGACCGGTACCAGCGGCACGTCGACGGCGAGCCCAGCCGCGACGAGCTCGATCGGCAGGTGTCCCGGTCGGTTCCGGACGGGCTCGCGTCGGGTGGGAACGAGCACGAGGTTGCCCGCCACCAGCGCCGCCGCGACCTCGTCGGGAACGGCGGGCACCATGCCGAGCCGTCGAAGGAACCCGCCAACCGGATCGAACCCGACACCCCCCACGGGCCGGACGATGCGGCCGGTGTCGCGGAGCACCGCCGAGGCGACGACCGCCGGTTCGGACCATCCCAGCCGACGGTTCGCCACCAGCAGTGCAGGGCCGCCCGCGGGAAGCTGCTCGATACCGGTCACCGTCGTCGCCCAGCGCACCGACGCCACGCTGCCGGCCAAACGGGTCACGTCTTCGTCGAGCCCCCACGCGTCGAGGTGGTAGGCGCCGGAAAGCCGCCGGCGGAGCACACCGACCAGACCGTCGTCGACCCGGTGGTGCTCGTCGTCGGAGACCACGGCCAGACGGGCCGCAGCAGCGCTCATGCCGCGTACCCGTCGACGACCTCGAGGAACTCCACCCCGGTCTGCT
>CAZQSU010000242.1:0-1856 GCA_964595905.1 uncultured Iamiaceae bacterium
ACGTCCCCCCGGGGCTTTCGCTCACCCCGTCCGGTCTGGCGGTGGTCGGCGTCGGCCTGCTCGAGAACCTCGAGTCCAACCGGGTGCTGCTGACGTACCTGTCGATCACGTTCGTCGCGCTCTACCTCGCCATCCGACTGCGCAGCGTCATCAGATCGTTGCTGTCGCTGATCCCGGTCCTGATCGCCGTGGGTTTGTCGTCGCTCGCGGCGTTCGCGCTCGATCTGAAGTTGTCGCCACTGACCGCGGTCGGCGGTCCGCTGGTCGTGGCGATCTGCACCGAGTTCACCTCACTGATCCTCTTACGGTTCGTCGAGGAACGCGGCCGGGGCTACGCCCCCAGAGAGGCCATGGACCACACCGCCGCCCGCACCGGGCGGGCATTCATCGTGTCCGCGCTCACCGCGGTCTCCGGGGTGGCGGTGATCGCCACGTCGTCGATGCCGTTGCTCCGCGACTTCGGCATCATCGTCGGCATGAACGTGCTGGTGGCGTTGCTGAGCGCGCTGGTGTTCCTGCCCCCGATGTTGGTGTGGGCCGAATCGCACGGACGCAACTGGATCTCGCGTCACCTGATCCCCCACGAGGTGCTCGACGCGGAGCGTGAGCGCCTCGCGGCTGCGGACCCGTGACCTCGTGGGGGCCGGGCGACCGGCGGATCGACGAGCCCGACATGCCGGGCACAGCCGACGACGACGTCGACGAGACCTGGAGCGTGGCGGACCTCGCGGCGGCGATCGGCAACTGCCTGCGCGCCTCGTTCGCCGGTGAGATCTGGTTGCGCGGTGAGATCCGGTCACTGCGGGCACCCAACCGCAACGGCCACCAGTACTTCGACCTGATCGAACCGGGCGCGGCGGCCGGCGCGTACCCGGACGCGAAGATCTCGGTGAATCTGTTCCGCACGGCGCGGACCCGGATCCTCGAGGTGCTGGCGGCGACGCCGGGGACCGCCGAGCTCGCCGACGGCGTCGAGGTGCGGATCCGTGGCAGGGTCGACTGGTGGGCGGCCGGCGGCCAGCTCCGGGTCGTGATGTCCGACATCGACCCCGTGTTCACCCTCGGACAGCTCGACGCCCAGCGACGCGCCCTGCTGGCGAAGCTGTCGGCTGCGGGCCTGCTGGATGCGAACGCGCGCATCGCCGTGCCGCCCGTACCGCTGCGCATCGGGCTCGTCACCAGCGCCGGCTCGGCGGCCCACGCGGACTTCGTCCACGAACTCCGCGCGAGTCGGTACGTGTTCGACGTGGTGCTTGCCGACGCCCGCGTGCAGGGCGCCGACGCGCCGGGCACCCTCGTCGCGGCACTCGACAAGGTCGCCGCTGCGGCGGTCGACGTGATCGCCGTGGTCCGTGGCGGCGGGTCGCGCACCGACCTCGTCGCTTTCGACCACCCCGACGTCGCCCACGCGATCGCCACCTCGACGGTGCCGGTGTTCACCGGAATCGGCCACGAGATCGATCGCAGCGTCGCCGACGAGGTCGCGCACTCGGCGTTCAAGACGCCGACGGCGGTCGCGGGAGCCCTGATCGCCCGGGTCGCCGCGGTCGAGGCAGCACTCGACACCTTCGCGAACCGGCTCGTCGCCGCAACCGACCGTCGGCTGACCGCCGCCCGCAACGATCTGACCGACCAGTTCCGGCGGGTCGCCCGCGCGGCCCGGGCCGCCGACGCCCGAGCGCACGCGCATCTCCGCGCACTCCAGGAACACCTCACGCGCACCGCCGAACGGCGGTTGCGCGACGAAATGCGCGAATGGCACCGACGACGGGGCCGTCTCGAAACGGCCCCACCGCGACAGCTGGGGCGCGCCGCCGAACGGCTGGCGACGAGCGGGGCGCTCCTGCAGGCGTCCG
>CAZQSU010000243.1:0-1849 GCA_964595905.1 uncultured Iamiaceae bacterium
GACACGCCCGAAGCGCCACTCAATCTACAACGATCCGTTCGACCTATGCGCAACCACGCTCCGCGTGGCACGTGACGCACCGTCTGACAGGCGCCCCGAAAGGCCGCCCGACAAGCCGTCGACGCCGACGACCGCGAACACCGAAAGCGACGGCGGGTTCGTGCCCGCGGGCACGCTCAGACCGCAGCGGCCACCGGGCGCAGCGGCACCTGACCGGTGGCGACCACTTCTTCGAGGAAGCCGAGCACCGTCTCGTTGAACGCGCTCGCCTTCTCGACCATGAAACCGTGGGCACCCCCGCGCACCACCGCGAGCCGCGCACCGGGAATCATCGCCGCCAACTCCTCGGAGTCGCCCAGCGGCGTGAGCACGTCCTGGGAGCCCACGATCACCAGTGTCGGCACGTCGATGCCGCACAACTCGGCCCGCAGTCCGTCGTCCATCGCGAGGATCGCCTCGATCTGGGCGACGAACGCCTCGGCGGAGATGTCGAACGCGATCGGCCCGAAAAGTCGCATCGCCGGCCAGAACCGTCGCATCGAACGGCTCCCGACGATCCACCGCAACCCGTCACCCATGAACGACCGCATGCCACTCGTCCGGGCGGCCTCGGCCCACTCCTCGAGCAGGTCGATGCGCCACTGGTGATGGCGGCACGCGGTGCACGAGATCACCAACGACCTCACCCGTTCGGGATACCGGACGGCGAGGATCTGCGCGAGGATGCCGCCCATCGACACCCCCACGACATGGGTCGAGCCGATCCCCTCGGCGTCGAGCACCGCCAACAGATCGGTGGCCATGACCTCGAGGTCGTACGGGCCCGCGGGCACGTCGCTGCGGCCGGCACCCCGGTTGTCGGGTGCGATGCAGCGGTGGTTCTTGCCGAAGGGGAACCGCTGCAACAACCAGCCGCCACTGTCGGCGCCGAGACCCTGGATCAACAACAACGGTTCGCCGTCGGGCCGACCGAAACGCTGGTAGTGGATCCTCGTCCCGTCGGCAGTGGTCACTTCTGGCACGTCAGTCTCTCCTCGATGCGGCGCGGTCGCCGCGCCCCGCACGCCCCGGTGCCGGAACGATCGACCGAACCCGGTCTTTGAGATCGCGCTCGTGACCCCGCCCGATGAGATCGTCGAGCTTCGCCGCGACCTCGACCGCGGCCGTTCCCACCGCCCGGGGATCGACCCTGCCGCCGCGCCGGGCCCGCGCCGCACGCGGCAGCCGTATGGGCTCGCCGATCCGGACGGTCCAGTGACGGCCGAACTCCCAACCGATCACCCCGACCGGCACCAGCGGCGCGTCGACGGCGAGCCCTGCAGCCACGAGCTCGATCGGCAGATGGCCCGGTCGGTTCCGCACGGGTTCGCGCCGGGTGGGGACGAGCACCAGATTGCCGGCCCGCAGCGCCGCCGTGACGTCATCGGGAGCAGCAGGCAGCGTGCCGAGACGCCGCAGGATGCCGCCGACCGGATCGAAACCCACACCGCCCACCGGGCGGACGATGCGGCCGGTGTCGCGCAACACGGCCGAGGCGACGACCGCCGGTTCGGACCATCCCAGCCGCCGGTTCGCCACCAGCAATGCCGGACCGTCGCTGGGGAGCGCATCGCTGCCGATCACCGAGGTCGCCCAGCGCAACGACGCCACGCTGCCGGCCAAGCGGGTCACGTCTTCGTCGAGCCCCCACGCGTCGAGGTCGTAGGAGCCCGAGAACCGTCGGCGGATCACGCCGACCAGGCCGTCGTCGCCCGGGCGGTCGTCGTCGTCGACCACGGCCAGATGGGCCGCAGAAGCGCTCATGCCGCGTACCCGTCGACGACCTCGAGGAACTCCACCCCGGTCTGCT
>CAZQSU010000244.1:0-1833 GCA_964595905.1 uncultured Iamiaceae bacterium
GGGTGCCTTGGGCGATCTCGTCGCTGTACCTGACCGAGGCCCGGGTGTTGCACCGGCACGTGTCGACCGTGGTGATCACGACCTCGTTGACGCTCGCGATCATCATGCCGGCGCTGTGGGCCGTACCGAACGACGGCATCGAGGGTGCTGCCCATGCGTGGCTCTTCGGCAACATCGTGGGCATGGTCGTGGCGCTCGCGGCGCATTTCCTCGGTGACCGGATCGGCCATTCGTCGGCGTCACTGCTGGGCGACGCGATCACCGGTGTCGAGGCGCAGGCCGCCGTGGTCGAGGTGACCCGCACGCCGTGACGGTCTGCTGCCCGGTCGGCGTTTCGCCTGCCGGGGAGCGGTGCTGGGAAACTTCCCGTCGTGGACTTCGCGACGATGATGACCTTGGAGCTGCACGGACCCGACACCTTCGTCGGCGTCGGTCCCAAGTACCCGTGGGGCGGCCTCTACGGCGGACAGATCGTGGCGCAGGGGTTGCGGGCCGCGGCCGCGACCGTCAACGACGGCTACCGGGTGCACTCGTTGCACGCGTACTTCATCCGCCGCGGCGACCACGACGAGCCGATCCGATTCGAGGTCGAGCGGTTGCGCAACGGCCGCTCGTTCGTGACCCGCAGCGTCGTGGCACGTCAGGCGGTCGGCGCGATCCTGCAGATGTCGGCGTCGTTTCAGCGTCCTGAGAGCGGCCCCACGGTCGAGCGGGCCGTCGCCCCGACGATCGCCCGTCCCGACGACGCCGCGTCGAACCAGTGGTCGGAGATGTTCGACGGTCACAAGGTCGCCGAGCCGGGTCACCTGACCAACTGGTTCCGCATGACCGAGCCGATCGGCGACGACCCGCTGCTCCAGGCGTGCGCGTTGGCCTACGTCTCCGACGACACGCCCTGCGACACGGTCGCGTCCCAACATCCCGACGCGGCTCCCGGTGACGACGACGACCACGACTCGTGGATGGTCGCGAGCCTCGACCACGCCATCTGGTTCCACCGCACGCCCAGTCTGGACGACTGGCTGCTCACCGACACGCTGTGCCACGGCCTGCTGTCGTCGCGCGGGCTCGCCGTGGGCAACGCGTTCGACACGGCCGGCAACCACGTCGCGACCTTCGCCCAGGAGGTGCTCGTCAGGCACCGGTGAAACCGTCGCAGACGACGGACCGGGCCCGCCGAGTCGAAACTGCAACACGTTCCAGTCGGGCCTACACTCTCCGCGCGTGACGGACTACGAGAAACTCTTCATCGGTGGCGAGTGGATCGACCCCGCGGGGTCGGATGTGATCGAGGTGCACTCGCCCTACTCGCACGAGTTGGTGGGTCGGGTGCCCGAAGGCACCGCCGCCGACGTCGACCGGGCGGTCGCCGCGGCACGGGCGGCGTTCGATTCGGGGCCGTGGCCTCGGATGGACCCGGTGCAGCGTGCCGAGGCCGTCCAGAAGCTCGCGGATCTCTACGGCGCGCACCTGGACGACTTCGCGCGCATCATCACCGCCGAGATGGGTTCGCCGATGCTGTTCTCGCAGATGGCGCAGGCACCCATGCCCCAGGTGATGCTGCAGTACTTCGTCGATCTCGCCCGCTCCTTCGCCTTCGAAGAGCGCCGTGACGGCGTGTTCGGCCCGATGCTGGTGCGCCGCGAGCCCGTCGGGGTGGTCGGGGCGATCGTGCCGTGGAACGTGCCCCAGTTCGTGTCGATGTCGAAGATCGCGCCGGCGCTCGTGTCGGGTTCGACGATCGTGATCAAACCCGCGCCGGAGACCCCGCTCGATGCGTTCCTGCTGGCCGAGCTGGTGGCCGAGGCCGGGATCCCCGAGGGCGTGTTCAAC
>CAZQSU010000245.1:0-1769 GCA_964595905.1 uncultured Iamiaceae bacterium
CGCCGAGCGCTTCGGCGGCGACCCGGGCACCCGCGATCGGGGTGATGGGGTCGTCCTCGCCGGCGAGCACCAGGGTGGGCGAGGTCACCTGCGCGAATTCCGGTCGGAAGTCGTAGGTGAGTCGCTCGCCGGTGCTCCAGTACTGGAAGAGCTCCAGGTTGGCGTGCTCGAGCATCCGGGCGCTCGCGTCCTCGGCGTCGGGCCGGGCTCGTCGGTTGTAGAGCGGCATGCAGGTCGCGAAGTAGGCCAGGGTGTGCTCGGCGGTCGGGTCGTCCCAGAAGGCCTGCGCGGCTGCGGCCGCGTCGGGGCCGCCCAGACGTCCGAACTCGGCAACGACGGCAGCATCGTCGGCGAATGCTGCGGTGGAGTCCGCGATGATCCCGCGGGCATGGCCGGGGTGACGGGCCGCATAGTGCAGCGCCACCATCGACCCGAACGACACGCCGTAGACGAATGGTCGCGTGATGCCGAGCACCTCACACAGCGCCACGACGTCGTCGGCCCACCGGTCGAACTGCCACGTGGAGGGGTCGCAGCGGTCGCTGCGGCCGTTGCCCCGGTGGTCGACGTAGACGATCTGGGCGACGTCGGCCAGCTCACCGAACGCGGGTTTGAAGCTGGTGTGGTCGAAGCCCGGGCCGCCGTGCAGGGCGAGCAGCACGGGACGCTCACGCATCGTCGGACCGTCGGGCACGAGCCCGAGGCCGTCGACGTCGACGAAGAGCCGGCAGTCACCGATCGACACGCGCATGGGCGCGCACCCTAGAGGACGTGCCGATCGGCGTGCCCGATCTGTGGCCCATCGGTCTGCCTGGCCGGTCGCGGCACGTGCGCTCAGTGGGCGGTGATGACGAGCCGGGTCTCGGCCGGTCCGATCTGCAGTGACACCTCGCCGCCGATCGGGAAGGTGCAACGCGGGCTGGTGTGGCCGAAGTCGACGTTCGCGACCACGGGCAGTCCGTCGAGAACGGGTTGCCGCGAGACGATCTCCTCCAGCAGGGCCCTGGTCATGGCACTGGCCTGTTGGAAGCGGCCGACCACCAGCCCGCCGATCCCGGCGGCTCCGGGCACCTGCAACAGCGACGTCAGGTCGCGGGCGAAGGTCTCCGGCTTGCTCAGCTCGTCGTCCTCGACGAAGAGCAGCGCATCGTCGAGCGACGGAAAGAACGGGGTGCCCTGCAACAGGTTGAGCGTGCACAGGTTGCCGCCAACGATCCGACCCGATGCTCGCCCCTCTCGCAGCGGCCACCAGCCGTCGTTCGACAGGACGGTCCGGTCGGCCTGGTCGGCGAACCAGGCGTCGTCGGTCCAGGTGGCCGCCGGGCGCACTTCGATCTCGGCGTCGTCGAACAACGCCTCGGTGAACCAGGCCAGGGTCCGCTCGAAGTGGTCGCGCATGCCGAAGCTCGACCAGTGCGGACCCGAATACGTGACCAGGCCCGTCCGGGTGAGGATCGCGTGCTGCAACGCCGTGATGTCGGAATAGCCACAGAGGATCTTGGGGTTGGCCCCGATCAGGTCCCAGTCGAGATGCGGCAGCAGTTCGTTGGAGTTGAAGCCGCCGATCACGGTGAGGATCGCCGACACATCCGGGTCGGCGAACGCCGCATGCAGGTCGGCGACCCGCGAGGCGATCGACGACGAGTCGAAGGCGTCGCGGTCATCCACGTGCTCACCGAAGGTGAGCGTCAAGCCGAGCGTGGCAAATCGTGCGTCGATGAGAGCGGTATGGTCGTGTTCGAGCACGAAGGCCCGGCTGCGCGCCGGAG
>CAZQSU010000246.1:0-1760 GCA_964595905.1 uncultured Iamiaceae bacterium
TTAGGCACCACCGACCTGCCGCTCGTCGTCGTCGGCGGCATGATTCCCAACACCTGATATGGAGTGACCTTCTGTCAAGAGGCAGGGTGAGGCGCCCGTCCCCGCTGGTTGCGGGGCGGGCGCCTCGTGCTTCGTCGATCGGTCACTGCGGCGAGCGTGTCTTCGCGACGCGCGGGTCAGACTGATATGCGCGGGTTGGTTACCGCAAGACGGGCGTTTCGGCTGGAGCGCTTCCGCGTGTCTAGGGACGAGCGTGGCCCGGAACGGGTTGCTCATAGGTGTCTCGCGGGTTGCTCCACGCGCTGCCACCTGCTGTGGCATGGCGACGAAGCAGATCGTGGGGTGTTACTCCATGACGGCCAGGGACCAGCACCAGCCGGCCAGCTCGCGAGCGATGGCCACGTTGGCGATCGTGTGCCGCTTGCGGCGATCGATGAACCTCACCCACCGCTGGTGCAGGCGTCGGTTGCCCTCATCGCCGCGGACCCTGGCGGCCGCGGGGGCCAGGTCCCACCGGTCCCGCATGGTCTTCCCGACCCGGTAGCGGGCCCGGTGGTGCCAGGCTGCTTCCACCAGGAGCCGGCGGGCGTGACCGTTCCCGGTCTTGGTGATCGACCCACGAACCTTCGACTCACCCGAGGAGTGCTCACTCGGAGTGAGCCCGACGAAGGTGCCGATCGAGTTGCCGGTAAACCGGTGCCAGTCGCCGATCTCGACCGCGAGCCCGAACCCGGTCAGGGTGCTGACCCCGCGCAGACACCCCAGCCGGCGCACGACGGGGGTGAACTGCGATTCGGCGGCCATCTCCTGGATCGCGGCATCGAGTCGATCCCGGCGGGCCTTCACCGCGAGCACCGCCTCGTAGTCGTTGTCGAAGGTCAGCCGGGTGGCCCGACTGGTCAGCTGGCCGAGCGCCTCGTGGCGCAGCCAGATGTCGTGCTTGCCGGTCCAAGCGTCCCCGCCGTAGTAGACGATCCCGTGCCGCAGCAGCAGCTTCGACAACCGGTGCCGCGCCCGCATCAGGTCCGCACGACAGTCCTCCCGGGCGCGCACCAGGTCGCGCGCGGCCTCCTGGTCGACGCTCGGGATCGCCACCGGCGTGATCTCGTCCAGCCGCAGCAGACGGGCCAGATGGATGGCGTCCTTCATGTCGGTCTTGACCCGATCACCAGCCGGCTTCTGCAGCTTGCTGGGTGCGACGACCTCGCACCGGATCCCGGCCGCGGTCAGATGCCGATGCAGCCCGAAGCCGGTCGGGCCCGCCTCGTAGGCCACCGCGACCGGCCCCGGCAGATCGGCGAGCCACGACTCGACGTGGTCATAGGACGGGGTCAACGTGGACTGGAACAGCTCGCCCGTGACGCCGTCGATCGCCGCCGCAGCGACCGACCGGGCGTGCACGTCGAGCCCAACGCTCGTACGCTCGGTAAACACCGGGGCCTCCCACAATTGTCGGATAGGCCGAGCAGGCGGGCCCTGCTCGGTAACCCACGAATCTTGTGAGTGAGGCCCCGGCCCGCAATACCTGCCGACCCACCTCGATAGCCGGCCGCTCCCGCCGTCGCGCCGGACAGCGTCAACGTGGAGCACGCGCAACGAAGCGAGCATGAACGACGTTGACACCGACCAGCGACAGCACAGAATCAGCCATCGAGGCGAGTTCGGCGCTCAACCGGAACCACTCAAGTGGGTCACTCCATACCGTCTAGCGAGGGGTGGGGCGGTCGCCGACACCGAACTCCACCAGGTCGAAGGCGAGC
>CAZQSU010000247.1:0-1753 GCA_964595905.1 uncultured Iamiaceae bacterium
CCGTCGCCCCCTCGCGGTACATGGGCCACTACGTCGCGGGCCACCTCGCCACCGGACTCGGCATCCAGGTCGCCCTCGCCTCCACCTCCGACGACCCGGGCCGGTCGGGAACCATCGCGACCGTCGACGTACCCGAAGACCTCCTCGCCCACCCCGCCGCGGAGGCCGACCGGGTCCCGGTCGTCGACTCACCTTCGGATGCGGCCACGTTCCAGCCCGCGGCACCGCCGCCCGCGCCGGTGCCCGAGACCCGGACCGAGTCGCTCAGTTCGCTGCTGTCGACCCATCGACGGTTGTCGCGACCCGCCACGTCTGCCGAACCGGACCGCAGCCCGTGGGCCGCGCGCCAGGATCTCACCGTGGACGACCCCGACGACGCCGGGCAGACGTCGACCTAGTGCCGTGTCAGGGAACGTTTGCGCTGTCCACGGCGAGGCAGAATCGTCCTGTCGCAAGGACGCAGGACGAAGGCGCATACGCAATGCGTCGAGGACGAGGACGCAGCGACAGGCGGTTCTGACCGGCGTGGCAGCATGCCGATGTTGCCTGACGCGGCACTAGTCGGCCTGGTCGTCGAGGAGTCGTCGACGCCTCGACCGGCGCGTGGCGACCACCAGCCCGAGCGCGACCACCCCGACCCCGCCCGCGCCGGCCACGATCGCACCGATCGGCCGCGGTGGCGGCTTGGATGCTTTCGCCGCCGCCTCGACCTCGTCCCTGGTGAGCCGAGCTGCCGTATCCGATGAACGTGCACGCGACCGCGGTGCAGTCGACGTGGTGGCGCCAGACCGCTGCGTCGACGATGCTGCTTCCGGGGAGGATGTCGTGGTTGCTGCACCTGTCGATCTGGAATTGTCCTCACTCCCTGCGTGCGTGGAGGAAGGGATCGGATCCGGTCGAGGTTCAGACTGGACCGCCGGGCCGGGCAGAGATGTCGCCGGTGTTGGTATGCAGGTCGATTGCCAGAGATAGGACGACCTCAGGTGACCACTAGAATCAAGGAAGTTTCTCGGCTTAGGGGTCGACTCACGTGAATCGGCAGTAGTCGATCCGTCTGCTTCGACAGTGACAAAACGCCACCCTTCGACAACGTCGGAACTCACCCGGCGTGAAGCGGGCCCTCCGCTGCTGTACGTCCAACCTCCGGCTCGGCCCTGAAAATATGCCCAATAGGAGATAGTTCCGTTCCGGGGAGCCGAGCAGTTGATGGGATCGAAGGTCGCTGGAACTCCCGCGATCTGGCAGATTTTCCGACTCGAATCGGTTGCGTACGATGCGGCAGCCCGGAGTGCGACGATCCCGGTCGCCCGCGGCGACAACTGGACGCATTGAGGAAGGACCCCAGACTGTTCTCCAGACGCTGATCCAAAGTCGATGACCACCGCCACGGAGATGTCGCCCGCTGCAGAAGAGGAACACGTCGCCGCTCCCGCCTGCTCGGGTGCCCGGAGGGTGGTGGCACCGACGACCGTCAGCGCCACCACTCCGAGCAAAGCGAGGCCGCGGAACCTCACGGTGGCCACGGATCGAACGCTCAGCCGGCGTAGGTGGGTGTGGCCGACACCGGCGTGGCCACCGGCGCCACCGGATCATCGGTGCCCGTCGGCACGGTCGTGCTCGAGGTGGCCGGGACCGATGTCGTCGTCGTGCTGGTGGTGGTGGTCGTCGCCTGCGGTGGCACCGGACGGAACGGCAACGCCTGGCCGGCGAGGCCCAGGATCGCCTGGGTCGTCGCCATCAGGTCGGGGAACAG
>CAZQSU010000248.1:0-1745 GCA_964595905.1 uncultured Iamiaceae bacterium
CGTCCATCGTGGCGATCGGCCCGTCGACGATGTCGACGATGCGGACCTCGACGTGAGCGAGCGGGTCGCCCACACACAGCCCCTCCCCCGCCTCGGTGCGGGCCCAGGTCTCGCCCAGGACGGTCGCACCGGCGATCTCGGCGATGGGGAGCGCTTCGGTGGCACCGTAGTTCGAGTAGATCTCGCCGTCGACGAGCATGTTCTTCACCGCGGCGTACAGGGGGCCGTACACCTCGGCGCCGCCGGCGACGATGCGCTTGATGCTCGCCAGCTTCACCCCGTTGTCGGCGCAGTAGCGGGCCAGGTTGGTCAGGACCGCGGGCGATCCGAAGAACGAGGCCACCCGGTGCCGCTGGATCGTCGCGACCAGCTTGGCGGGGTCGGCGGAGCCGGGACCCTTGGTCGCGAAGTTCATCGGTGGCACCACGACCGTGCCCCCGTGGAACAGACCGATGATCCAGAAGATCGGAAAGGTCGGCATGTCGATGACGTCGCCGTGGTCGGCCAGACGCCACTGCGCGGCGACGCCGTCGATCATCGCGGTGAGGTTCCGGTGGGTCATCACCGTGGGCTTCGGGTTGCCGGTGCTGCCCGTGGTGAAGGCGATCACGCAGGGGTCGTCGACGTCGACGTCGGGCAGGGTCGGCTCACCGGTGACGGGCCGCTCCAGCGACGCCAGCGTCGTCAGCCCCGGCAACCTCGCCGGTCCGACGACGATGTTCTTGGTGACCGTCCGCTTGCCCCAACCGAAGGCCAGACGCCCGGCCTGGGCCTCGGGCGTGCCCAGGAAGACCTCGGGTCCGACCCGGGCGATCGACTTGCCGACGCTGCGCAACCCGTGGCTGTGGGGTTCGATGCCGACCATGACCGCGCCCACCCGCCACAGGGCGAGCGCGGCGACCATGGCGTCCTCACACGGCGGGATCATGAACGAGCACAGGGTGCCCTCGCGGACGCCGAACTGCCGGAGGCCCACGGCGACCGCTTCGGCCCGCCGGCTCAACTCGGCATAGGTGGTGGTCGTGATCCGCGGCCTGGCGCCGATCCACCGGTGTTCGTGGACGAGCGCGAGTCGGCTCGGGTCGGACGCGGCGATCTCACGAACGCGGTCGGGCAGGTCCATGATCCGTCCCCCCACCGGTGCCGGCGCATCGGCGGCTCCGGTCGGATCGGTCTTCGTGGTCCCCGTCATGACGCCTGCTCGACGGTGGCGGTGGCATCGAGCAACTCGGTGACCAGCCCGGTGACCCGGTCGGGGTCCTCGAGCATCGCGAGATGGCCGGCGTCGTCGATGAGCTCGACCCGTTCGGCATGGAGACGATCTTCCAGGCCGGCGGCCTTGGCGCGTGACAGCACCCGGTTCTGGGTGCCCCAGGCGACCCAGATGGGCACGTCACCGGGCGTCTCGGCGGTGTCGAGTTCGCCGTAGGCGTCCATGTCGTCGAGGACGTCGACCAGGGCCGGCATCTGGTCGGCGCGGAACTGACAGGCGAGCAGTTCGGGGTCGTGTTGGAGCCCTTTGGCCACGCCCTTGCGGCCCAACTGGAACCGCAGCGTCGGTGAGCCGACGAGTGCGGGGATCCCGATCCTGCGGGAGACTGACCGGAGCGACCGTGCCGGCCCGGCGGCGACGTGCTTCATCTTGTGGACGAAACCGATGCCGCCCCCGCCGAAGGAGGCTTCGGTGAGTGGGTTGACGGCCAGGACGCCGGTGACGCGGTCGGGGTGGGCCCGGGAGACCTGGA
>CAZQSU010000249.1:0-1637 GCA_964595905.1 uncultured Iamiaceae bacterium
CCGAGAACGGCGACTACCACGCCGCCAAGGAGGAGCAGGGCAAGATGGAGGGGCGCATCGCGCACCTGGCCCAGACGCTCGAGAACGCGCACATCGTCGAGGCCGACTCGAGCGGAAAGGTGGTGCCCGGATCGGTGGTGACGATCCGCTACGAGGGCGACGCCGAAGACGAGACCGAGCAGTACCTGCTGGGGTCGATCGAGGAGCGCCACGACGACTACGAGGTGATGTCGACCTCGTCGCCGCTCGGCGAAGCCCTGCGTGGCCACGCCGCCGGTGACACGGTTTCTTACGAGACACCGACCGGCGCAACGCTCCAGGTCGAGGTCGTCGCCGTCGACTGAGGCGATCCGTCGGCCCCGATCAACCGACGGCTGAATTCCGACCGAGCCGCTCCTCCAGCGCTCGAGCGGCTTCGACCACGGCAGTCCCGTAGCGCTCGCCGGGGTGGCGGGTGACCCGCTCGATCGGGCCCGACACGCCGATCGCGGCGAGGATCTCACCACCGACTCCCCGGACCGGCGCACTGACCGAGGCGACCCCCACCTCGCGTTCGGCGACACTCGCCACCCAGCCCTCACCTGGGGTCTCCCCGAGGAGTACATGACCGGCCGAGCCCTGGTCCAGCGGGAGCACCGCGCCCACCCCGACGATCGTGCGCAGCCCGTGGGGCGATTCGGACACCGCCACGCAGACCCGCTGGTCGCCGTCACGCACGTAGAGCTGGGCCGACTCACCCGTCGCGTCCCGCAACGCGTCGAGCACCGGCCCGGCGGCCTCGACCAGACCGTGGTCGGTCTCCGCGGCCCGGCCCAGTACGACGAGTCGCCAGCCGAGCGCGAAGCCGCCGTCGCCGGTGCGGCGCAACAGGCCGTGCACCGAAAGCGCGCTGGCCAACCGGTGAGCGGTCGCCCGCGACAGACCGGTCGCATCGACCACCTCGTTCAGGGTCCGGGCCCCGGTCTGCACCGCGTCCAGGATGCTGACAGACTTGTCGACGACACCGACTCCGCTGACAGGCTTCGCGGTCAACTCACGTCTGTCACTGCTCACGGTTGACGATCTCCAAGCTGCGCTTGGAGACACACCACGGTGTTCATTGGTCGGTTGCGCCGGTTGGCGCAACCTCTTAGCATGGGTTCCACATGACGAGACTAGCATCTCAACATATGAAACATCGAAGCGCACTGGGAGCACGGAGTACGACATGACCGAACCGAGAACCCTCAGCGAGAAGGTCTGGGACGCCCACGTGGTGGGCGAGGCCGACGGCGCCGATCTGCTCTATGTCGACCTGCACCTCGTCCACGAGGTGACCAGCCCGCAGGCCTTCGACGGGCTCCGAATGGCCGGGCGTGGCGTCCGCCGTCCGGACCTCACCGTGGCGACCATGGACCACAACGTGCCCACCACCGACCTGTCGGTGCCCGTCGCCGACCCGATCTCGGCCAAGCAGATGGACGTGCTCGCCGCGAACTGCGACGAATTCGACATCCGGCTCTACCCGATGGGCGACCCCGGCCAGGGTATCGTCCACATCATCGGCCCCGAGCAAGGCCTCACCCAGCCCGGCATGACCGTCGTCTGCGGCGACTCCCACACCGCCACCCACGGCGCCTTCGGAGCGCTCGCCTTCG
>CAZQSU010000250.1:0-1624 GCA_964595905.1 uncultured Iamiaceae bacterium
GGGTCTGCTGCGGCTTTGGTTGGTGGTGGGTGTGAGTGGTGATGAAGCACCGGTGGAGAGATCACCGGGGATGGTCAGGCGCGTGCTCGCTCGCCTCGACGTTCGAGCCGTGATCGGTTCGAGCAACTCGGTCGGCTGAGCGTCCTCGCAGCAGCGGTCATCCAGATCGACTGGCACCAAGAGCGGCGGCACGGTCGCGTAGGCTGCCGCATCGGCGCCGTAGCCGGCGCGACCCTGATTCTCGGGCATCCGGGCCACCTCACGTGGTGAGACGACGAAGGAGTTCTATGACAAGGCTGGACGGGAAGGTGGCACTCATCACGGGCGCAGCCAGCGGCATGGGGCGGGTGGCGTGTGAACGCTTCGCCGCCGAGGGCGCCCGCATCGCGGCGCTCGACCTCGAAGCACCGGAGGCCACCGTCGAAGCGGTCCGGGCGGCGGGCGGTGAAGCCCAGGCGTTGGTCGCGGACGTGTCAGACGAGACGTCGATCACCGCGGCCGTGGCCGAAGCGGCACTCGCCTTCGGCGGCATCGACATCCTCTACAACAACGCCGGGATCTCACCCGGCGACGACGGCGACACCACCGAGACGCCCGTGTCGACCTGGGAGCGCACCCTCGATGTGAACGTCAAGGGATCATGGCTGTGCGTGCGGGCCGCGCTGGAGCACCTGCGCGCCTCCGGGCACGGTTCGGTCATCAACGTCGCCTCGTTCGTCGCGTTCATGGGGGCGGCCACTCCTCAGGTCGCCTACACCGCCTCCAAGGGCGCCGTGCTGGCGATGACCCGGGAGATGGCAGTGTGCGAGGCCCAACGTGGGGTGCGTGTCAACGCCCTGTGCCCCGGACCGGTGCTCACCCCGTTGCTCGAGAAGTTCCTCTCCGATGAAGCGAAGCGGCAACGTCGCCTCGTGCACATCCCGATGGGCCGCTTCGGCACCGCCGAGGAGATGGTGAACGGCGCGCTGTTCCTGGCATCGGACGAGTCGTCGTTCATGACCGGCCAGGCGCTCATCATCGACGGTGGCATCACCGCCGCGTACGTGACCCCGGAGGCCGGAGCGTGACGGCGCTGCGCGGGATGCTGACCCTCGACGAGTTGCGGGAATCGGTCGCTGACGGTTCGATCGACACCGTGTTGGTCGCGGCCACCGATCTGCAGGGTCGTCTCGTCGGCAAGCGGGTGACCGGCTGGTTCTTCCTGGACGAGATCGCCGAGCACAGCGTCGAGGCGTGCAACTACCTGCTGGCCGTCGACGTCGAGATGACCCCGCTGCCCGGGTTCGCGTTCGCGAACTGGGACACCGGCTACGGCGACATCAGCCTCGTGCCCGACCTGTCGACGCTGCGGATCGTGCCCTGGCTCGATGCCACCGCGCTGGTGTTGTGCGACATCGTCGACGAGGCCGACCGATCACCGATCGCGGTGTCGCCACGCCAGATCCTCGGCGCCCAGGTCGACCGGGCCCGCGCCGCCGGATTCGAACCGGCGATCGGCGCGGAGCTCGAGTTCTTCCTGTTCCGCGACTCCTACGCGGAACTGGCCGAGCGTCGTTTCGCGGATCCGCGCCCGCACTCGGACTGGATCGAGGACTACCACATCTTCCAGACCACCCGTGACGAG
>CAZQSU010000251.1:0-1600 GCA_964595905.1 uncultured Iamiaceae bacterium
ACCGCATCGCGAAGGCGATGATCGACGAGGCCGAGGCCGACGGCACGCTGCGTCCGGGTCAGACGATCATCGAGCCCTCCTCGGGCAACACGGGCATCGCGTTGGCGATGATCGCCCGGATGCGGGGCTACCACCTCAAGATCGTCCTGCCCGAGAACGTGTCGATCGAGCGTCGCCAGTTGCTCGAGGTGTTCGGCGCCGAGGTGATCCTCTCGCCGGGCGCCGAAGGGTCCAACGGGGCGGTCCGCAAGGCGCAGGCCCTGGCCGACGAACACCCGAGTTGGGCGTTCCTGTACCAGTACGGCAACGAGGCGAACCCGCGGGCGCACTACGAGAGCACCGGCCCCGAGATCCTCGCGGACGTCCCCGACATCACCCACTTCGTCGCCGGTCTCGGCACCTCGGGCACGCTCATGGGCGTGGGCACCTATCTCAAAGAACAACGCCCGGAGGTGAAGATCTTCGCGGTCGAGCCGCCTTCGGGTGAGCTCGTCGAGGGCCTTCGCAGCCTCGACGACGGCTACATTCCGCCGGTGTTCGAGAAGTGGGGTGGGCTCGAGCTGCTCGACGGCAAGTCGATCGTGCGGCCCCGCGAATCGCTGGAGTGGGCGCGGCGTCTCGTCGCCGAAGCGGGGATCTTCGCCGGGATCTCCGGTGGCGCGGCGATGGCCGGAGCCGCCAAGGTCGCCGGTCGGATCGAGTCGGGTGTGATCGTGTTCATCGTCGCCGACGCCGGCTGGAAGTACCTCTCCACCGGTGCCTACACCGATGATCTGGACGCGGCCGAGGCCGCGGCGGAGAAGATCGTCTATTTCTGACGGCGCCGCGACCGGCGGTGCCGTGGTCGACGGCTTCCGGGGTCTCGAAATCCTGGGCGTTCGAGAAAATCGTTGACTCGGCGCGGCAAATCCGGTAACGATAAGGGCACCATGTGTCCAGCCGGAGGGACCTGACACTCCGGTAGCGAGGGAGGGAATGCAAATCATGAAGTTCGAAGTCGTCACGGATCTGCACGTCGAAGCGCTCGACGGTGACTATCTGGTGCTCGTGCCCGGCCGGGAGCAGGCGTTGCTGCTGATGGGTGCCGACGCCGAAGCCTTCGGGCTCGCCCGACGCGGCATCGACGTCGTGCCCGCCCATCTCGAGACGGCGATGGCCGGCCTCGTCGAGTTGGGGGTGGTGACCACCGACGCCTGGAGCCGCCGCCGGGTCATCCAACTCGGAGGCGCCGCGGCCGCCGCCGCGGTCGCCGTCGTCGCGTTGCCCAGCGTCGCCGCGGCCGCATCGCCCGGGACGACCGTTGCCGGTCCGACGACCGGTTCGGTGAACGTGCGGATGAACCTGATGGACGGCCACACGCTGTCGGCTTCGTCGCCGTTCGATCTGCCCACCAGTGGGACCGCGTACGCGTATCTCTACGCGTCGCCCGATCGGAACACGACGCCGGTTGCGTCGGTGGCCGTGACACTTCCGGCGAATCAGACCTATGTGGCCTACTCGTTCAACGGTGTGGCGCCCGGCTCGTACTACGTCGACATCCAACAGCCGTTCCAAGGGATCGGCGACGCCGGGATCGTGGTCGGCGGCACGACGTACTACG
>CAZQSU010000252.1:0-1594 GCA_964595905.1 uncultured Iamiaceae bacterium
ATGCACATCCACCTGTCGCTGTTCGACGACGACCGCAACCTGTTCGCCGACCCGGCCGACCCCCTGCAGTTGTCGAGCACCGCCCGCTGTTTCGTCGCCGGGCTGTTGCACCACGCCGCGGAGATCACCGCGGTGACCAACCAGCTCGTCAACTCCTACAAGCGCCTGGTGACCGGATCGGAGGCCCCGTCGTACGTGACCTGGGCCCGCAGCAACCGCTCGGCACTCGTCCGGGTGCCGCCGACACGGCCCGGTCGGGAGGACTCGGTCCGCCTCGAGTACCGCTCACCCGACCCGGCGTGCAACCCGTACCTGGCGTTTTCGCTCCTGCTGGCGGCGGGGATGCGCGGCGTCGACGAGGGCTACGAGTTGCCCGCCCGCACCGACGACGACCTGTCGTTGGTGTCCGATGCCGAACTGGCGGCGCGGGGCATCCGCCCGCTGCCCCAGTCGCTCGCCGAGGCGCTCGACGTCATGGAATCTTCCGAGTTGGTGCGTGAGGCCCTCGGTGACCACATCTTCACGTGGTTTCTGCGCAACAAG
Organism: uncultured Iamiaceae bacterium; assembly: GCA_964595905.1. Classification (GTDB taxonomy): domain Bacteria; phylum Actinomycetota; class Acidimicrobiia; order Acidimicrobiales; family Iamiaceae; genus JAFDWI01. The sequence continues at coordinate 544 of CAZQSU010000252.1, forward strand.
CGCACCGAATGGGCCGACTACCGCGCCCAGGTCACGCCCTTCGAACTCGAGCGGTATCTGCAGACCTGGTGAACCGGGCGATGAGTCGAGCCTCGCAGCATGAGAGAATCTGATCGTGGGCCCGACGCTGGTGTTCCCCGATCCGCCGATCGAGGTCGCGCGCGCCCTGAAGAGCACCGGCCACCCCTTCCAGCCGGTCGATTCGGCCTCTGTGGAGCGCCGCCTCCGGCCCGATGAGGGATGGTCGGTCGCCGTGTTGGTGGGCGAGCGGTCGCTCGACGAGGTGGTCGGGTTCGCGAAGGACCTGCGTGCCGATCTGCCCGACGTGCCCGTGCTGGTGGTGGTCGGCGAGTCGGACGTGAGTCGCCTCGCCCGGCACGCCGAGATGTTCACCGAGTTCTGCGTGGCACCGCTGCGGCCCGACGAGTTCACGCTCCGTCTGGAGCGCCTGGCGCGGTCGGGCGACGATCGCGACGACGATGCCGACGCGCTCATCGTCTACGGACCGCTCATGATCAATCCGGCCACCTACCAGGCGATGCTCGACGGTCGACCGCTCGACCTGACCTACATGGAGTACGAACTACTCAAGTACTTCGCGCAGCGACCGGGTCGGGTGTGTACCCGCGAGGTGCTCCTCGGCCAGGTCTGGGGCTACGAGTACTACGGCGGCGCCCGCACCGTCGATGTCCACGTACGGCGGCTCCGGGCGAAGCTCGGCGAGCCCCATGCGAACCTGATCTCGACGGTGCGCTCGGTCGGGTACCGCTTCGGCAAGTCCCAGTGGGGTTGACCGAGGTGTGCCCGACGCGCCGCGGTCACACGCACGGCTACGGTGACCACCACGCCCCGCCGGCACCGACGGGGCGGTGGATCGACCCGAATGGAGTGCCGCCATGTCCGATGTCGTCACCGTCGAGACCCGTGACCGGGTCGCGCTCGTCACCCTGAACCGGCCAGACGCCCGCAACGCGCTGTCGTCGCAGTTGTTGACCGATCTGTCGGGCGCGGTCGCCGATGCCGACGCCGACGACTCGGTCGACGTGATCGT
>CAZQSU010000253.1:0-1562 GCA_964595905.1 uncultured Iamiaceae bacterium
GGTAGTCGACCTTCTTGCCTTCCCGCTCGATCTTCTCGCGCTTGCGGATGATCGCTGCGCCGTGATGCGGGTAGACGACCCGGTCACCGACTTTGAAACCCACAGAATCCTCCAGCTCGAGTCGAGCGTCGATGCGTGATGGTGAGCACCACACCAGAACGGGGCGACGCTCCGAGCATTTTGCCACTTCGACGGGCAACGGCCCGAACCGTGGTGCGGTGCGGCGCGCTCACACGTCGAGGAATCGGGTGACGGCCACGGCGGAACCGACCACACCGACGAGGCAACCGATGACGATCATCGCGATGATCACCGTCCAGACCTCACCGCCCGACACGTACAACCCCTGCAGGATCGCGACCGACGAGTGGGTACTGCCCGAGTTGTTGATCCGGGTACCGAGGAACCAGACCGCGACCGCGGCAGGGAGCGCACCGATCAGGCCCTGGATCAGTCCTTCGAACATGAACGGCACACGGATGAACCAGTTGGTGGCACCCACGAGCTTCATCACCTCGATCTCACGCCGCCGCGCGAACATCGCCATCCGGATCGAGTTGAGGATCAACAGTCCGGCCGCGGCGAGCAGGAACAGCGCCGTGGCCAGGATCACCGTCGAGATCAACTTCGAGACGCGTTCGATCTGTTTCACCGTGTCGTAGGCGAACTCGACGGTGTACACCCCGGGTGCCTGTTTGAGTTGCTGGCCCATCTGGTTGATCAGCTCGGCGTTCTTGATCGCGGGTTTCACCCGGAACGACGTGGGCATGTCGGCCTGGCGCGACGTCGACAGCAGCACCGGATCGTCGCGGAAGACCTCGCGGAACTCCTTGTAGGCGCGCTGCTTGTCGAAGAACGTGACCTTCGCGATCTGGGTGTTCTTCTCGGGATCGAGCGCGTTGCGCACCGCGGAGATCTGCGCGGACGACGCGTCGGGCTTCATGAAGACGATGAACTGGACGTCGCCGGTCCACCTTGCGGTGGAATGCTGCACGGCCGCGCGCACCACGAAGGCGGAGCCCACCAGGGCGAGCGACACCGCGACGGTCAGCATCGACGCGAGCGACAGGGTGAAGTTGCGTTTGAGGCTGTGTCCGGTCTCCCGGACGACGTAGTCGAGTTTGATGGCCATCGCTCGTCTCTATTCGTACACGCCGCGTGCCTGGTCGCGGATGATGCGACCCCGGTCCAGTTCGATCACCCGGCGGCGCATCGTGTCGACGATCGCCCGGTCGTGCGTGGCCATGACCACGGTGGTGCCGGTCCGGTTGATGCGGTCCAACAGGCGCATGATGCCCACCGACGTGGTCGGGTCGAGGTTGCCGGTCGGTTCGTCGGCGAGCAGGATCAACGGCCGGTTCACAAACGCCCGGGCGATCGACACGCGCTGCTGCTCACCACCTGAGAGCTCGTGGGGCATGTTGTCGGTCTTCTTGGCGAGGCCGACCAGGTCGAGGATGGCCGGCACCTGGGCTTCGATGACGTGCTTGGGTCGGCCTATCACCTCGAGGGCGAAGGCCACGTTCTCGTACACGGTGCGCGAGTTCAGCAGCTTGAAGTCC
>CAZQSU010000254.1:0-1559 GCA_964595905.1 uncultured Iamiaceae bacterium
TCGAACGTCACGAGCAGCCACACCTCGAGCCGCATCGCGGCCAAGCCCAGTGGGATGCCGATGGCGGTGCCGATGATCCCGAGCAGGGTTGCCTCGGACAGCAGGAGCCTGCGCACCTGCGTGCGGCTGCCGCCGGTCAGTCGCAACAGCGCGAGGTCCCGGTGCCGTTGGGCGACGGTGAAGGCAAACGTCGAGCCGACGATGAAGATGGTCAAAAAGGCCGCCAGCGCCAAGGTGATCCCGACGACCGGGATTGCCAGCAGGTGGCTATCCATCACCTGCGCGCGTTGCATGACGGGCAGGTCCGCTGCGGGCTTTCCGGTCGCCAACGTGACGACGATCAGCAGCGACGACTGCACGAGCGCGACACCGATCGCGACCATCACGATCGATCCCAGGAAGAGTTGCCATTGTTCGCGGAACGTGGCCCAGGAAAGTCGGAACACGCCGATCACTTCTCCAGGGCCGCGAGCCGCGCCGCGACCTCGGAGGCCGTCGGGCGATGGGCATGATCCACGATGCGCCCGTCGGACAGGAACATCACCGAATCGGCGCTCGCCGCGGCCGCCGGGTCGTGGGTGACCATGACGATGCTCTGGCCGGAGTCGGCGACCATTCCGCGGAGCAGGCCCAGGACGGATCTCGCTGCCGACGAGTCGAGCGCCCCGGTGGGCTCGTCGGCGAAAAGCACGGCCGGATGGGTGACCATCGCTCGCGCGATCGCGACGCGTTGCCGTTGTCCCCCGGAGAGCTCGCGAGGGCGGTGCCGACGACGGTCGGCGAGCCCGACGTGCGCCAAGGCGTCCCGCGCCACGGTCGGCGACACGTGTTGTCCGCCGAGACGCAGGGGGAGGGCCACGTTCTGCTCGGCCGTGAGGGCACCGATGAGGTTGAAATTCTGGAAGACGAAACCGACGGTGTCGCGCCGGAGCGCGGTCAGCTGCTCGTCGGTGGCCGCGGTGATGTCGGTACCGGCGAGGAATACCTCACCCCTGGTGACGGGTTCGAGTCCGGCCGCACAGTGCAGCAGGGTGGATTTTCCGGAGCCGGACGGCCCCATCACTGCCGTCCAGCTCGCGGCCGGGAAGGCGATGCTCACCGCGTCCAGCGCCCGGACCTCGGTGTTGCGCTTTCCATAGGTGCGCGTCACGTTCCGCAGCTCGACGGCCGCCGCCGATGTGGTCGCGCGCGCCGTGGGCGGACCCCCAGGTTCTTGTGGTTGTCCCATCACTCATCCCATGCGTTGTCGGAATCGAACAGTGCCGGCGTCGAGTCGGACGGCCCCGCGCCGCGGGGTCTCCGGCGAGCACGATGATAGAGACGGTTGGTCTCTTACTCGATCGATAGTACCATCGCTAAGAGACGGTCTGTCTCTCACAGGAGTGTGGTCATGACGGAGTCCACCCACCCATCGCGACGGCGCGGTGCGGAACTGGAGGACGCGCTGCTACAGGCTGCGTGGGACGAGCTCAGCGAGGTCGGCTACTCGCGCCTCACCATGGAGCGCGTCGCCGCCCGCGCGCGGACCGGAAAGCAGGTGCTCTATCGGCGTTGGCCCA
>CAZQSU010000255.1:0-1533 GCA_964595905.1 uncultured Iamiaceae bacterium
CGCTCTTCGCGGCCGGGACGTCCTGACCGAGCGGGACGACCGTCGCCTTGCCCCCGGGCACGGTCGTCTTGACCGCCCCGCCGTCGGGAAGCGGCTTGATGTAGGGGTGCGCCGGGTCGATGCCCTCGGGAAGGGTCGTCGGGGGGCCGGCGTCGGTCGGCTCCGCCGCCGCCGCGGCGCGGACCATCGCCGCGGCATCCAGACCTGCCGACGCGGGCAATGCACCACCCCCTCCACTCGCGGTCGAGCCGACCGCCGGCGTCACCTCGGCGTCGTCCGTGGTGGTCGACACCAGGGAGATGACATCGCCGACCGATTCGAAGGGCAGGGTCAACGAATACCCGTCGACCTTGACGGTGATCCCGTCGCCGTTCAACGAGAACCCGGTGTCACGCAGTTGCACACTGAAGCCGGTCTTGTCCCAGTCCCAGTCGCACGGATACGGGATGAACACCTCCCAGCACACGTCGTGGGGCAGGTAGGCCGCGACCCAGGCCGCCACCTTGCCGTTCAGGTACGCCTCGATCTCGGTGAGTCGGAGCTTCATCCGGGCGTTCGCCGAGAGTTCGCCGCCGACCTTGACCAGCCCGAGGTTCACCTCACCCGGGCCGAGGCCGACGTGGCCGTCGAGATCGAACGAGAAGCTGGTCTTGGAGGCCTCCAGATCGACCGAGACCGGCCCGATCGTGAGCGGCCCGAGATCGATCGCGGACGTCTTCAGATGGAACTTCAGCTTGGGGATCGTCGGGTCGACCCGGGCCAGCACGTCGACGTCGACTCCCAGCATCGACCCCTGGAAGGCCACCTGGAAGCCCGGCTGGAAGGTGGTCTGGCCGATGGTCACCTGCTCGGTGGCGACGTACAGGTTCGCGTAGCGGACCTGGATCGCATCGGGGGCGCCGATGATCGACAGCGGGGCGAGCGCCACGTCGTCGGAGTCCTTGGTGCCGATCTCGATGCTGAGCAGCAGCGGGTCGAGGTTGAACGCGAAGTTCATCGGCGACCCGTTGCGGTAGCCGATCGCGTCGGCCACCGGGTCGGGCAGGCTCGTGATGTTGCCGAGCAGCCCGACGTTCGGTTTGGGGATTCCGGCGCCGAACCCGACGCCTCCCTGGATCGCCGCACAGGCGATGTCGAGGCCGTCGATGCCGAACGCGTCGTCCCAGCCATGGTCGGTGTTGTCGCAGTCGCCCATCTGCAGGCTGATGTTGAACGCGGTCAACCCGAGGCTGATCTGGCCGGTGAGCTGCACGTCGGAGGCGTGCCCGTCGTCGGTGAGTGCGGGAACGTGCAGGGTCATCTGGGTGCCCAGGGCGATGCTCACGTCGCTCGGCGCCACCGAGATCTTGATGAAGGCGTTGTCGAAGGCGAGCGACACCCCCGACTCGGTCTCGAACAGCTTGTCGCCGGCGAGGCCGAGATCGCTCTTGACCGTCAGGATGAACGTCTTGGAGGTCTGGTCGTAGGTGCCGGTGGCGGTGACGACCGATCCGACGTCCGCGCCGATCCCGTGGAGCGCGTCGACGATGGGTT
>CAZQSU010000256.1:0-1519 GCA_964595905.1 uncultured Iamiaceae bacterium
GGGTGGCGATCGACAGCAGGGGCCGCGCGATCGACCGGGCGATCACCAGCGCCAGGAGCAACGACACGAGGGTCGCCAGCAGAAACACGGCGACGTACCAGTTCCGACTCGTCTGCGCCGCGGAGATCAACGTGTCGCCGCGGTCCTGCAACGAGGCCCGGGCCGCTTGCCACGCGTCGGTTCCGTTCGGGTACTTCACGTCGGCGGCGTCCGCGATGAGCTGGGTGACCGCGTCGATGTCGGCGGTCTGCCCGGGCGGCGGATTCCCGACGACGCCTTGGTTCGCGAACTTCTTGATGGTGGTCTCGAACCGCTTCATCGTGGGCCGCTCGTAGAAGCCCCGCATCACCGACCGCGCCTTGGGATCTCCGGCGAGGTCGTCGATCGCGCGCGTCTTCGCCGTCTGGTACTGGGTGAAGCGCTCCTGGGTCAGCAACTGTTCGTCGATGCCGATGTCCTGGATGAAGCTCAGCGCCGCGGTCCTGGACATGAGCGACAACAGATCGGACGACTGGGTCTGTGAGGCGATCGAATCGGCCCGGTTGCGCAGTTGGGCGTCGTCGATCTGTCGTACCGCGTTCGCATTGGCACGGTGGAACCGGCCGATGAGCAGTGAATAGCTGTCGTAGATCCCCTCCGCCTTCGGGTTGTCGGTGTTGCGTTCGGAAGCGGGAATCGCATCCGCGGCCTTGCGCAGGCGGGCGAGCTGGGACTTGGCCCGGTCGAAGGTCAGGCCGAAGAGCTGCTGCACCTGCGATCCGCCCTCGTCCAGCGACCTGGCGAACTCGGCCTGCGCAGCGCCGGTGGTCCTCCGCGCCTGGGCGGCGCTCGACACCCGGTCGAGCTTGACCGCGTCCTGCAGGCCGAGGAGCTCCAGCGCGGTGATGTTGCGTTCGTCCAACAAAGCCGTGATGTAGGTGGTCGGACCACCGGCCGCCAGTGCGAGGGTGACCTCGCGTCGGGTCTGGCTCAGATTGTTCTGGGCCTTGCGCACCTGGAATCCGCTGATGAGCGCGACGAACACGACCGGCACCGCGAGCCCGACCAGCAACTTGGTCCGGATCGAGGTGCGCCGCTGAGACTGCGAGCCTTCGACGTTCATGGTCCCTCCTTGCCTTGAACGTACCCTAGGCTGCCTGCCCGGCCCGCGCCTGTGGCCGGGACCGAATGATGCTTTCGGCTCAGGTGTGAGTTGCGTCACGCTCCGGCGCGTCGTCCCCCGGGCCGGACTCGTCCTCGGCCTCGCCCGAGACGCGTCGGTGGGTGGCCAGCAACGAACCGAGCGACGCCCCCTGGGGTGCCCGCGGCGGCGCCGGCGGTCGGAAGTCGCCCTGGTCCTCGGCCGGTGCCGGTGCCGGGGTAGGCGGGACGTCGCCGGCCGATGCCGCGATCAAGTCGCGGGGCACGTCCACGGTGGCCGTCGTGCCCCGACCCGAACTGGAGAGTGCGATGGCGATTCCCAGGCCGGTGGCGAGGTGGCCCGCGACGTAGTGGCCCATGTACCGCGAGGGGGCGACGG
>CAZQSU010000257.1:0-1510 GCA_964595905.1 uncultured Iamiaceae bacterium
TCACCGCGCTGGGGCTTGCGTGACTCGAGCAACCCGGGCGAGCACACCGTCACCGCCTCGCAGCGCTCGAAGAGTCTCGCCTCCCACTCACGCACCTTCTCGGCCTCAGCCGCATCCGCGACCTCGGTCCAGTCGTCGGTGATGTCGTACACCGCCGGCCAGTCGACCCGGTCGGCGAGCGACGCATAGCTCGGATCGTTGACCCACAGTCGAGGATCGACGAAACCGAGGTCGCGCACCGCGTCGAGCACCTGTTCGTCGCGCCAGTCGTCGGCCGCCGTGCCGAGTTTGCGCGGCAGCCACTTCACCGGCTCGAAGCGGATGATCCGCCCTTCACCCTCCACCGGTCGAAGCCCGCGGGCACGGGTGCGCCCCGACCCACGACGCCGCTCATGCACCACATCGAAAGCCGGTTCGACGAACAGCACCCGCAGGTCGGGATCCCTCTCGAGCAACTCACGCACGAAGAACTGATTGCGGCGCCACACCTCGTCCCAGGCCTCGAGCGAACACACGACCAGGCCCTTGCCCGGCGCTGCGGTCGCCGGAGAGTCGAGATCGACCTGCATCGGCGCGGTCACCGACGTGCGAGCCAGACGCGCCGCGCGGCGACGATGCTCCGCGCTGCGTTGACCGACGCCCAGCAACCCCCGGCCGAGCGACCCGACCAGATTCGCCGCCCGGTACGACGCCAGCGCACCGCGACCACCGTGCTTGCCGACGAAGTGCTCGCCGCCGCGCATGAAATGCTCGAACACGACCGTGTTCTCGACCGGGTCGTCGCCGGCCGACGCGCCACCCTCGTGGATCGCGGCCGCGGAGGGGATGCGGCGGACCGTCCAACCCAGATCCTCGATCCGGCGGCACAGATCGGCCTCTTCGCCGTACAGCCAGAACCGTTCGTCGAACCCGCCGACCGCCTCGAACGCCTCACGTCGCACCGCGAAGCACGCGCCGATCACGAACCCCTCGTCGGACTCCTCGACCCGGTCGTGCAGCCCGAGCGCCTCACGCCACGCCCCCGCCGCGCTCGGATACGGCCACTGCACCCGCTGCTTGTGCCCATGCGTGTACACCAAGCGCGGAGACGCCACGCCGATCTGCGGATCGTCGTAGAACACGTCGGCGAGCCGTTCGAGTGCGTCGGCGTCGATCACCGCGTCGGGATTCAGGAACAGAATCGTCTTCGCGTGCCCCAACGCGGCACCCCGGTTGCACCCGGCCGCGAACCCCGCGTTCACCGAGCCGCGCACGACCGTCGCCCCCAGCGCCTCGGCCACATCGGCCGAGCCGTCGGTCGAGGCGTTGTCGACCACGATCACTTGTACGTCGCCCGGCAACGAATCCAGGACTTCCGGCAGCCGCGACGCAGAGTTGTACGTCACGATCACCACATCGAGCTTCATTGGTGACTCCCTCGTTCTTCTCCCAGTCTGGCACGTCACCTCTTCCGATGACACGCCCGAAGCGCCACTCAATCTACAACGATCCGTTCGACCTATGCGCAACC